>JAUSKU010000095.1 GCA_030646755.1 Deltaproteobacteria bacterium
CGAGTTTTTGACAGCATTGATGCTCTTGAAAACAATTTATCGTCATCGTTACGGGAAATGGAGTTGGATAGCAAACGTGTGAAGTCTATTGTTGCTTGGCCGTGGATTATTAATTCACTTATGAATTAGAAATGGAATTATCCCCTTTCCTTCCAGGTCCTCCCTGCAGAAGGCCAGGATCTCTCCAAGAGGGGCCATGAGGTCAATCTCCTCCATCGATGTGACCTTGGTCCCCTTATAGAAATCGTTAAAAGAGCTGATTATCCGGGCTACCCTGTCTATCTCCCCGTCTATTATCCTGAGGTACTGCTGGTTAGGGTCGTCCTCCTTCATCTTCTTTTTGCCTATTATATATATGTAGTTCTTCATTATAGCCAGGGGGTTGTTTATCTCGTGGGACACGTCTGCCGCAAGCCTGCCGACAGCGGCAAGCCTCTCTGACTTTGCAAACTCTTTTTCAATCCGTTCCTTTTCAGCAATGGATTTAGCCATGGAATTAAGGCCTTCGGCCAGGGCCGACAGTTCGGTGCCATACAACTTGGGGACCTCGTATTCAAAGTCCCCCTTGGTTATTTGCTGGACTCCTTTATAAAGCTCCTCTACAGGCCCGGAGAGATGCCTGGAGAGCCAATCTGCAATGAAATAACAGGCTATTACCGACAATACTACTGCAATGACCGCCTGGTATATGATTATCGTAAGGAATGATAATGCCTCCTTGCGCTCCTGGGTTATGACCACCCTCCAATCCACAGAAGGGATAACCTCATGGGCCGCATATATATATATCCCTTTTATATCTTTTGCCCCTATAACCCCGCGGTTCCCAGATAGAGGCGCTTTTTCAAAGTCTTGCCATCTCTTCCGTTTTAATACCCTTTCCTTGTCTGCGTCTGCAAGAAATACTCCTTCGTAAGACAGGAGAGATGTTCGGCCTGTGTCACCAATGCGGATGCTATCAATTTTATTCCATATTGCCAGGATATCCAGGTCTGCCATGAGGACCTTGGTAACCTCGCCCTGCCAGAACAAAGGCATTGCCAGTCTTATATACGGGAGGTTGTTCTCTGTAAAGAGCACGGAAGACTTATATATGCCCCCTTTTTGCACAGCTTTCATGGCCTCATCTGACAGCGATATCTTCCCCTTGAAGCTGCTCGACGCAATCAACTCTTTTGTTGAGGCATCGAACAGGTCCAGTTCCTTAAAGTGCAGGAACTCAACTGTGAGCCGCTTTAGCAGCAGCTCTGCCTCAAACCTGCTGTGCGGATTTGACAACATCTCTCTGGCTGCTATCAGGGTCTCGACCTTGCCGGTGAAATACTGGTCAAGTTCTCCGGCGGTCCTTGCGGCTATATGCTGGAGGTCCCTTTGAACCGAAAGCTTGACCGCGCTCCCCATCTGCAAACACTCTATGATGGTAGTAATCGTGATGATAACCATTGCGGCTGCAATGAATATAAAAAACAGTCTTCCCCTGAACGATTTAATTACCACTCTCATTTACGCTCCAGTCCTTGATATTAATCATCCCTTACAGACCCCCTTCACTTTCTATTCGTAGCGGTGTAAAAACAGGTTTAGACAAGATTAAGATGGCTTAAAGAGACATATTGGATTATTACCACAAACACTGATTATGCAATATCAATAGATGTTACGCCTCTTTCACCATCCTGCGGATAGCGTCCATAACAAACGCTTCGATGCCGGCCCTCCGGCAGTCTATATCATGGAAGTTTCCTTTTTTGACCAGTGCAAGGTATCTGCATCCGCCGAGGCATAAAGGAAGGACTTGGCAGTCCCGGCACTTTTTGTTGTCAAAGGTATTGTATCCGAGGCATCTGTACATCTCGGCATTGTAGATAAGTTCTTCCCTGACATTGCCCACCGAATATTGGGGATGATCGGCAAGTGCAGGGCATTTGCAAACAACTCCGTCATAATTGATGGTGAAGGCTGTCGCCATAACTACCGAACAGGGGCTGATCTCTGGCTCTGCATATTTCCAGAACCCCCTTTTCACCACCTCCTCCTGCACGCTCAAAAGATCGTCATATAGATCGTCCGCCGGGATGCAACCGCTGTCAAAGGCAGCGCTCCCTTCTCCCGGCATGACGGGTGAACAGCCGACCCTCTTTATGGCCCCCGGGCCAAGGCCTATCTTTATCAGGCCGTCAAGAAGCTCCGGCATCCTCTTTGCCGTCTCCTTTGTATAGTTTATCCCTACGCTCACGATTAGGACGTCCTTTATCTCAAGTAGGTTCTCTATTATAGCCCCGTAAGTCTTTTCCCCGCCCCTTAAAAATCTCATGGAGTCATGGACATCTTCAGGACCGTCAATGGTCACCCTTACCGACTCTACCCCTACGGCCTTTATCCTCTCCGCAGTCTTCCTGTCCAGAAGATAGCCGTTGGACAATATATGGGAGCTTAGCTTTATGTTTTTCTTGGCGCAGAATTCCTTGAGTTCGCCGCCCACCCTTTCTATGACAGGGATATTGAGCAAAGGTTCCCCGCCGTGATACTGGATGTCTATTTTGGAGACGCTGCTATCCTTTGCCCTCGCCTTTATCCAGGCGATTGTCTCATCAGCGGTTTCAAGCGACATCTGTTTCCTGCCGCGCGTAAGCGCACCTTCGTAGCAGTAGCTGCACGCAAAGTTGCAGCTCATGGTGGTCAGAAGTGTTATGCTTAGGGTCCTGCCGGAAAACCTGATCTGATTGTAGAACAGGTCAAAAAGGAGGTCCTCGTCCACCCCTTCCTGGACGAGGACCCCTAAATCTTCGAGGGACTTGACCTCTTCGGTGCTCAGGTCAGAGGCTTCGCCTCTTTCAAGCCCTTTTACAATGTGATCCTCAAGGACCACCAGACCCTGGGTCAGGGTATTATACACGGCGCACTTCCCCCCTTCCGGGAGGCCGTGCGCCGCGATGTTGAACTTTGAAAGTCTCATAATCTCACTTGACCAGCGGTTACTCCACCGTCGGGGGTTCCGCCCTGAAAGGCGTTGGGCCTGAGCTGCAACATACCGTGGGGTGAACCGCCGCAGGGTTCTTGATCCCTTTCTTGATGATCTTCATAGTATCACCTCCTTCCTTGTTTTTTATTCTCCCCTTTGGAAAAGAGGGGGAGGGGAATTCAGTCACTCCCAATCTTTTATCTTATATATGTCGTATGGCGTGCTGTTGAACCCCTCAGCCTCTTTGAGTCGCTTATTTACCGCCGTATAACTGAGGGGAGCATATAAAAAGACGGCAGGAGTATCCTCATGGATTACCCGGTCTATCCGGCCATATATCCTCTTTATCTCATCAGGCTTTTTTATATTCTTGGCCTGTTCAAACAGGGCATCCACCTCTTTATTGCTGTAGCGGGAGTAATTATAGGTCTTGTCGCCGTATAACGACCTCGTCTGCCAGACAGATTCAAAATAAAATGAACCTTTGGAATTTAAAAAGGCATCGTATTCAAATGAGGGTTTTTCTTTGTTGTCAACTTCATCATAACTAAGCGAGAGAGTCTCGACCTCAATGCCGATCTCGTATAGCTGCTGGGATATGATATCCGCAAGCAACTTGAATTCTTCAGGCCCTTTAAGGTAATAAAGCCTGAACCTGAGCCTCTTTCCTTCCTTTTCAAGGATGCCGTCCTTGTTCTTATCTCTCCAACCTGCATCTTTAAGAAGGGTCAAGGCTGCTTTAGGGCCATAGCTGGACGGGGTTATATTGTAGCCCTCCGGCAGCATATTTTTCATAAAGGGCGAGTATGCGGGGATACCGGCCCCATCTAACCCTTTTGCTATAAGAGATTCCCTGTTTACAGCCATATTAACCGCCTTCCTTGCGCGGCTGTCGCTGAATATCTCAGACCGGTTGTTTAGGAAGAGGGCTGAGTAATAAGGAAATGGGAACTCATTTATATGAAATTTAGGGTCTCTTTTGACAAAACCGGCTGTCCTGGAGGATATTGGAGCCGACATGATATCCGCTGTCCCCTCTAAAAGATAACTCAGGCGCTTGTTTTCGTCAGCTTCAGAGATATATACTATCTTGTCTATCCTGGGCCTGCCTTCAAAATAGTCTTCATTGGCGGTGAACTCCACCCCGTTTTTAAGCCACCTCTTGAATTTAAACGGGCCGCTGCCTAAAGGTTTTTCGAGGAAGGTTTTTCTCCATGCCTCCTCCTGCCTGAAGATATGGCTGGGGTAGACGTATATACAGCTTAAGATATCGGAGATATCCGAGACAGGGTTGTTAAGGCTCAGCCCGATACTCTTCTTGTTCAACACCTTTGCCTGCCGGATGGCGCCAAGGTTAGCTGACATCTCCTTTCTCTTTTCTATGGAAAAGGCGACATCATCGGCAGTCAGGGGAGTCCCGTCATGGAAAAGCACGTTGTCCTTGAGTTCAATGTCCCACACCTTACCGTCTTCCAAAGGCCTGGCTTCTTTTACGATTATCTGGCGATATTTGTTGGCAGATGGATCATAGTGGACGAGGGGGCTTAGGAAAAAATCTTCCAAAGGGGTGTAAAAAAAGTTGACGTTGTTTTCTGTGGAGCCTTTCTCTATCTTTACGTTGCCGCAGATGGTGAGGGTTTTGCTATTACTATTTTTGCATGATTGAAGGATTAAAAAGGAGAGGATCAGGGCCGCAATGTAAGAAATTGTTGCCTTATTTAGCATTATGCTAACTTAGCTGATAATGGAAGTAAGGTCAAGATATTTTTAAAAGCTCAGGCTTGCCCCAGCCTCAACCCACATTCCTGGGTTCGAAAAAATTTCGTCCAGGAACTGGTCTTCATTGGTTATGTTGTGGGCCGATACAAAAATCTCGCCGACACCCCTCTTCCATCCGGCAAGATATTTACTGATCTTTGCGTCCCAAGTGAAGTTGTTGTCCTTTGCGTTCTGAATATCTTCCGCATTCCAATAGACGTAATGCCCCTTCACTGTTGCCCTGGTCTCAAATGGTCCTTTGTAATCTATCCCTACATCATGGGTTACACGGGCCTTGTTCTTGACTATTTCGTCATTATCGAGGTCCCTCACGTCGTTGAAGGCATACCCGTATGAAAGGCTCATGCCCTTATACTCTGCCGTCCTCGCCTCTGCCTCAACCCCCTGGCGGCGTAAATCCTTTATGTTTTTGTAATAGAGGAAGTTGAAGGAACTGTCATAGACGCCGTCTATCGCATCGGTTATGTCCGCCCTGTAAAAGGTGACCTTTCCCCAAAGCCCTGGAATATATCGCGTCTCAAATCCGGCCTGGTACGTCCAGGCCTTTTCGGCACTCAGGTCTTTATTAGGGGTCAGTCCCGCATAACGATTTCCCAAAGACGGGGGAGTGAACCCTCTCGCCACATTCAGTCTCAAAAGAGTAGAAGCCCTCTCTATGTTGTAGACCGCACCGGCGCTGGGGCTCGTTTCGGAGCCAAACACATTGTCTTCATCTTGCCTGACCCCTGCGGCAAGGTCCAGATTGCCGATCCGGTAACTCTCATTTAGATACGCCGCCCACTTGTCGGAATCATGCTTCTCCGTCTCGTTGCTGTCGTCAAGGGTCCCATGGCTCGCCTCTACCCCTCCCGATACCGTCCCTTTCTCCGAGTGTCTCCACACCGACTTTAATACCCCGCCGTAAGAATTTTCCCTGTCTGTCTGTGTGAAATAGGGTGATAGATCTCCTATGTTTGTGTATTCACCTCTGTAATAGAAGTACCGCTTATAAGCCGTCATAGAAAGGTCCAAATCCTTATTGGGGGCATATCCCATGTTTATCCTCCCGTAGGAGTCGGAGTTCCTGTTGTCCCAACTGAATCCATAGTCAGTAAATTCGAAGCTGCGTTCGTTGTTATTGCTGCCATAGGAAACTTCCATCCTCAGGTCTTTGCCGAACTCCCTGGTCAGCTTGCCGTAGAAATTATTGACCTCAGTATCAGTGTCCTGGTCTTTGAAAAATCCGTCTGTCTCGAACCTGCTGGCTGAAAGGAGGTAGCCTGTTCCGGAGGCCTTCCCTGATACGAGTCCGTTGTACTTGCGGGTGTTATTTTCGCCCACAGATACTCCGATATCCCCTGATGTCTCGTCGGTGGGCTTTCTTGTGATAATATTTATGACCCCTCCTAATGATGATCCCCAGACGGAAGATGCGGCGCCCTTCAGCACCTCGATCCTCTCAATATTTTCAATGGGGATCATGGAGAGGTCTGCCGCTTGGTCAATAAGCAGCTCAAGGGGGACGTCGTCTATAACGATCTTTACATGCCTCGAATCGGAGCCCTGGATGGATGGCACAGTTAAGGTCGCCGGGCCCCCGTTCCTGTCCAGCACGAGGCCCGTGATATAATTCAGCGCCTCGCTCAGGTCATGCACCGGCATATGCGCTATCTCTTCCTTAGTTATCACTGTGATATCGCTGGATACCCGGCTCTGGGGCATTTCATACCGGGTGGCACTGACGACGAGGGAGGGTAATGATGCAGCCGTATCACCCTCTGTATCTCCTGCCATTGCAGCACATACCGGAATAATTATCGTTGTCACTAATAAAGCAGCTATGGATAGAATAGATTTAGAGCTTTTCAAGTGTCTTCTTCCTGTTGATTTAATAAGGCCGAATCATACGCCGATACACAAATAAAGTCCATACCTTTTGAGTCGTTGAGTCGTCGAATGCCGGAGCCGCATTTTTTGCCAAAAGAGTTGGCATTAGCGGGGACCTGAAATTTGTGATAATATCCCTGGACATGAAATACATGCAGACAGCCGTGAATGCGGTACTTAAGGGCGGGGAAGGGTTCTTATGTTAGAAGGTTTCTTCAATCCAAGATCAGTAGCGATCGTCGGTGCTTCCAGGGAGGAGGGGAAGACCGGCCACTCCATCATCTCCAACATCGTAAAATACGGTTTCCCAGGCAAGATATATCCTGTGAACCCCAAGGCCTCTGAGATAATGGGGCTTACATCATATCCAAATCTATTATCTATAGAAGGCGATATAGACCTGGCCGTAATAGTCATACCTCCGAAGTTCATCCTGGATGCCATTGATGAATGCGCGAAAAAAGGTATCAAATCTGTAATCATCATTTCTGCCGGGTTTAAAGAGACCGGAGGTGAAGGAAGAAGGCTTGAGACTGAGGTTGCAAACAAGGCCAGAGGTTACGGGATAAGGCTCCTCGGCCCCAACTGCCTTGGGCTTATAGACACAGGCTCCATGCTCAATGCATCCTTTGCGGCAGGGATGCCGCCCAAGGGGAAGATAGCCTTCTTTTCCCAGTCAGGGGCCTTGTGCACTGCCATCCTTGACTGGGCTGTAGGGAACAATGTAGGTTTTTCAAAGTTCATCTCCCTCGGGAACAAGGCTGACCTTTCTGAGCTTGAGCTTATCCGGTATCTGGCCGATGACCCTGAGACATCTGTTATCCTGGGGTATCTGGAAGGGGTTGAAAAGGGAAGGGAGTTCATGGATGAGGCAAGGAAGGCCGCCAGGAAGAAGCCTCTGATTGTTGTCAAGGCGGGCGGCACTGCCGCAGGGGCGAGGGCTGCTTCATCCCATACAGGGACCCTTGCAGGGGCGGACAGGGCCTTCCAGGCCGCCTTTGACCAGTCGGGGATAATAAGGGCCATGAGCATTGAGGACCTGTTCGACTACGCCCTTTCCTTTGCCGGGCAGCCTCTTCCTTCCGGCCCAAGGCTTGCCATAATAACCAATGCAGGAGGGCCGGGGATAATCGCAGCGGATGCCTGCGAGAGGTTCAGGGTGGAACTGGCTGAGCTTTCAGGCGATACAATAAATAAATTGAGGGAATCCCTTCCTCCCGTGGCTGGTTTCTTCAACCCGGTTGATGTCATAGGGGACGCCAGGGCAGACAGGTATGAGGCTGCTGTTAACACCGTTCTCTCAGACCCTAACGTCAACGGAGCGCTTGTCATCCTTACACCACAGGCCATGACAGAGGTGGAAAAAACGGCCGATATAGTTGCCAACGCATCCAGGAGCGGAAAGCCGCTGATCGCTTCATTTATGGGGGAGGCCAGCATAAAGGGTGCGGTTGATATCCTCAGGAAGGGCGGCGTCCCGAATTACCCATATCCTGAAAGAGGGGTTAAATCCTTTGCCTCCATGGTAAGGTACGCCCAATGGCTGAAGGAGCCAGAACCTGTAATAGGGAGCTTTGAGGCAGACCGAAAAAAGGTTGAGGAGATAATCGCCTCGGCAAGAAAAGAAGATCGTTTGGAGCTTGGGGAGAAGGAAGCCAGGGAGGTCATAAAGGCCTACGGCTTCAGGATTCCAAAGGCGATGATGGCCAGGACATCGGAAGAAGCAGCCATTGTGGCCAGAGGCATAGGTTTTCCAGTTGTCATGAAGATATCATCCCCTGATATTCTTCACAAGACAGAGGTGGGCGGGGTCAAGGTAGGGCTTGCATCCGAAGAAGAGGTGGAGAAGGCGTTCCTTGAGATTACATCTAATGCCTCAAGGCGTATGCCAAAAGCCCTGATATGGGGTGTGTCCGTCCAGGAGATGGTCAAGAAGGGGAAGGAGGTGATTGTCGGGATGAGCAAGGACCATAACTTCGGCCCGCTCCTGATGTTCGGCCTTGGAGGTATTTACGTAGAGGTCCTGAAGGACGTCTCTTTCAGGGTTGCCCCAGTTGGAAAGATAGATATAGAAAGGATGATCTCCGAAATCAGATCTTACCCCCTACTTAAAGGAGTCAGGGGCGAGGCCCCGTCGGACATAGATGCGCTGATTGAAGGTATCCAGAGGCTCTCCCAGCTTGTGACGGATTTCCCTGAGATAATTGAAATGGATATAAACCCCCTTGTAGTCCTTCCAAAGGGAGAGGGGGTCATTGCGATAGACGCCAGGATGACGATAGAATGACTGGAAATGAACTGATAATGAACAATGAAATTCAAAGCAAGATTTATGCTATCCGCGGTGTGCAGGTCATGCTGGACGAGGATTTGGCATTGCTTTACGGAGTTGATACCAAGGTACTGAACCAGGCTGTAAAGCGAAACAGTGAGCGGTTCCCGGAAGAATTTATGTTTAAAATCACTGATGACGAATTTGATCGTCTAAGGTCACAAATTGTGACCTTAGACAGTGCCAGGGGAAAACATCGGAAATATCTTCCTTATGTTTTTACAGAGCAGGGCGTGGCCATGCTCTCCGCCATCCTCAGAAGTGATACAGCCGTCAAAGTCAGCATCCAGATAATAAATGCTTTTGTCGCAATGCGCCGCTTTCTTCTTTCCAACGCGCAGGTTTTTCAAAGGCTGGATACACTCGAATTTAAACAACTGAAAACGGATAAAAAAATCGACAAGGTATTAAACGCCATTGAGAGCAAAGAAATTCAGCCAAAACAGGGCATTTTCTTTGACGGACAGGTCTTTGATGCCTATCAATTTGTTTCCGATCTTATACGCACTGCCGGAAAATCAATCATCCTGATCGATAACTATATTGATGATACAGTGCTGACGCTTTTTTCAAAACGGAAAAAAGGAGTTTCGCTGACTGTTCTTACGAAAACAGTCTCGAAACAAATGGAGCTGGATGTCAAAAAATACAATGAACAATTCCCCAAAACTGAGGTTAAGGAATTTGTCAACTCCCACGACCGTTTTTTAATCATTGATGAATCTACAGTCTACCATCTTGGTGCTTCCCTGAAAGACCTTGGGAAAAAGTGGTTTGCCTTCTCGAAGATGGAAATTGGAGCGGCCCGAATGTTGGCACGGCTGGAAGCGGTGAAGTGATGAGTAAAAAGGTGAAGCTGGGATGAGGTGATTAAAATCCCCCTTCTGCAATACTTCGGATATCACCCTGAATATGGAGTATATCTAAACGAGTTCGGACAGAAACGAGTTATACGAAATTTGGTGACGCAGTTAAAGTTAGAGGAGGTTTATATGAAGACCCTGTATATAGGCTCAATCAACGAATTTTCAGGAAAGGGCATGCTTGCCATGGTCCTTGCCATGAGGCTAAAGGCCGAAGGGTACAAGGTCGGCTACATGAAGCCCCTCGGTAAGTCTACATCTTCCGTCGCAGGCAGGTCGATGGATGGCGACGCCGAGTTCATGCGGGAAGTTTTGGGTCTCAACGAATCTCTTGAAGATATATGCCCTGTGGTTCTAACTCAGAACATATATATAAACGCAATGCAGGGTGCAGAGCTTGGCCTGATGGGCAAGGTTGAAGCTGCATTTAAGGAAGTTTCTCAGAGAAAGGATGTGGTGATAATAGAGGGTGCCGATACACTTTATGATGGAACGTATCTCGATCTGGCCCCTATCAAGATAATGAAGTCACTGGATGCCAAGGCCCTTTTAGTAGAACGCTACGAAGATGATGTTTGTATAGATTGTATATTAACAGCCGGCAACGTCCTTAAATCGAGGTTGATAGGCACAATTATCAATCGTGTCCCGGCCAAGGCTGCTGATCTTATGAAGGAGCTGGTTGTACCATTCCTGAAAAGAAAGGATATAGATGTAATGGCTTCAATACCAGAGGACCCGTTTCTTGGGGCAGTCAGCGTAGGAGAGCTCCGTGATGCATTAAATGCAAGACTTTTGTGTTGTGAAGATGCTATGGATGAATATGTGGAGAGATTCAGCATAGGGGCCATGGACGTTGATTCGGCCCTGAAATACTTCCGCAAGACGCCAAACAAGGCTGTAATTACCGGTGGGCACAGGAGCGATATCCAGATAGCCGCCCTTGAGACATCCACAAAGTGCCTTATCCTTACCGGGGACCAGAATCCGAGCGAGACGGTCATAGGGAAGGCGATGATGGCGAGAGCCCCGATCCTTGTGGTCAGAGAGGATACGCTGACAACTGTGGAAAAGGTGGAGGGGGCGTTTGGCAGGATCACCTTCAGGGGTGAAAAGAAGATAGATAGGGCCAGGGAGCTTCTGGATGCAAATTTCAACTACAAAATGCTTTATGAGCAATTAGGACTGTCAAGGTAGTCACTAAAATTTAAAGGAGGGTAAAAATGGAAATAACAGGGAAGAACGTAGTAATCACTGGCGGAGCCAGGGGAATGGGTAGAAAGTTCGCAATGGATTTAAAAAATATCGGCGCTGTTCCGTATGTGCTGGATGTGAATCAGGAAAACCTTGATGCATTGAAGAACGAGACAGGGATCCCAGGCAAGGTTGTTGATGTGAGTAATGAGAAGGATGTGGAGGCGTTTTTTGAAGAATACGTCAAGAATAACGGCGCCCCAGCCGCATTGATCAATAATGCAGGGATAACGGCGGATGCCCTGTTTATCAAGCAGAAGGGCGAAGAGATAACCAAGTTCCCCTTCTCGAGCTGGGAGAAGGTGCTTAATGTTAACCTCACAGGTGTATTCCTCTGTGCCAGAGAGGCCGCCTATCATATGGTCAAGCATGGCGTAAAGGGCGTCATAATAAATATCTCGTCCATAAGCCGGTCAGGGAATCTGGGCCAGACAAACTACTCGGCGACAAAGTCCGCAGTGGACGCCATGACCGTGACGTGGTCAAAGGAGCTTTCCAGATACGGCATAAGGGTCGGGGCCATTGCTCCCGGATACATAAATACTGAGATGGTGGCCAAGATCAGGCCCGATGTCCTGGAAAAGCTGATCCAGAATATACCTGCAGGACGACTTGGAGAGATGGAAGAGATATCAAAGACGGTTCAATTTATTATCAGTAATGACTTCTTCACAGGAAGGGTTCTCGAGGTGGACGGCGGAATGAGGATCTAGGAGCTTTTTTTATTTCAATCATAATATCGGGAGGTGTCTGTGGAGGCTTATATAGTTGGTGGTGTAAGGACGGCAGTTGGAAAGTTTGATGGTTCTCTTGCATCTCTTAATGCTGTTGAGATCGGGGCGCTGGTTATAAAGGAACTTATTGCGAGAACCGCAATTGATCCCAAAGAGGTAAATGAAGTGATCATGGGGAATGTCCTTCAGGCCGGTCTTGGCCAGAACCCGGCAAGGCAGGCCTCAATAAAGGCCGGTGTTCCCCAGAATGTCCCGTCTTTTACGGTGAACAAGGTGTGCGGTTCAGGTCTTAAGACTGTGGCACTGGCGGCCAATGCCATTGCCTCAGGCGAATCTGATGTGATAGTCGCAGGCGGGATGGAGCATATGAGCGGGGCTCCGTATCTGCTTAAGTCCATGCGCAGTGGACAGCGACTGGGTCACGGAGAGGCCACGGATTCAATTATAAGTGATGCCCTGTGGGATAAGTTTTATGATTGCCACATGGGCAACACCGCTGAGAATATTGCGGAAAAATACGGCATTTCAAGAAAAGAGCAGGATGAGTTTGCCGCTGCTTCCCAGCAGAAGGCTGAAAAGGCAGTCAAGGAAGGTAGGTTCAAGGACGAGATAGTCCCGGTAAGGATCAAGCAGCCAAAGGGTGAGGATAAGATATTCGATACCGATGAGCATCTTCGCTTTGGTACAACGGCGGAGACTCTGGCAAAGCTGAAACCTGCATTCAAGGGGGATGGGACCGTTACCGCAGGAAATGCCTCCGGTATCAATGATGGGGCAGCATCGGTCCTTGTGGTATCTGCTGAGAAGATGAAGGCAATGAATCCTTCATGGGCGTTCAAGATAGTTGCCGCTCAGTCCGCAGCCCTTGACCCCGCGTTTATGGGTCTTGGCCCGATAAATGCCTCTGAAGCGCTTCTGGCCCGCACCCGTTGCACTGTTGGGAATTTAGATCTCATTGAGGTAAACGAGGCGTTTGCGGCCCAGTCTATTCAGGTCCATCGTGCAATGGGATGGGACCTGGACAAGGTAAACGTCCTTGGAGGGGCCATTGCCCTCGGCCATCCGGTTGGAGCCAGCGGGACGAGAATACTGGTAACGCTTCTATATGAGATGTTAAGGAAGGATGTAAACCTCGGTCTTGCCTCTCTGTGTATTGGCGGCGGCCAGGGGATAGCCATGCTTGTCGAGAGAGTAAGGTAACAATTGCTTAGGCAATAAAATATGCCATATAAATCTGTGGCGAATAGATTTTGAAGCTGTGGGAGATGGGGAAGGAATAAAGGCCCTGAGATGGTTCTTTGGATAAGGATTTCAGGGTTTGTTGTTTTATGGGTGCTGGCCCTCATTTCCCTTGGTTTTGTCGGAGAAAGAAGTAATACGGGGGTTGTCCCTGGGATTCCAAAAAAGAAGGGATCAAGATAGAACTCTCCTGAAATATAACCTCACCGAACCATAGCCCGCAGAGGTTTACAGCCATTCTCTGTTCGCAGCTTGCATTGGCAATATCAGAGATTTCGGTATTTCTAACGAGGAATTATAAGCGGTTTTGGGGGCGATGGGGATGATCACTTCCCTGTCCTCTTGCCGTCCGGCACCCTTAAAAAAGTATCTATCACCTGGACGGTTGCCCTCACTGTCGGTTCGTCCTTTGTCCTGAATATTGTCAGCAGCTTATCTATGTAAGTCCGTTCTTTCCGTGTATATTGTTGTCTGGCAGGAATATATTCGGTCACAGCCTCCGCAACCTTGCCCTTTTCAGGCAGAGGCCTGTAAAACTCCTCCACTGGCGTCTTTAGAAATTTGCTCAATCTTTTTTGTATAGATTTCCCGGCCACCTTATGCAGATTCTCGATCTGCGCCAGGATGCCGTAAGAAAGCCCTGCCCCTTCCTCCATCTCCGCCCTTGAAATCTCGCGTTCCTCCCTCACTCGCTTTATATTGCGGGCAACCCTGACATCCATCTCATTCTTTACCATATTGGTATAATACCAATTCATCTCCCTATGATTCAATTACACGAAAAGTAATTTTTATTGTTGACTTTTCTATTACTTTTTTAGTAATGTTATATATGCTTTTAAAAGCATATATGGGTGCTGGGAAACGGCAACGAAATATTAGACACGCGCGTTTCTGAAAGAGGGTATCAAGCAAGCCATGGAAATCAGGAACCATAAAACATGAATTTAACAACACGGCCCATCGAAAATCAGATATATGATTTTGCCGAATACTTATCGCTTATTGACGAGATTCCTGCGTATGACTTCGATAAAGGATTCCATGAAGGACTTGATGACATAAACAACATGTCGCATGAGGTTGCTGGACAGCGTCGGAAACTAATGAGTGTTTTTTCTGCAGCAGCAGTACCAGAAATGTTTTTCGGCATTATGCAGACGTAATTATGGGGACACCATACCTAATTCTAAGAAATAAGTAAGGTGTCCCCCAAATTCCCCCCAAATTCTCCAGTCCGAGGCATGGGCGCTAAAGTTTTTCGAGAACTGGAAGGCGTCGTTGAAGTGGCAACGCATCAAGCCCTTCGAGAAATTCGCCGCAATGATCGAACGCAACTGGGATGGCATCGCCGCTTACAGCAAACCGGAAAACAAGGTGGCGCTTGGATTTGTAGAAGGATTCAACAACAAGATTCGCGTGATTCAAAGAAGGGCTTACGGTTTGAGGGACGAAGAATACCTCCGCCTTAAAATCCTTACTTGCATGTTGAAGGAATTATGATAATTCACCCACACACTTGGGAGAAGAGCCGTTTTTTATTTGACAACCCATTTATTGCTGCTATATTGTTTAAAAAGTTAGTAAATGAATAAATATTTGCCTGACTAACATCCCTTTTGGGATGTTGGCAAGGTCTATCTAATAACTGGTTAGACCTTCCATGAATTACGGTCTGAGGAGAGTTGAAGTTTTTTGTCTGGGAGGTGGCTCAAAGTTTGGAGCGTTTTCCAAACGGATGGCTTTCGGTGGTGACGCGGCGCGTGGGAACGAGGGAATATTTTTAGCCCCGACACCGATAACAGATTGTGCCTATAATCCACCCCGCGTATTCATAGTCCCGTACTTAACCGAGTGAAAAACTAAGCGAGGTTCAATTCATGCTGGCAAGCTACCCCCCCCCCCCCCCGCAAACACTGTATTGACGCCTTGTGGCGGCCTCTTAGCGCCTCCCTCGACCATTCTGGTAAGGCTCAGAATAGGTTCTCAACGAATCTCAGGACATGGTTTGTATGCCCGCTTCCCTCCGCCAGTGAACGACTGAAATGGGGGAGCGCGATATGAAAAAGTTGCTGGTGCTATTGAATACCCCTATGAGGGTCGTGATCGCGGTGGGTGCGATCATACTGGTGGTCGAGCTTTTGATCATGCTGCTGCTCGGGATCGGACACCCTTACCTAACGGATATTCCGCAAGATGTCTGGACGTTGATTGATCCTATCGCGCTCACCGTGATCGTGGCCCCTGCTCTATATTTCATGATCTGGCGCCCGATGAGCAAACAGCTCGTTGAACTCGAGCGTTCGAGGTCTGAACTGCGTGTCGCTGCCGCCGCCTTTGAATCTCAAGAAGGCATGCTGATCAGCGATGCCAATAACGTGATCCTTCGGGTGAACCACGCTTTCACCAGGATCACCGGTTACACCCATGAAGAAGTCGTTGGCAAGAACCCGCGCCTGCTCAAATCAGATCGTCAGGATGCAAACTTCTACACGGCCATGTGGGAAAGCATCAATAACACTGACGCATGGGAAGGTGAAATCCAGAACCGGCGCAAGAATGGCGAAATCTACCCGGAGCATCTCAACATCACCGTAGTGAAAGACCCAAACGGCACCGTCACCCATTACGTCGCCACGCTCAGCGACATCACCATCAGCAACGAGGCGGCGGACAAGATCAAGCAATTGGCGTTCTACGACCCGCTCACCGGCCTGCCTAACCGGCGGCTTTTGCTAGATCGGCTCAATCAAGCATTCGCTTCCAGCGCGCGTAACGACCGGGAGGGTGCGCTGATGTTCATTGACCTGGACAATTTCAAGGACATCAACGACACGCTCGGCCATGACTTCGGGGACTTACTGCTGCAACAGACCGCGCAACGCCTGAAGTCCTGTCTGCGCGAAAGCGACACCGTGGCACGTCTGGGGGGTGACGAGTTTGTGGTGATGCTGGAAGACCTGAGCAAGCAACCCATTGAAGCCGCAACACAGGCGGAAGCCGTCGGCGAGAAAATTCTCGCTACGCTCAACCAGCCTTACCAGCTTGCCTCGCACGAATACCACAGCACCCCCAGTATCGGAGCGACCCTTTTCAGCGATCATGGCAAATCTGCGGAAGAACTGTTGAAACGCGCCGACATTGCCATGTATCAGGCCAAGCAAGCGGGCCGCAACACGATGAGATTCTTTAACCCGAAAATGCAGGAAGTCATTAACACCCGCACAGTCCTCGTAAGTGAATTGCGCAAAGCACTTGAGAACCACCAATTCCATTTGTATTACCAGATTCAGGTGGACAGTTCGCACCGTCCATTGGGGGCAGAGGCATTGGTCCGCTGGATACACCCTGAGCGCGGCTTGATATCACCCGCTCAATTCATTCCGCTGGCGGAAGAAACCGGGCTGATCCTGCCCATCGGGCAATGGGTGCTGGACACAGCTTGCACCCAACTCAAAGCCTGGGAGCAAGATGCGCTAACCCGCGACCTGACGCTGGCAGTAAACGTGAGTGCCAGGCAATTCCGCCAGGCCGATTTCGTGGCTCAAGTACCAGCCACCGTGCAACGCCATGCCATCAACCCGATGCGGCTCAAATTAGAGCTGACCGAAAGCATGCTGGTAGAGAACATCGAAGACACCATTGAAACCATGAACACATTGAAAAAAATCGGTGTCCAGCTCTCATTGGACGACTTTGGCACCGGCTATTCATCCCTGCAATACCTCAAACGGCTACCGCTCGATCAGCTCAAGATCGACCAGTCGTTCGTACGCTATATTGCCATCGATAACAGCGATGAAGCGATTGTGCACACTATCATTGTCATGGCACAAAGCCTGAACCTGAACGTCATCGCCGAAGGGGTGGAGACGGAAGAGCAACGGGAAATCCTCCTGAACAAGGGCTGCACTCACTACCAAGGGTATCTGTTTGGCAAGCCGGTGCCGATTGAGCAGTTTGAGGCGTTATTGCGGCAGGGTTGATCGTCTCCGCTTGGCTTCGCTTGGGGCGCGCTGTTCCCAATTTTTTTCTTGTCGGGTTCTGCGGTGGGGTTCGTTTAAACGTTAAACGGGACGGTTCTCTTTATTTCACAGCTGCCTATTTTCATTAGCATTATTTAAAGAGAACCGTCACAGGTCTTGGGTCCACCATACTCTTTAAGCAGGTCGTCATCTTCCTTGAGCCATAAAATGGAGTCTTTGTAAACTGCTCGTCTATGTATGAGCCTCATAGCCTCATAAGCAGAAGGCTATGTTTAAAACGATGGGGTTCACCCATCCTACGATTTTGTAACATATGGAGAGGATTGAATCAACGACCTTCATGATTAATGACATTGATCCCCTTGGCAGACGCGGCCCGCTCCAAGGCCTTGTCCGAGGCGACCAACGTGGGGTTTGAATTGCGGATGCTCAGAAGGACTGCCAGTTGAAGGCTGTCGAGGGTTCTGATGTTGTGCTTCATAATAAGCACTACAGATTGGTTGATGTGACTTCTTTCGAGGTCGATGATCCAAAATTCGGATATTATATCCTTTGAGAACTCAGAAAAGGCATGGGCCAGGTCATCCTCTGATATGGCTCCGTTGTTTTGTTTCCTGGTAAGGGCGGAGGTGAATTCTGCTATGGATATGTTCGAGATTGCAAATGCTGAATCGGTTTCGGCGAATATCCTGTCAACCTCTTCTGAACCGGCCTCAAGGTGGTATCTCTTGACAATGGCGCTTGTGTCAAAGAAGAACAGAGGCATTACATCTGCCTTTCTTCGACAATTGCCTGCGAGAGAGGTTCTTTTATCGAAGAAAGACGCTGCCTGGTCTCGTTAAGCGAGCTTTCAGACAAGACATGGTCATAAAGGTCATAGTCATAACCGTCGGAAAGCTTCACGCCCAAGCGTGAAAGCTCTTTCAATGTTTGAAGCTTATGAATAGAGGGCTGAACCAGTGGTGCACTGTATTTTTTATTTAAGGTAGACATTTGGATTCTCCTTTCATTTCATTGTGTGAAATATACCGCACACCTAATAGTTAGCACGGGTTGATGGAAAAGTCAAACATTGGTGGGCGCAGGAAATGAAACAAACAGGCCCTAATCTTATCTTGAGTAAGGAAAAAACCAGGGAGCAGATCTACGTCCATGACCGATAAAACCAAAGCCCTGCTGGTTGCCCACCCTACCATAAAGGCATTATCCAATCAAAACTTCGAGGATGGACTGAAAATGCTGGACGTAAAACGACTGCCCTTTATAGCCTTACTGTGCTTGTCATTTTTCCCACAATCCGCCTTTGCCTCCGGCTTTAAGATAGAGACCCAAGGAAGCAAGGCAACAGGCATGGGGACGGCATTTGTCGCTGTAGCTGATGATCCGTCGGCGATAGCTTATAATCCTAAAAAATATGTACCCGTCCCCAATTGTTCCTGTCATCCCCAATTGTTCCTTGACATTGATAAACAATTTGTTTATAATTCATCCATGATTCAGACGTTTGCCTCTTCCGAAACGGAACACTTCTTTGCCACCGGAAAATCACGCCGCTTGCCGCCGGAGATACTTAAACGCGCGGCAATGCGCTTAACACAGTTGGATGGGGCCGTATGCCTCGACGACTTGCGTTTCCCTCCTTCCAACAGATTGGAGGCTCTGGCTCATGATCGCGCCGGTCAATGGAGCATTCGTATCAACGACCAGTGGCGCGTCTGTTTCCGCTTTGAAAATGGCGATGCTTATGACGTTGAAATTGTTGATTATCACTAAAGGAGATACAAACATGGTTAAGAATGGTTTGCCTGCAATTCATCCGGGAGAATTCCTATCAGAAATCTTGGGAGAAATGGGTATATCTCAGGCTGAGTTCGCGCGCACTATCGGGGTATCGCCCATGCGGATTTCGCATGTTATCAAAGGCGATCGTCCGGTGACGGCGGAACTGGCGTTACTGTTCGGTCGTGCATTCAACCAGTCACCGCAATATTGGCTTAATCTTCAGGCATCTTACGATTTAAAAATCGCGAAGGCAAGCATCGGTAAACGCCTTACGGGTATACATGCCTTCGCGCATGCCTAATCTCCAGTCGAGCAATACACGAGAATAGAAACAATGGGGATGTTGATACGTGACAAGCAGTGAATAACCAAAGGGGTCAGATTTTGCTAAATTGCTATTGCGAAGAGACAAAGACAGGTTACGGAGGTGCGCGAGCCTTCCGTTGACCTTGTCTTTGCCGATCCCCCGTACAACATAAAAAAAGCTGAGTGGGATACCTTTGAATCTCAACAGGAATATGTCAACTGGTCGTTGAAATGGATTGAGTAGGCCGCGAGGGGGCTTTTGCCCCCTTTTTTATTTCTTCTTTATATTTTTCTTGTTTTTAGGCTGCTCGGATTTGGTTTTTGCGTTATCCGATCTCTTGGAAACTTCAGGCTTTACCGGCGCCCCTTTAGTCTTTACGGAATCCCTTTCATGCAGCCATTTTGCGATAGCCGGCGCAAGCTCCTTCTGGGACTTTGATCCTACAAAGACCCCGATATGTCCTCCCTTAAACTCATAGAGGGTCTTGTCATCGCTTCCCACAAGGTCGTTAAGCGGCTTGGTAGAGCTTGGCGGCACCAGGTGGTCCGCAGTTGCAAATATATTCAGCAGAGGCATGGTAACGTTTTTCAGATTTACAGTCTTGTCGCCGATCTTCAACTCGCCCTTAACAAGCTTATTCCCCTGATAACAGTCTTTGATAAACTGCCTCATGCATTCCCCTGCCTGACCTGGACTGTCAAATATCCATTTCTCCATCCTGAGGAAGTTCATGAGTTTTTCCTTATCCTCAAGGACATCGAGCATATCTACATATTTCCTGATATTAAGGGCAAACGGCATCAGCATCAGGAAGCCTGAATTCAGGAAGTCACCTGGAATTACCCTGTATGTGTCAACCAGACTGTCAACGTTGATGTTCTTCGCCCAGTTGAAGAGAAGCCCGTCATTGGTTGAGAAGTCTATTGGTGTTACCAGGGTCACAAGATTATTTACCTTTTCCGGGTGGAGGGATGCATATATGGCGGAGAAGGTCCCACCCTGACAGATACCCATCAGATTGACTTTTTCCGTCTTTGCCGCCTCTTTGATAAATTCGACGCAGTTGTCTATATATCCGTTGATGTAATCATCAAGGGTCAGATACATGTCCTCTTTGGTCGGATATCCCCAGTCAATGATGTAGAGGTCAACGCCGTGCTGGAGGAGGTTTCTGATGATGCTTCTGTCAGGCTGAAGGTCAAGCATGTATGGCCTGTTTACCAGCGCATACACTATTAGCACAGGTACTTTAGATGTTGCCTTCCCCTCAGATTTATAACGGTACAGCTTAAGCTTATCCTCTTCATAAACAAGCTCTCTTGGCGCAGTCCCGACATCTATCTGGTCTACCTCTGTAAGGGCCACGGCTCCTTTGAGAAGCTTCGCATTCAGCTCTCCTATATCCTTTATTATGCTTTTTGCATCAAAGGTCGTGAATGGCGTTTTCATACCTTTTCCTCCTGACCAGATGATTTCTTGACCTGTTTTTCAAGGTTCCTGACCTTTTTCTTCAGCTCATAAACCGTTTTGTAGAGATCATCCATCTCTGAACGAAGGGCTATAGGAAAATCATAGAGGTACAGTTCCGTTAACTTGAAAAAGTGTTTGCGAACATTCAATGAGGAATCAAGAAGCTCACCCTGAAGCTTTGAGAACTCCTCCTGCTGGAAAAGTTCATAATATGTCCTCTCGTTTACATCTATCCAGTTGTTAAAGAATTCATTAAAGCTCTTTATCTCTGCTCCGTCTTTGATCTTCTGTGCGATGCTTTCTACAACCTTTTCCATGGCTTTCTGGCCGGCTACATACATCATATGTTGATATTCGGTGTTTTTTGCCAGATAGACGGACAAGTCATCAAACCCTTTCATCATGAGTTCGATCTTTTCCCTGTCCTTTCCTACCGCAGGGATATGAAAGACATTCCCAACGGTGCTGTCAAATGCCCGGAACATATTATGAAAGATATTCATGACCGCCCCAGGGTTCCCCTCAACAAACTGAGGGGATGCCAGGAGGTTTTTCTGCATTGCATCTGACCACGGTTTAACAAACTCCCCTGAGGTTCCCCCCAGCATTTCCAACAATTTTGTTGCCTGACCATAAAACTCAGTCATTGCTTCGGGATTAAATCCCCATACCTTATCCAGGATATCTTTGTATTTAGCAGGGTCAGCGAGGTCCTTAAAGGAATCGGCAGTAAATGTTTTTTCCTGAATGGCCTTGAAGAGAGGGAGCCAGACCTCATAAAGCTTTACATAAGCATTGGAACTGCTGAATACCTTGGAGAGAGTCTCCTTTAAAATATCGTTACCTGACTCCCCTGGTTGATTAACGGCATTGAATATGGCAGTTGTCCATGAATTGTAAAGATTAAAGACATCGCCGCCGGAACCTTCTACGGCTCCACCCATATATTCCTGCTGTACCCTTTTTGTATTGCTGATCCAGTTTTCTGTCAGGTTTTCCTGTGTCTTCAACCATGTTTTAAAAAAATCTGTAGATGCATCCATGACCAGCCTCCATGTTCTTTTTGCTACGAAAATCTCCTCTACTTTTGTAGGGGAGGGGCTTGTCCCCTCCCGTTTATCCGGGCGACCACAAGGGTACGCCCCTACATTCCCTTTTGTAGCAGTTCATCGCTAAATTACTTTTTGGTCCCAGCCTGCTTAAAAAGATCGGGGGAGAAGTTCTTTAACAGATCCATCTGTTTTTCGACGGAGTTAACCCATGCCTCCTGCATCTTTGTAGCCTCATCAGTAAAAACCTTTGATGAACTGATCATGGTGTTCATCCAGGTGTTGTACTGATTGAAGAACTCCTTTGCAGGGCCTTCCTGGGTGCCGCCCATACTTGCGATAGACTCCTGAATTTTCTTTGTTCCAGCTGTCCAGTTCTCCATGAACTCCTTCTGAGCCTTTACCCAGTTACCCATAAAATCCTTCTGTGACTTAATCCATGCATCAAAAAACTCTGTTCCCTTTTCCATGACTTTCTCCTTTTATAGATATATTCATCAGCCAAAACTGATGTTGTGGTAAACGATTTGCCTGTCTTACTTATCTTTTTTCTTAAGCTCCTTAAACTGATCAATGAAGTTTTTTGCAATCTCCTTGTTCATCTCCAGTTGCTTGTCAATGATGGTCTGCCATGCTTCTTGGGCCTTTTCGGTTCCTTCTTTAAAGAGATTCCCCTGAAGTTCCCTTATTGTATCTTTTAAAAAACTGTTTTCCTTTTTAAGCTTCTCATTCTCCTTCAGCACCTCGTCATATTTTACACTGGGGACAAAACCAAGCAACATATTGAAGTCTGCCATTTTCTCAAAGAACTCCTGGGCGTTGGGGACCGAGGGATATTTTTCACCGGAGAGATTCCAGGATTTCTTCGCCTCTTCCATGCCTTCCTGTTGCATCTTCAAATAAAAGTCAAGAAAACCCTTTCTGACAATTGGGTTACCAAAAAGATCCATCATGGATTTGAACATGTTATCGTTAAACATCCCTTCCCCCTATTTTTCTTTATCCTTTTTATCTTCTTCCTCAACACTGGTTCTTCGACCTTTTTCTCTGGATGCAGTTGGTTTACCGGTTCCAGGATCATGCGAAACTCCTGCGGCATTCCAAAATGCCCAGGGGTTGACCGTTATTTTTGATAACATCTCCATATCAGTCATTGAACTGATCTGTTTGAGCCACGAACCAAGCATACCAAAGTAGTTTTTAAGGTCCCAGCCCGATTTTAGCAGGAACGGCATAGTCCTGTTAAGGTCCCGGATGTAGGCCCTTAATACGTATGCCACATTGATATCAGGGTCTCCAAATTCGCTAAGGTGTTGTTTTAGCTTTTCGTATTCCTCTTCATCCAGTCTCAGAGTTATAGGTTTCAGTGCCACAAGGTCTCCAATTCAGCTGTCGTCTCTTTGTATGCTTAAAGTATTACATAAGTAATACCACTTGTCAACCACTATTACAAAGACCTAAACTTTTTCGCCCCCTTGACAATATAGCGTATTTACGATAGAAAGATATCCATGGAAGAACTTATTATAAGGGCGTTTGAGCAGAGTGCCGATGTTAAGCTCTCTTTTGTAAAAAAGAATCTGAAGACCATCATTTCTGTTGTGGAGCTGATAGTTGAGGCCTTTCACGAGGGGAACAAGGTCATGCTCTTCGGAAATGGAGGGAGCGCCGCAGATGCCCAGCACATAGCAGCCGAATTCGTAAATCGCTTCATGATAGAACGCCCACCTCTCCCAGCCATGGCCCTTACAACGGACACATCCGTCATAACCAGCATAGGGAATGACTACAACTACGACCAGGTATTCCTGAAGCAGATAAAGGCCCTTGGAAAGGAAGGGGACATTGCCTGGGGCATATCCACCAGCGGTAACTCCCCAAACGTCCTGAAGGCCCTGAAGGAGGCAAAAAAGATGGGGCTGAAGACCATAGGTATGACGGGGAAGGACGGTGGGAAGATGGCGAAGATGGTTGACTACCTTCTTAACGTAGAATCCGATGTAACCGCCAGGATCCAGGAGACGCACATAACCCTTTCCCATGTCATATGCGAGCTGGTTGATATCAAATTGTTTAATCCATCGACCTAATTATGCCCATAAGGCTCACAGATATACACCTCTCCCTTTCTGAAGAAGAGTCGACCCTCCTAAATAAAGCAGCCGCAGTCCTTAATATCCCGAAGGAAAAGATAAAGAGTATAAAGATTGTAAAGAAGTCCCTCGATGCCAGGAAGAAGGACAGGATTTCTTTTGTTTACACCTTTGAGGTGGAGGCAGAGGAAGAGGTAGAGAAAAGCTTTAAAAAAGAAGAAAAAGCTAAAATAAAGGTAGTTGAAAAGGAGAGGCCGGCTTTCTTTCCAAGGCTCAGGACTGAACTTCGTCCCGTCATCATCGGCTCTGGCCCTGCCGGTCTCTTTGCTGCCATGCGCCTCACGGAATACGGGCTAAGACCGATTCTTATTGAGAGGGGAAAAGAGGTCGAAAAGAGGGTCAGGGATGTTGAGAGGTTCTGGGCTGATAGGGTCTTAGACCCTGAGAGCAATGTCCAGTTCGGGGAGGGGGGCGCAGGTACCTTCTCAGACGGGAAGCTTACCACCAGGATTGATGATCCCAGGATATCTTATATATTGAAGACCTTTGTGGTCGCAGGCGCAAATGAGGAGATACTCTACCAGGCAAAGCCCCATATAGGGACCGACAGGCTCAGGGGTGTTGTCATAAACATGAGGAAGAGGCTCATATCCCTTGGCTGCGACGTGCGTTTCGAGTCAAAGGTAACTGACTTCAATGTCCGTGACGGCAAGATAGAGTCGGTAATAATAAACGAGAGGGAAGAGATAAAGACCGACCTCCTCATCCTTGCCATAGGCAACAGCGCCAGGGATACTTACGAAGCCCTGCATCATTCAGGGATTTCCCTTGAGAGAAAACCGTTTGCCATAGGGGTAAGAGTAGAGCACCCCCAGATGCTCGTAGATAAAATCCAGTACGGGAGGTCTGCGGGACACCCGAAGCTCCCGCCTGCCGAATATCTCCTTACCCACAATATGCCTGAAATAGGCCGCTCTGCTTATTCGTTCTGCATGTGCCCTGGAGGTTCCGTTATATCCGCATCTTCAGAGCCTGGCAGGCTGGTTGTTAACGGGATGTCACTTTCAAAAAGGGACTCACCCTATGCCAACAGCGCCCTTGTCGTCACTGTAAGACCGGAAGACTTTGAAAGTTTCGGAGAAGGCCCTCTGGCCGGGATCGGGTTCCAGAGGAGATGGGAGGAGGCTGCGTTCAAGGCCGGAGGAGGGGATTATAACGCCCCTGCCCAGAGGGTCATCGACTTCCTGGATTCAAGGGAGACCCTTTCGCTTGGGAAATCAAGTTACAGACCTGCCCTGACCCCTTCAGACATCAAGAAGTGTCTCCCCAGTTATGTCGTTGATGCCATGAGGGCTGCCCTTCCACACTTCGACAGGAAGATGAGGGGGTTTGTCTCCAAAGATGCGGTCCTGATAGGTGTTGAGACCAGGACATCTGCCCCGGTGAGGATCACAAGAGGTGTAGACCTTCAATCAGTTAATACAAAAGGATTATATCCTTGCGGTGAAGGGGCCGGATATGCTGGAGGGATCGTAAGCTCCGCCCTGGACGGCATCAAGGTTGCGGATACAATTGTAGGGGCGGGGTAACCCCGCCCCTACCCATTATCACTTTATCTTCAATGTCACAAACAGCGTGCTCTCTCCCCTCTTGACGAGGAGGAGCACAGTATTACCTTTTATGCCCTTCAAGGCGCTCTTGTAATCGGAAAGGTTTTTAACCGGGACCTTGTTGACCTCTTTAATAATGTCGCCTTTGGCTATTCCGGCATTCCCGGCTGCCGAATCGGCCTCCACATCAGTAACTATAAGGCCTGTAGTATCTTCGAGAGAGAAGTATTTGGCTATCTCAGGTGTTATCTCCTGGAGATCCATCCCGAGGTCCTTCTCAACTTTTTCAGCTGCGGCCTTTTCTTCCTTCATCTCCCCGATCTTCACCTTTACCTTAATCTCCTTACTTTCCCGGAGGACCAGGAGTTCAACCTCCTTACCTACAGGTGTCATTCCAACCAGCCTTGAAAGGTCGTTCATCTTGTCAACATCTTTCCCGTCATAGCGAAGGACAATGTCTCCTCTCTTTAACCCTGCTGCATCAGCCGGGCTGTCTTTTACTATATCCGAGACCAACGCCCCTTTCTCCTTTGCAAGGCCGAAAGATTCGGCCAGCTCCGGCGTCACGTGCTGGATCATCACTCCAAGCCACCCCCTTGTGACCTTCCCCTTTTCCCTGAGCTGGGCAAGGATCTCCTTGGCCATGTTTACAGGTATGGCAAACCCAATCCCTATATTCCCCCCACTCGGAGAGAATATCATGGTGTTTATCCCGACCACCTCCCCTTTCGTATTAAAGAGAGGGCCTCCGCTGTTGCCGGGGTTTATGGACGCATCGGTCTGGATGAAGTTGTCGTAAGGGCCTGCTCCCACTACCCTGCCCTTGGCGCTCACTATACCGGCAGTCACCGTCTGGTCCAGGCCGAAGGGGTTCCCTATGGCAAGGACCCAGTCGCCAACTTCAAGCTCATCGGAGTTGCCGAGAGATACAATGGGCAGGTCCCCGTTGGCCTTTATCTTTATAAGGGCTATGTCGGTCTTCGGGTCGCGCCCTATTACTTCTCCTTCGTAGACCTTCTCGTCGGAAAGGCTCACCTTTATCTCAGTGGCGTTGTCAATCACATGGGTATTCGTCAGTATATAACCGTCCTTCGATATGATAAAGCCTGAGCCGAGGCTCTTCCTCTTCAGGTCCTTCTGAGGCATGTCTCCGAAAAACCTGTCAAAGAAGTCATCTCCAAAGAAATCCCGGAATTGGTCGAATTCATGCCCAGGCTGCCCCGGCATACCCCTGAACCCGCGTTGTTTAATGACCTGGGTAGTGCTGATATTCACAACTGCCGGTTTCAGTGCCTTTACCAGCCCTGAAAACGATTGAGGCCTCCCTTCTGCCAGTAGGGCAGGTTTTGACTCCTTACCGTCCGAGGCCTCTGCATTGCTCTGGGTGGAGGATGCGGTCAAAAGGGCTGTAACCAGGGAAAACAGGGAGGCAATTAACATGGCCTTCCAAGTAAATCTCCTCTCTTTCATTTTAACCTCCATAAACTATGAATCTTAGACGGGTATCTTTTATTATAATTAACAAAGTGATAAAGCTCTGTCAAGGGTACCAATCGAGGCACAGCCCATTCAACAGTCGATGATTTTGGTGTGGAGTATGTAGATTTGGGAGGATGGAATTACAATAAGGGACTTTTTTGAGTTTTAGTGCAAATTTGCATTCAAATAAAGACATTTGAATGCCCGCGGATAATACCCATCCGGGTATAAATATGGTGCCGAAGGTGGGAATCGAACCCACACGACTTTCGCCACACGCCCCTCAAACGTGCGCGTCTACCAATTCCGCCACTTCGGCACAGGCATTAAATTAGCATCAAAAACCCTATCCTGTCAAGGACTTTTCCTCGTGTTAATCCCTGGTTTAAAATTAGTTAAAAATTATCTTGACAACGCAATGCATCCACAATATATTGTGGTTAATTGAAAATGAGACACAATATAGGGTATGTTTAAGGTTGTAAGGCTTCGATTTCAGCAGGTTTTTTAAGATATTGTATACAAAAGGCTGGCAACGGATTCATTCCGGGCCAGCTGCGGGGATCTGGGGGCATCGGAGTAGCGTAGCGACGCACGGGCCACCGTATAAAAATAGGAGGTATGTTATGGAAGAGATAAGCGGGAATGTGAGCGAAGGCGGACACATAGGAAGTGCAACCACAGGGCATCTTTCGAAGGGAAAGAGGACAAAAGGGCACAAGCCTCAACTCAGCCTTGCTCCCAATGCCCTGAAGGTGCTGGAAAAAAGATACTTGAAGAAGGATGATACAGGGAAGCCCATAGAGGCCCCTGAAGAGATGTTCAGGAGGGTGGCAAGAAACATCGCATCGGCAGACCTCCTTTTCGACCCTACTGCCAATGTGAAAGAGATAGAAGATGAGTTTTACGGCGTCATGACCGCACTTGAGTTCCTACCGAACTCCCCCACACTCATGAATGCTGGTCGTGATCTCCAGCAGCTCTCCGCCTGCTTTGTCCTCCCAGTGGAGGACTCCATGGAATCGATATTTGATGCCATAAAGTACACGGCACTTATCCACAAGAGCGGCGGAGGCACGGGCTTTTCCTTCTCAAGGCTGAGGCCGTCCAATGACACCGTTGCCTCAACCAAGGGCGTATCCAGCGGTCCCATATCGTTCATGATGGCATTTGATGCGGCCACGGAGACAGTGAAGCAGGGCGGAACCAGGAGGGGTGCCAATATGGGAATCCTCCGGGTTGACCACCCCGATATCCTGAACTTCATCACATGCAAGAAGGACAGCGACAAGCTCAGCAACTTCAACATATCCGTGGCCATAACGGAAAGGTTCATGGAGGCGGTGGACAAGGGCGAGGACTACGAGCTTATAAATCCCAGGACAAAGAAACCCTGCGGGACCCTCCCTGCAAAGCAGGTATTCGACCTTATCACGGAGATGGCATGGAAGACTGGGGACCCTGGGATCATATTCATAGACAGGATGAACAGGGACAACCCCACCCCCAAGCTTGGGGATATAGAGTCCACAAACCCTTGCGGAGAGCAGCCCCTTCTCCCTTATGAGTCCTGCAACCTGGGCTCCATAAACCTGACCAGGGTGGTTGAGGACGGGAAGATCAATTATGAAAAACTTGCATCCCTCATACACACAGCCGTCCATTTCTTAGACAACGTCATAGAGATGAACAAGTTCCCCCTTCCCAAGATCAAGGAGATGACCCAGGGGAACCGCAAGATAGGTCTTGGGGTCATGGGATTTGCGGACATGCTCATAATGCTGGGTATCCCATATAATTCGGAAGAAGCGGTAAAGCTCGCCGAGGATGTCATGGGGTTCCTCCAGACCGAGTCAAAGAAGGCATCTCAGGAGCTGGCCCTTATGCGCGGTGCATTCCCGAACTTTGACGGGAGCATCTACAGCAAGCCCGGCGCGCCCAAGCTCAGGAACGCCACAACTACAACCATCGCCCCCACGGGCACCATAAGCATCATTGCCAGCGCCTCCAGCGGAATTGAGCCCCTCTTTGCGATATCGTACGTAAGGAACGTCATGGACAACACAGAGCTCCCTGAGGTGAATCTGTTGTTCGAGCAGATAGCAAAAGAGGAAGGTTTTTATTCCGAGGCCCTCATGAGGGAGATCGCCAAGCACGGCACCGTCTCCGACGTGGAAGGGGTGCCTGAGAAGTACAGGAAGATATTCGCCACCGCCCACGACGTATCCCCGGAATGGCATATCCGCATCCAGGCCGCATTCCAGAAATACACGGACAATGCGGTTTCAAAGACCGTAAACTTCCCCAATGACGCAACCATTGAGGACGTAGAGAAGGTTTACAGCCTTGCCGCAAATACCGGGTGCAAAGGCGTGACCATTTACAGGGACGGGAGCAAGGACGTTCAGGTGCTATATGCCGGGGACAGCAAGTCGAAGTCCGCTCCAACTGGAAAGGTCGAAGAACCAGATTTCAGACTGAACATAACCCCAAGGCCGAGGCCTGAGGTCACCACAGGGACCACCCAGAAGATCGGCACCGGGTGCGGAAACCTCTATGTTACCATAAACGAGGATGAGCACGGCTTATGCGAGATCTTTTCCCAGATGGGCAAATCAGGAGGGTGCGCATCATCCCAGTCAGAGGCGGTGAGCCGCCTCGTATCCCTTGCCCTGAGGGCAGGCGTTGCCCCCGAATCGATTCTTGAGCAGCTTGCCGGAATAAGGTGTCCCATGCCCCAATGGCAGAGCGGGGGGATGGTCCTCTCCTGTCCCGACGGAATCGCCAAGGTTCTGAAGAATTACCTTGGAAACAGGGGGATGCTTGACACATCAGGCTCAAAGCAGGTACGTGGAGATATGGCGGGCATGTGCCCCGACTGCGGCCACGTCCTCGAGTTCCTCGAAGGATGCATGGTCTGTAGAGCCTGCGGGCATTCAAAGTGCAGTTAATAAAAGGGGAGCCGAAAGGCTCCCTTTTTTCATAACCCCTCCCGACCTCCCCTTATCTTAAGGGGCGGAGTAGGGCTGTTCACCTTCTTAGGGTAAGAATGGAGAGCGGGTGTTACGATTGCAGCTTCCCTTCTTAAGTAGAGGGCCGCGTCCCCATTATTTCTAAGAATCGAGGTGTTTAGAGATGGAATGGTTAATAGAAAATAGGCAATGGGTTTTTAGTGGTATAGGCGTTATGATTCTGCCCCTATTAGGGAGCCTCTTTTATAGGTTAAGAAAGAATAGTTCTGATAAACCGGCTGTGATAAAAAATTCCCTAACAATCAATAATAATATAGGTTCTACAGCTAATGCTGGTCGACAAAATGAGTATTCCGATGTTGATATAGATTCTTTAAAGCCAAAATCTCACATTTTGTTCATTGACGATGATGTCAACTTCAAAGTTGTCAGCATTTTAAAAAAATCTGGCTGGATAAACACTAAGCGAGTTAAAGATATTAAAGCCTTGGATTGCCCAGAAGTTCGCGATGCCCAGATTCTTTTTATAGATATTCAAGGGGTCGGCAAGATTTTAGAATTCCCAGACGAAGGTTTAGGTCTGGCCTCCGCCTTAAAAGACAGGTATCCAGAGAAAAAAGTTATAATATATTCGGCTGAAACCAAGGGTGACCGCTTCCATCAAGCTTTGAAAAAAGCTGATACTTTTTTACCCAAAAATGCGAGCCCATACGAGTTTACGCAGATTGTTGAAGAGTTCAGTAAGGAGCTATTCACCAAATGAGCTCACCACAATTATACTTCCACATGGTTAACTCAAAAGGAAAGGCCATATACTCAAATCTGTCTGGGCACTGCTTAAAGTGTTTTGAGAATTGTTCATCTTCAAGGCAATCAAGTCTAAAGTGTCAAGTAACCAGTCAACCACGAAAATTCGGGAAAACAGAAAGTTCACATGGAAAGGCCTTTCTCTGTGTCAATGATTCAAATATAGTAAGAAGTTCGCGCCTTTTCAAGGAGAAACTTGGCATATACGGTGCAGTGCTTGAGGAATTGGATACAATGCGCAGTGAAATTACCGCCGAAATAAATGTGACGACAAAACGGTTATTACATAATTTATCTTCTCTAAACGGGAAGAATATTCAGGAAATATATGATTTAGTTTCCCAAGAGGCTCTAACCGGCAATATTAATGAGCAGCTAAAAATAGTAAAAACCTCTATTAATAGTAATCTGACTGATGCAGCAACTGCCATTCTTAAAATTGCCAAATATAATGCCGCAATTAAAACGGAATTTGCTGTATTTAAAAAGCTCTATGAGACATCCCCGGTGCTTCAATTCAAGGAACATCTTATTCGAAAAGTTACTCTTAACATACTTCACATCTTCTTTCAGGACTTTACTGATAAGCATGTTTATGTTGAAGTTGAACCATTTGACGGCAAAGTCGAATTAGACTATGAGTCTATACATGTTGTGCTCTACCATGTGATCGACAATACTGCCAAGTATATACAGCCCCATTCTATACTTCTTGTTTCCTTTTCACACAAAAATAAAGTTACTTCGGTTATATTTGATATGATGAGCCTCCAGATAAGCGATGAAGATATAAAAAATATTTTTCTTGAGGGTTATTCTGGCACATGGGCTCGCAAACAACATTTAGCAGGTGATGGTATAGGTATGTCAATTGTACAAAGTATATTGAAGCTAAATAGGGCTGAAATAAGAATAACAAGAAATAAAACACCCGCCAAAAATGTAAATATTGGTAATTTGCCATACGAAAATAATGTTTTTGAAATAACATTTGGTAGCAATCCTTAATAAAAGAAACAGAATAAATGGGACGGTTCTATTTTTTTTGATGACATCGAAAAAAGGTTGTGATAGATTCGGCCTATGCCAAGGACAGCGAGGACAGCACCGGCGGGATACGTGTATCACGTGCTTACGCGCGGCAACAACCGTCAGGATGTTTTCAAGGACGAAAAAGATTACGAATACTACATTGCCATATTGGAGAGGTAGGAATAAATGGGACGGTTCTATTTTTTAAAACATAAGGTATTCAGTGCTTGAAGGCGCCCGGATATTAAGCAGAAAAAGAAATTAGAACCGTTTTTTTGTCCAATGAGAGGGGTGCAGTTCAGAAGTAGAAATTACGAAAAAGTATTTGAGCATGATTTTCCCTTCACTTTGTTTTTTTATGATTTGAGGAGAATCTTGACGACAAACTATCATAATCTATTTACAATGACAATTAGATTGTAATGTGCCCCTACCCTGCCTTTTTTCTTGACCCAAAAGCCTAATTCCAATAAACTGTCATTATTACAATCAGAATTGGAGTTTTTAACGAATGCAGCGTCCAACGTGGGAAGAGTATTTCATGGAGATTGCGTACCTTGTGGCCAAGAGATCTACTTGTCTCAGGCGCCAGGTGGGTGCGGTTATAGTAAAGAACAAAAACATCCTGGCAACCGGCTACAACGGGGTCCCTAAAGGGATAACCCACTGCGAGGTTACGGGATGCTTGAGGGAGAAGATGAATGTGCCTTCCGGTGAGAGGCACGAGCTGTGCCGGGGGCTTCATGCGGAGCAGAACGCCATAATACAGGCTGCCTACCACGGGACAAGCATTGCAGGATCGGACCTATACTGCACCAACAGGCCGTGCATTATATGCAGCAAGATGATAATAAATGCAGGGATAGAGAGGGTATACTACCAGGATGGATACTCTGACCCCCTTGCGGAAGAGATGATCACAGAGTCGGGCCTGATACTTATAAAAATGGAGCCTAAAAAAGAATAAAAATCAACCCCACCCTCACCTTAATCCTCTCCCTGAGGGAGAGGAAGTTTTATCCCCTCCCTTTCAAGGGGAGGGCTGGGTGGGGATGGGGTAAACAGGAGACTTTCAGATGAAATGTCCCTTCTGCGGTAGTCTGGAGAATAAGGTAATAGATTCCCGCCTGAGCAAGGACGGGGCTGTTATAAGGAGGAGGCGCGACTGCGATGAGTGCGGCCGCCGCTTCACCACTTACGAGAGGATCGAGGAGATCCTCCCGATGGTAATTAAAAAGGATGGGAGGCGCGAGCTCTTTGACAGGGCGAAGGTCCTTGCCGGATTACAGCGCGCCTGCGAGAAGAGGCCCGTAAGTGTAGATGAGTTAGAAAAGATAGTAGACAAGCTTGAACAAGGTTTTCAAGAGAGTAGCGACAGGGAGATCCCAACCTCAATTATCGGTGAAAAGATAATGAAGGAACTCCATGAACTGGATGAGGTGGCATATGTGAGGTTTGCCTCCGTTTACAGGCAGTTCAAGGACATAAACCAGTTTATGGACGAGCTTAAAGAGATCCTTGGGGAAAAGAAGGCTATTAAGTCTCAATTGTTTGTAAAGGCGCAACCAAAGTAGGCGCTTCTAAGCGAGAACCTAAAGTTAGTGATTGAATGAACATTGATGAAATCTATATGAGGATGGCCATCTCCATTGCCAAAAAGGGGATTGGAGAGGCATCGCCTAACCCGATGGTAGGGGCGGTGGTTGTTAAGAACGGGAAGATAGTCGGAAAGGGATACCACAAGAGGTATGGGGAGGCCCATGCAGAGGTAAATGCCCTGAATGATGCGGGGTCAAAGGCTAAAGGGGCGACCCTTTATCTTAACCTTGAGCCCTGCTGCCACTTCGGGAAGACCCCCCCTTGCACAGACGCAGTGATAAAGGCCGGAATAAAGAGGGTCGTGGCCGGGATGACGGACCCTAACCCAAAGGTCTCAGGAAAGGGTTTTGATATCCTCAAAAAGGCCGGCATAGAGGTAAGTACCGGTATACTGGAAGAGGAGTGCAGGAGGCTGAACGAAGGGTTTATAAAGAGGATAAAAACCGGAAGGCCTTTTGTCATATTAAAGGTTGCCGCGTCCCTTGACGGGAAGACGGCCACAAGGAATAAGGAATCTAAGTGGATAACATCTGAGGCCTCAAGGCGTTGTGTCCACAGGCTCAGGGGGCAGGTTGATGCAATAATGACAGGGATAGGGACTGTTCTGGCGGATGACCCTCTTCTTACGCCGAGGGTTGGAAGGATAAAGAAGGCTCCCCTAAGGGTGGTTGTCGACAGTCTTCTAAGAACGCCAGCCTCTACAAAGATCGCAGGAAAAAACACCATCTTCGCGACAACTAACAAGGCCTCTGCCAAAGCAGTAAAGTCTCTGGAATCGCAAGGGGCAGAGGTTGCGTTTTTCAAGGCAAGAGAGGGGAAGGTTGACCTGTCCCTTGTCATGGACCATCTCGGCAAAAGAGGCATAAACTCAGTCATGGTTGAGGCAGGGCCGGAACTTTCAGGGGCTCTTCTGGAGGCAGGACTTGTTGACAAGGTCCTCTTCTTCTATGCGCCAAAGATAATAGGCGGGGTTGGTGCCCAGGGGATGGTGGGCGGAGAAGGAATAGATAGACTCTCAGAAGCAATACCTCTAAAAGAGATGAAAGTTAAAAGGCTCGGAGAGGATATAATGATAGAGGGTTATGTTCACAGGGATAATTGAGGCTGTCGGCGAGGTAAAAGGGGTAAGAGGGAACGACAAGGGGATATCCCTTCAAATCCCCATCCCTGAGTCCTTTGACGATATCAAAATCGGTGACAGCATATCGGTTAGCGGGGTTTGCCTCACAGCAAAGGTCATTAACGGCGGGACCTTCTCCGCGGATGTATCATCTGAGACTATTAGTAGAACAACCTTCGGCAGGATCAAACCCGGCGGAAGAGTGAACCTTGAAAGGGCGATGAGGCTTTCCGACAGGCTTGGCGGGCACATTGTTTCAGGGCACATAGACGGGACCTCCAAGCTAAAGGAAAGGCGGGATAAGGGTGAGTCGGTAAGGCTTTCTTTCTCCCTGGAAAAGGAACTTCTTAGATATGTGATAAATAAGGGCTCCATTGCCATAGACGGAATCAGTCTTACTGTGAATGAAGTGGGAGATGGCACTTTTACAGTGAACATAATCCCCCATACGGCACAAAACACAACTATCCTCTACAAGAAGGCAGGAGATGAGGTAAATATTGAAGTAGACATTATCGGGAAATATGTGGAAAAACTTTTGGGAAAGGGGAAGGAGGGCAAGATAGACAGGTCCTTCCTTTCAGAGCACGGGTTTTTATAAAATTAGGAGATGTTATGCCGTTAAAGAAGGTAAAAGAGGCGATAGAGGATATAAGGAACGGAAAGATGGTCATCCTTGTCGATGACGAGGACAGGGAGAACGAGGGTGACCTGGTCATGGCTGCGGAGCTTGTGACCCCTGAGGCGATTAACTTCATGGCGAAGTACGGGAGGGGGCTCATCTGCCTGACATTGACTGAGGAGAAGGCCGACCAGCTCCAGCTCCCTCTCATGGTCAGGGAAAACTCATCTCCATTCGGGACAGCCTTTACTGTTTCCATAGAGGCAAGACGCGGCGTGACTACAGGGATATCGGCCCACGACAGGGCCATAACCATCAGGACTGCCATTGCCGATGAGGCAAGGCCTGAGGACCTTGTCAGGCCGGGGCACGTATTCCCGCTTCGGGCAAGAAAGGGAGGAGTTCTGGTCAGGGTAGGCCAGACCGAAGGCTCTGTTGACTTGTCGAAGCTGGCGGGGTTGAAGCCCGCAGGAGTTATATGCGAGATAATGAACGAAGACGGGAATATGGCAAGGATGCCCGACCTGGAAAGGTTTTCCGAAGAACACAATCTTAAGATAATAACCATCGCAGACCTGGTGGAGTACAGGATGCAGACCGAGAGGCTTGTGCACAGGGCTGCAGAAACAGTTCTCCCTACTTATTGCGGCGGTGACTTTAAGGCTGTTGCCTATACAAATGACGTGGACTTCCACGAGCACCTGGCCCTTGTGAAGGGGGAGTGGGAGCCGGATGAGCCGATCCTTGTAAGGGTCCACTCCGAGTGTCTTACCGGAGACGTATTCGGTTCAGGGAGGTGCGACTGCGGCGAGCAGCTCCACAACGCCATGAGGATGATAAATGCGGCAGGGAAGGGAGTCATACTCTACATGCATCAGGAGGGGAGAGGGATCGGGCTTGTAAACAAACTCAGGGCTTACGCCCTCCAGGACCAAGGGAAGGATACGGTGGAGGCAAATATAGAGCTTGGATTCAAGGCTGACCTAAGGGATTACGGGATAGGCGCCCAGATGCTGGCTGACCTCGGGGTACGAAAAATAAGGCTTTTGACAAACAACCCAAAGAAGGTGAAGGGGCTTGAGGGTTACGGCCTTAGCATAGTTGAGAGGGTATCCATTGAGACCGTTCCCCATGAAAACAATATAGAGTATCTTAGGACAAAAAAGAGGAAGATGGGGCACCTCCTGAGCGTGGAATAAAGTATTGTTTTATGTATAGGATATTTTTCCTGAAATCTTCTAACTATTTGAATTTAAAGTATACTTTTTTGGAAGTGACTTTTTTCCTTGACAAAATTTTACAGATGGGATTAATATCGGCAAGATTTTTTTAAAAACTGGCAGTAATAGGGAAAGGTTTAGTATCTTTGTAGCCTCAGGAGGTCTTTTAGGCTACTCGCCTATAGCCCCAGGCACAGCGGGAAGCCTTTTGGGGGTTCTTTTGTACATCCCCCTTTCAGGTCTGCCGGTGGTTTATTATGCTGCTTTTTTGCTTTTCGCCTCTCTCGTCTCCTTTAAGATTGCGGATAGGGCGGAACGGTACTTTGGAAAAAAGGATTGTCAGGTCATAGTTATTGATGAGGTGGTAGGGGTATTCTTCACCATGTTTCTTTTCCCTCCCACCCTGGTATACCTGTCAGCAGGTTTTCTGATATTCAGGTTTTTTGACATTGTAAAGCCCTTCCCTGCAGGATGGGTTGACAGAAACATCAAGGGCGGGACCGGCGTTGTCCTTGACGATATTGTGGCAGGGATATATTCTAATATTACCCTTTGGCTCTTGGCGATTCTATGGAGGTAAATATGAATAAGCCTCTGGAAGAAGCTCTTGGAGAAGTTTTAAGGGAAAAGAAGGGTACGATAGCCATTGCTGAATCGTGTACCGGCGGACTCATCTCCCACAGGATAACCAACATTTCCGGAAGCTCGGAATACTTTGAAAGAGGGGTTGTTGCTTACAGCAACAAGGCCAAGATAGATTACATCGGTGTATCTGAAGAGATATTGAGCAGCTGCGGGGCTGTCAGCTCCGAGACTGCGATGGCCATGGCATACGGAATAAAAAAGGCCGCAAATACTACCTTCGGGCTGGCTGTTACAGGAATCGCTGGCCCGGGAGGCGGAACTGCTGAAAAACCAGTAGGATTGGTGTTCATAGCCATTGCAGGGCCAAACGGTATCGAGGTCACAGGCTCCAAGTTCGACGGGGACAGGATTACAATAAAGGTAAAGACCGCTGAGGCAGCCCTTACATGGCTGCTATCAGAGGCAAAGAAGCTCTGATGTCTCGGGTCAGGGCATTTATAGCGTGCGATATACCGGATCTTTTCCTTGAAAAGATATCGAGTGTCCAGGACAGGCTGAAAGGCCTGGACGCAGATGTAACCTGGACTAAGACAGGCGGCATCCATATCACCCTTAAGTTCCTTGGAGATATTGAAGAAGGTTATATAGACAAGGTAGCAGCAATTTTTGAAGAGGCATCTAAAGGGCAAACACCTTTTGAGATAAGTATAAAGGGCAGCGGGGCCTTTCCGAACCTTAAAAATCCAAGGGTAGTCTGGATCGGAGTGGAGGACGTGGCAAATGGGCTGTCAAAGCTCCAGCAGGGGTTGGATGACAGACTCAAGGGCCTTGGTTTTGAGCCAGAGGAAAGGGAGTTCAGGCCGCACCTGACCCTCGGCAGGGTGAGGGGGTCGCGGGGGAAAGAACGGCTGTCCGCGGCAGTTTCCGAGTTAAGAGAAGTAGAGATAGGTTCATTTGCTGTTGACAGAGTGATCCTTTACAAGAGTGAATTGAAGCCAACTGGGGCTGTTTATACTAAGCTTAGGGAAGTAATACTAAAAATTTAAACTAACCGCAAAGACGCAAAGAACGCAAAGAAAGGCATTAGACACAGATAACCACAGATAACTTATGATTTGCACAGTGAAAATCATATTAAAATCAGTGGAAATCAGTGTCAAAAGAACTTTGCTACCTAAATCAGGAGAAGATATGTCATTAGATATCAACAGGGAAAAGGCGGTCGACTTAGCGGTCACTCAGATCGAGAAGCAGTTCGGGAAAGGCTCCATCATGAGGCTTGGCGCCGATGAGGTTGTGGCCGACATACCTGCCATATCTACCGGTTCTCTTGCCCTGGATGTGGCCCTTGGGGTCGGCGGGATCCCGAGAGGCAGGGTCATCGAGATATTCGGCCCTGAGTCTTCTGGAAAGACCACATTATCTCTTCAGATAGTAGCTGAGGCCCAGAAGACCGGTGGGATCGCAGCCTTTGTCGATGCGGAGCATGCCCTGGATGTGAACTATGCCAGGAAGCTGGGGGTCAGGACCGACGACCTCCTCATATCGCAGCCAGATACAGGGGAGCAGGCCCTTGAGATTACAGAGGTGCTGGTAAGGTCCGGAGCCATAGATGTTATAGTCATTGACTCTGTGGCCGCCCTGGTGCCAAAGGCGGAGATAGAGGGCGAGATGGGGGACTCCCACATGGGGCTCCAGGCAAGACTGATGTCCCAGGCCTTAAGGAAGCTTACCGCAACCATAAGCAAGTCACAGACATCGGTGATATTCATCAACCAGATAAGGATGAAGATAGGCGTAATGTTCGGAAACCCTGAGACCACCACAGGTGGGAATGCCCTCAAGTTTTATTCATCTGTAAGGCTCGACATAAGAAGGACGGGGGCGATAAAGCAGGGAGAGGAAGTTGTAGGCAGCAGGACAAGGGTCAAGGTTGTAAAGAACAAGGTGGCCCCGCCGTTCAGGGAGGCTGAATTCGACATCCTTTACGGAGAGGGGATATCAAGGGAAGGAGATATCCTTGATATGGGTTCGGACCTGAATATAGTGGAGAAGAGCGGTGCATGGTATTCATACAAGGGTGAGAGGATAGGGCAGGGAAGGGAGAATGTGAAGCTCTACCTGAAGGAACACTCCGACATGGCCAAGGACATAGAGGCCAGGATACTTGAGCATTATGGCCTGCAAAAGAAGGGCAAGGTTGAGGTTAAAGCCGAGGCAAAGGCAGAAAAGAAAGGGCAAAAATAGATGGTTCAGAAGGTTGCAAAGATATGGATGGACGGAAGGCTCGTCAACTGGGAGGATGCCAATGTGCATATCCTTACCCACACCCTTCATTACGGCGTCGGGGTATTTGAGGGGATAAGGTGTTATAAGTGTGAGGACGGCAGCTCTGTCATATTCCGGCTTGACGAGCATGTAAACCGTCTCTTTGATTCAGCCCATATAATGGAGATGGCCATACCTTTTTCAAAAGACGATATTAAGAAGGGGATAATAGACACCCTTAAGGCAAATGACCTGAAGGAGGCGTACATAAGGCCCATAGCCTTTATAGGCGACGGGGACATGGGTATATATGTGAATAATCCCATAAGGGTTGCGATTGCGGCCTATTCATGGGGGGCATACCTCGGGGACGAGGGGCTGAAGAACGGGATCAGGGTCAAGGTCTCCTCATTCAATCGTTTTCACGTAAACAACACCATGACAAAGGCAAAGGCATGCGGGCATTATGTGAACTCCGTTCTTGCAAAGAGGGAGGCAAAGTCCCTGGGTTATGACGAGGCCCTGATGCTTGACACAGAGGGTTATGTATCAGAGGCCAGCGGCGAGAATATCTTCATGGTCAGAAAAGGGGTATTAAAGACAACCCCTCTGGCTTCCGTTTTAGACGGGATAACAAGGGATGCGGTGCTAACCATAGCAGAAGATAAAGGGATCAAGGTCAGGGAGGAAAGGTTCACAAGGGATGAGCTCTATATAGCAGATGAGGCCTTCTTTACCGGCACTGCTGCTGAGATAACCCCCATAAGGGAAGTGGATAGCAGGAGGATTGGGGAAGGGAAGCCCGGAGAAATAACGAAGTCAATCCAAAAAGAGTTTTTTGATATAGTCAAAGGAAAAAACATCAAATACAGGAGGTGGTTAACAAACGTATGAAAACATCAAAAGAAGAGAAAAGAAATCTGTTATTAATCGACGACGAGACATGGTTTTTAGAAAGCCTAAAGGAGATCCTCGCTGATGAATACGAGGTTCATACGGCAGCAGGCGGTAAGGAAGGCGTGCAGAAATACCTTGACAACATGGTGGATCTGATACTTCTCGACCTTGCAATGCCTGAGATGGACGGGATAGAAGTCCTTCAGAGGATAAGGGAGGTAAATCCCTGGATACCTGTTATCATAATGACAGGCCACAGCACCATAGAAAGGGCGGAAACGGCTGCATCCCTTGGTGTTCAGGGGTATATCAAGAAGCCCTTTGACAGCGAAGTCCTGAAAGAAAAGATCAAGGAGATATTAGCAATCAAGGAACTCGGCCTTGTGACCGTCGGACTTCCTTCCATGGTTGTCACATCCACCGCGGAGCTTAAGGAAGCCTCATATAAGGTGATGAGGTACCTCCACAACAACTATCACAGACGTCTTTCCCTCAAGGAGATAGCAAAAGAGTCGAACCAGTCCGTCAGCAACCTCTGCAGGACATTTAAGGAGGGCACAGGTGTCACGGTCCTGGAATACTTGCAGAACTTGAGGATAACCATGGCAAAGAGGCTTATAGAGAATACCAATTACTCCATAGCCACTGTGGCGAAGCTGATAGGGATGGAAGACGAGAGCTATTTCAGCCGGATATTCAAGAGAGAGGTTGGGACATCCCCGAACCGCTTCAGGAAGTCCGGGCACTTCTTTATATAGGCTAACAAAACTCGGTATGGCGGCATTCCGATGCCGCCGTATCTTTGTCGGCAAAGGATTGCCGGCCTACAACTTTATTTAGGGGGTCAGGAATGAAAAGATATATTCTTGCAGTATTCTTTCTCGTCGCATTAACATCCGCCGCAGGCGCAGGGCAGGTTGGAGGTCTTGCGACCAATGTTGGTGAGGGAGGCCTTTCACTATCTACCGGGCTCTTATACATAGACAAAGATGTGGAAAGGAACGGCCAGAAGGAAGAGATGACAACCAGGCAGCTTGTAGTAAAAGGGAGCTACGGCCTTCTCCCCAACCTGGACCTTAATGTAAAACTCGGTTTCGCAGACCTTGAGGTGGATCCCATTGAGGGAAGGCTCGATGCCCTTTACGGAGTAGGGTTTAAGTTTAAGATGTTCCAGGACCCGAACAACAAGGTAAATGTGCTCTTGGACGGTGAGGTAACGCAGTTCAGCAGCGAGGACAACGGAGATGATGCCGATGTCACAGACTACCAGGTGGCGTTTATAGTCAGCAACAAGGCGGGGAACATAACCCCGTACGGCGGGATCAAGTTCTCCGAAACGGAGATAGAACGTGGCAGCACCAAGTATACCGCCGATAATAACGTTGGTGTATTTGGCGGTGTAGATTATTTTGTAAACCCGAATGTCTTCTTTACCGGGGAGGTCAATATCTTTGACCAGGACGCAGTGTATATCGGGGTAGGGTATAAGTTTTAAAGGAGGGATTTTGAAGTTTTTCATAGATACCGCGAACATAAAAGAGATAAAGGAGGCCAATGACCTTGGCCTTATAGACGGTGTTACCACGAATCCATCCCTTGTTGCTAAGGAGGGAAAGGATTTTCTGAAGCTCTTAGACGAGATATGCGGTATTGTGGACGGCCCCATAAGTGCGGAGGTGATCAGCACCGATGCGGCCGGTATGCTCAGGGAAGCCAGGGAACTGGCGAAGCGCCATAAAAACATCGTCATAAAGATCCCCATGACAAAGGAGGGGCTTAAGGCCACAAAGTCCCTGCACTCAGAGGGGATAAAGACAAACGTCACATTGATCTTCTCCCCGGTTCAGGCCCTCCTGGCGGCCAAGGCAGGGGCAACATATGTAAGTCCCTTTGTCGGAAGGCTTGATGACATATCACACAGGGGCATGGAGCTTGTGGAACAGATAGTCCAGATATTCAACAACTACAATTATGACACCGAGGTCATAGTAGCCAGCGTGAGGAGCCCCCTTCACGTATTAGATGCGGCCCTCATTGGCGCCCACGTTGCAACAATACCTTTCAGCGTAATAGAACAGCTTACAAAGCATCCCCTTACCGATATCGGCGTAGAAAGATTCCTGAAGGACTGGGAAAAGGTCCCCAAATAACCTGCCATGGCGCTAGCCGACGACATAACAGCCCTGGAAAAAAAGCTTATCCAGTTAAAAACTGGCTATGAGCAGTACTTTTTGGGAATGCAGAAGACTGCACCGGAAAAGCTGAGGTCGGAAGTCGAGAAACTGATCAGGCTTTACACAAACCAGACGATAACAAACACCGCCCTGAACTTCAGGTTAAATACTGTTGTTGCCAAGTTCAGCAGCTACAGGACCTATTGGGACAGGACCGTCAGGGAGATAGAAGAGGGCCGCTACATCAGGGAAAAATTCAGGATGAAGCTCCATGACAGGATGAGCCAACCTGCCCCGCCTGTCCATCCCACAGCAAGAGCAGCAGCGGTAAGCCCTTCAGAGGAAGATAATATAAAAAGGGTTTATGATGAGTATGTAAAGGCCCGGAAGACCACTAACGAGCCTATCCCCAAGTTTGAAGCAGTTGCGGAACTCATAAAAAAGCAGACCCCTGTAATCAAGGAAAAGTATAAGGCCAGTTCCGTTGACTTCAAGGTGGTCATTGAGGACGGAAAGGCAAAGCTGAAGGCAGTGCCAAAGAAGTAGTGGCAGGTTTCAAACCTGCCACTACTTCTTTCTTACCACAATCTCATACCCAGGGACCTTAACCTCTTCCACCCTGCAACTTTGCTGGGTATCTGAAACCTTTGCATGTTCCTTCCCCCCGAAGCACTGGAAAAGGGCATCCTCCGCGCTCTTTGCGGCCCTCATCTGCCAGCAGGGGCCTCCCCCCATGTGAAATACAAGAAACAGTTTGAGTTCTTCCATTTAAGTTCTCCTTTCCACTACATATTTTGCTATCTTCCTTAAAGGCTCCGCCTTCTCGTCAAAATCGTTCAGCGAATCTATGGCCATGTTCATCAATTCCAAGGCCCTCTCCTTTGATACTGCCATTCCTAAGATCGAAGGGTAGGTGGCCTTCTTTTTCTCCAGGTCGCTTCCCACGTCCTTTCCTATCTCTTCCTGGCTCCCTTCTATATCAAGGATATCATCTGCTATCTGGAAGGCAAGGCCGAGACACTCACCATATCTGGTCAGCGCCTCTATCTGCTCAACAGTACCTCCACCTATCTTTGCGCCGCTTTTTATGGAGGCAAGGAGAAGGGCCCCAGTCTTATGGGTGTGAAGGTATTCAAGAGTCGGAAGGTCTATCTCCCTTCCTTCCGACTCCATGTCCACAACCTGACCTCCTACCATGCCGAAGGAGCCTGCTGCCCACGACATGTCATTAATTACATCGAGGATGATATTAGGCGTCACCGCGCTTTTATGGCTCATGTCAGTCATTACCCTGAAGGCCAGTGTCAGCAGGGCATCCCCAGCCAGGATGGCCACTGCCTCCCCGAATACCTTGTGGTTCGTTGGCCTTCCTCTCCTGAGGTCGTCGTTGTCCATGGCAGGCAGGTCATCATGGATCAGGGAGTATGTATGGATCATCTCCAGGGCGCATGCCACCGGCATTACATCCTCCATCCTTCCCCCGGCTGCCTCGCACGAAGCTATACAGAGGACAGGCCTTATCCTCTTTCCTCCAGCCATCATGCTGTATCTCATGGCCTTGTGCAAGGTTGCGGGCATCTCCGTCTCCCTGGGGAGAAACGTGTCAAGGGCCTCCTCAACCAGCATCCCTTTTTCTTTAAGATATTTTTTTAAGCCCAATTCAAACTCCTATATTCACCACAAAGGTCACAAAGAGCACAAAGTAAACTATTTGCTTTAGGTCTCCCTTTGTGTCCTTCGTGTTCTTTGTGGTTAGATTACTTCTCGTTTTCTTCTTCAAACGGGACTGCAACAAGCTTACCTTCTATATTCCTTGTCAGCAACTCCACCTTCTTCTCAGCCTTCTGGAGCTCCTGGGAGCAGAAACGGGTAAGCTTAACCCCCTCCTCAAACAGTTTAAGAGATTCATTCAGGGGCATGTCCCCCTTCTCCATCCTCCCAACGATCTCTTCCAGCTTTTTCATTGCATCTTCAAACTTTTCAGCCAAGGCCAACCTCCTCTTTACCTGTCAATCTTTCTATGCAACACTCCATCTCCCCATCCGTCACCCTGACACCCACCCTGTCCCCAATCTTGACGGCACCTATCTCCTTTATGACCATACCAGTCTCAATGCTTGTGGTTATGCTGTACCCCCTGTTCAATATCGCCAGAGGGCTCAGGGAGTTGAGGAGGCTCATCTCCCTTTCGAGCTTACTCTTGGTAAATTCAACCTTTTGCCTCATAGAAAGATTGAGCCTCAGCGTCATGTCATCAAGCCTCTGCAATAACTGATTTACCCTGTCTCTCGGGGTTTTAAGCCTTCCCTCCAGATTTCTAATGTGGGAATGGAGAAGGTTCAATTCACCCTTTACTATATGGCAGAGCCTCCTGTAAAGGGCTTCAAGCCTTTCTTCCAGGTCCACCTTGTTTTGAACCACAAGTTCAGCGGCGGCGGAAGGGGTGGGAGCCCTGAGGTCGGCAACGAAGTCTGCAATGGTAAAGTCCGTTTCGTGGCCGACGGCAGATATGACAGGGACCCTTGAATTATAAATGGCCCTTGCCACCCCCTCATCGTTGAAGGCCCAGAGGTCCTCTATGCTTCCACCTCCACGGCCTACGATTATCGCATCCAGGTCCGGGATTGTATTCATATCTCTGATACCCTGAACAATCTCAGGAGGCGCCTCTACGCCTTGCACACGTACTGGGTATATAAGGATATGAAGATTTGCAAATCTCCTGCCCAGGATGTGAAGCATGTCCCGAATGGCTGCGCCTGTGGGGGATGTAATGATACCTACCTTCTTTGGAACCATAGGTATAGACCTTTTCCTTGCCTTGTCAAAAAGTCCTTCTTTTTCCAGCTTCTCCTTCAACTGTTCAAAGGCCAGCTGCAAAGCCCCGACTCCGGCAGGCTCTATGTACTCTGCCAGTATCTGGTATTCACCCCGGGCTTCGTATACTGTAATATTCCCCCTAAGGATAATATGAAGGCCGTCATCAGGCTTGAACTTCAGGAAACGACCCTGCCCCTTGAACATCACTACCCTGATCTGGGAGTTTTCATCCTTTAATGTAAAATAGATGTGGCCTGATGAAGGAGTCCTCAGGTTCGAAACCTCCCCCTCAACCCATACAAGGGCGAAGTTCTCCTCCAGTGTCCCCTTGACCATCGATGTAAGCTGGGATACGGTCAGGACCGGCCTCTTCTGTTGGAACAATTCCATAATAATTTAAGGCTACAACAAGAGAAAAGACAAAGCAAGGGGATTTATGGTACAAAAGTCCGGGACGTTTGACATTGGTGGTGTTTTAATATATCTTTTTTTAGACGGACATGGGTTAAAGGGTGACGCATGATACTTGTAACTGGCGCAACCGGATTTTTGGGCAACCATCTGGTAAGGGAGTTGATAGAAGGTGGATACAAGGTAAGGGCGCTGGTCAGAGATGTTAGAAGGGGTGAGAGGCTTGAATCCCAGGGTGTTGAACTTGTAAAGGGCGACATGACTGACCCTGAGTCCCTCAAAGAGGCAACTAAAGGGATAGAGACCGTCATAAATCTCGTGGGTGTTATCTCCGGCGGTGAGAAGGTTTACAGGGCCGTCCATACTGAAGGGACAAGGAAACTGGCCGAGGCAGCAAAGGAAAAAGGTGCGAAGAGGTTCATATACATCAGCGCCAACGGGGCCTCAAGGGATGGAGCCACCCCTTACTTCAGGACAAAATGGGAGGCGGAAGAGGAGGTCAAGAAAAGCGGCCTGGAATACACCATATTCAGGCCCTCGGTCCTCTTCGGTCCAAACGACGCGTTCGTGAACCAGCTGGCCTTCGGGATGAGGTTATCTCCTGTATTTCCTGTTTTTGGAAGCGGTAAATATAAGCTCCAGCCTTTATTTGTTAAAGACCTTGCGCAGTGCATGGTAAAATCGATCACGGAACCAAAGGCCGTAAACCAGGTAATCGAGATGGGCGGGCCTGATGCCATGACATTTAACGAGATAGTTGATGCTGTTGCGGAGGCCCTGAATAAAAAGGTATACAAGATTCATATACCCCTCTCCATGATCAAGCTTTCCGCAAGGCTGATGGGTAAGATTCTTAAAAAGCCTCCTGTCTCCATAGACCAGTTGATAATGATGGAGATGGGGAATGTCTGCGACACAGCAAGGATGAAGGAGATCTTTGGAATAAAACCGACACCTTTTAAAGAAGGGCTAAGGACGTATATCCACTAATGGAGGTCTATATGAGAAGGTTGTTTATATCTTTATCGGTCCTGCTAATTCCCATTATTATGGGGATGGGTACAGGAAGCGGCGGCCCGACGCACAAGATCCCAACCCCCGACAAGAACTATACCGCAACGATTGTGGACTCTGATGGGGTAACTACAAAGGTAATCCAGATAAGCATTGACGGTAAAACTTATCTGGCGGGCTCCCGCGGGAATACGACGGTGACCGTACCTTTTGAGAAGATAGCCTCCATTAAGGTTGGGAAGCTGGAGGAGGACAAGAAGGTTGCAGTCTTCGTAACCTTAAAGGCAGGCGGCACCCTGAACATGAAGATGGAAGGGAAGGTCCTATGCTATGGCTCGGCAGATTTCGGAAATGTACAGATAGAATTTAAGGACATTAAAAAGGTGGATATCCACGGCATAGTCCCCAAGGAAACCCAGTAGATGCCGATTGGCGCTCATATGTCCATAGCCGGAGGGGTTGGAAACGCCATACTCCGGGGTAAAGAGGTGGGGTGCGACATAGTCCAGATCTTCACCAAAAGCTCCAATCAATGGAAGGCCCGCCCTCTTGCTGAAGAAGAGATCAACCAGTTCAAGAAAAACCGGAAGGATACAGGCATCTGGCCAGTTCTGGCCCATAATTCATACCTGATAAACCTCGCATCCCCTGACACCGAGCTATATGAAAAATCGATAGATGCAATGTTTATAGAGATGGAAAGGGCCGAGGCTTTGGGCCTCCCTTACATCATCATGCACCCTGGTGCCCATGTGGGTTCAGGAGAAGAGACCGGACTCGCAAGGATTGCCGACTCTCTTAACATCCTCTTTGAAAAGACAAAAGGTTATAAGGTAAGGTTACTGTTAGAGACAACAGCGGGGCAGGGAACAGTCCTTGGCCACAGGTTTGAACATATCATGGTAATTATAGATAAGGTAAAGGATGACAAGAGGATCGGGGTCTGCCTTGATACATGTCATAGCTATGTTGCGGGTTATGATATAAAAAATAGGTATGATCAGGTCTTTCAGGAGTTTGATGAGATTATAGGGATGAAGAGGTTGAAGGCATTTCACCTGAATGATACACTTAAGGTGCTTGGAAGCCGGGTGGACAGGCACTGGCATATAGGTAAGGGTGAGCTTGGACTGGAAACCTTTGAAAGGCTCATGAAAGATGATAGGTTCAAAGATCTGCCTATGATTTTGGAGACCCCGAAAGGGGTTGATGAGGATGGGAATGACATGGATGTAATAAATCTTAGAATACTTAGAGAACTAAGGAGGAAGTAATGGCAGAAATGATTACAAAGGAGATGATAGTAAACGACATAATCAAAAAGTACCCGAAGACCCTGGCTGTATTCGGAAAGTTCAAGATCGACTCCTGCTGCGGCGGCGGCACCTCTATTGAAACAGCAGGGAAGAGGGACGGGGCCGATGTGGATGCTATGGTGAAGGAACTGAATAAATTGGGTTCATAATGTAGGGGCGGCCCCCTGTGTCCACCCAGAGTAACTGTTTTGTCGGCGATGGGGATTGAAATTTAAACCGGGGGTTGGTATAAGCAAAGCGGGGGCAAGGTAAAATGGGAAAAAGGGATAAATAAGGGGAGGGATAATCTATGGATACATCTGCGGCCATAACCATGATTAAGATGCTTGAAACCGTGCCGGATCAGCTTCAGGAAAACGTTGTTGAGCATATGCGCGACTATATCGAGGATATCCGGGATGAGGCTAACTGGAAGAATTCGTTTTCACGGACCCAGGATAAGCTTATCGCAGCCGCGCGGCAGGCCCGCCAGGAGATCGCCGGGGGAAAGAGCGGTCCACTGGACATAGAAAAGTTATGAAGTCAGAGACTCTGCCGTCTTTCTGGGAGCATTACAGAAAACTTGCGCCGGATGTCAGGGCAAGGGCAAAGAAAGCGTACAGTCTTTGGTCGGCTGACCCGTTTCATCCATCGCTGCGCTTTAAGTGCGTCAACAAGCCGGAGAATATCTGGTCTGTCAGGGTTACGCTTGGATACCGGGCCATCGGTATCATGGACAATGATACCGTGACGTGGTTCTGGGTCGGCAGCCATGATGATTATGAACGGTTCTTTGGGTAAAATCAGTAAGGCGTCCCTTGAATTCGTTATGGTTAAGGAATTGAATAAGGTGGCGGCATCGTAGGGGCAGGTCTTGCACCCGCCCGATTAGGGGGACCCGTAATGCGCCCCAACAATAAGGATTTGCAGTTATGTCGACAAAGTTAGCATATATATGGGATTATGACATTGATGAAGATAAGCTCAGGGGTATCCTGGCAGGCGAAACAACAATGGGAAAGCTCGATAAGAGATGGGCTACCATTCGACTTCTGGAATACGCTCCCTATCATGAGATTGTCAGACTGCTGGGATACAGGGAAATCGTTGAACAATGGCCCGGATTACGTGAGAATATACGTTCCCAGGCCAGAAAGAGGGGGTTTGACTTCCTCGTAGAATGGCTTAAAAAGAAACATCCTGAGAAGATATAATGGACAAGGAATACTATTATAAAAAGCTGTATCCCCTTCAAGACAAGGTTTTGCGGATCATAAACGATTTGGATACGGGCTTTTATCTGACAGGCGGCACAGCCTCATCGAGAGGATATTTACACCACAGGTTTTCAGATGACATTGATTTGTTTGTTAATGATGACCACCGATTTGGTCTATGGACAGATAGAATCATTCACTCTTTACACGAATCGGAGGGATGGAGCCTTGACGTCTTGCAAAGGGATGAACGATTTGTCCGTTTCTCATTGAAGGAAGGGGACCTGTTATTAAAAATAGAATTGATTAACGATGTCCCATCTCATATCGGAACTATAAGAAATGACGCCATTCTAGGCATGCTGGACAGCGCCGAAAACATCCTTGCCAACAAAGTAACGGCAGCAATTGACCGTCAGGAACCCAAAGATCTTGCAGATATCTGGGGTTTTAGCTGCAAGATGGGCGTTTCTCTTATCTCAACTATTACCGATGCTCACAGCAAGGCAGCAGGTATATTTCCTGCCGATCTGGCAAGGGTTCTCTGCACTGCCACTAAATCAGACTGGGAAGCAATCCGTTGGATTGAGGCTCCGAGTGCTGAAATTTTTTTAGACGATTTGCAAAAACTGGGAGAAAGCCTCATCATTTAAAGGTCAAGCAGGATGCTCAAAGGGGACGTTGCTGCTCCCGTTGCTTTGCTCACCGCCTTTCTCTGTTACCTCAGAAAACATATCACAGGTTGAGATCTGACCCCTGCTCTCTCTTACATTATGACTCCTAACGCCGAAGCTCACCTGCGCCGCTTTTTGGCGTCAGGTGCAGTGCATTGTTATAATTTTTTTATTTCTTAATTGCCACCCTCTTAGTGTGCCAATTTTCGTCGGTCAACTTGTCGTACCCTCTTCTCTTTATAAATTTCAAAAATTCTTTATTGTCGGTTGCAGGAAATTCAACTTGTATTTCGTCCGTTAGATTTTTAAGAACTTTGTCCCCAATAGTTTTTGCAAATTTTCCTCTTAATGCCTTTTCATACCAAGTTAATAAATGACTTTCAGTTACTATGCTTTGTATTTTAGATTTCCAACCCATTTGATTAAGGATGGAAACGATAATTTTTTCTTCCGTATCCTTACAAACAATAACTATACGGTCAGCCGACACAGAGGAAACAATATTTTCCGCAAGTTCTTCTGTAAGGGACAAGTGTTTAATCTGAATCGCAAGTCCAAAGTTAGCCCACATATCAAGCCCTCTGTCAGATGCATTAGTTACACCAACACGATTTATTCTTGCTTTTAATGTAACGGTTGTTTGTTTAGAGGTTAGCTGAATTACACTTTTTGCAAAATCTTCAAATTCTTTCAGGATGTCGATTTTATTTGGATTTATACTTACTTTCACTGAAACTTCCAGTACTTCAACTAATGCAGAAAAAAGAGAGTAAACAATTACTTCATAAATCTTATCAATACTTCTACGGAGACCTGGCTCATTCCAGAACATTGCAAGAAACTCATTGAGTTTGAAATTGCTTTTGTCATGAGTGATTGTATAATCCAACCCTGTCGACATTTGACTAAAGCGTTCAAGAAACTTGCGATAAATATACGCTTCTACAATTCCGTTTTTTGTTCTATTTTCTTTTCCGAGTATATCGAGAATTGTCGGAGGGACTGCATTGTCATTGAAAACATCGTCTTGGTAACGTGCAGATGAAGTGCTTGTTCTCCCTAAAAATTGAATACAAACAATATCACGCCATTTTTTTGAAGAAGTTCGATATGTTGAAAGGTCAGAGAGTGTAATATCTTTTTCAATTCTATCTCTATGCAAAATTTCTGCTACTTGAATTGGTTTGTAAAGATGCACCCTTGCTTTATCAATTACTTTATCTAACGCTTGCTTTGCTTCTTGTATATTCATTTTTTGGGTTCTAATAATGCGAATGTTAATTGAATTGTTTCTTTTACTGCTTCCTTTTTTGTTTGTAAGGCACTCATCATTTCACCAGCTATTGCTTTTATTACAGGAACAGAAACAGAATTACCTGCAACTTTTCGTGCTTGTGAATAAGGGAGATTAATTTTAAAAGTGTCTGGAAAACCCTGTAAACGCAACATTTCTCTATCCGTTAATCGTCTAACACCATTTACTACTAAATAATTGTAACTCCCACCAGCACGTAAAGCACAAGAGTATGGTAGTGCAGAAATGTTACCTCCAATGTTTTCGTGCCAAATAGACGGAAAGGGCGGCACGCCTTTTACTGCATTAAGTCGCTTTTGTTTAATAGTATCAGAAAGAAAATAACTTTTAGGAATTTCATTATCGTTTTGTAAAATTTCTGATAATGGTTTATAAGACCCTAATGGTCTTGGAAATTTAAAATGGATAGGCTCTAAAAAACCGACGATATAAATACGTTCTCTTTTTTGAGGAACACCAAAGTCTAATGAGTTAAAAACTTTATGATAAACTGTATAACCAAGTCCTTTTAATTTTTCAAGGATAACAGCAAATGTTTGTCCATTGTTATGCGTTGTTAGTCTCTTTACATTTTCTAACAAAAATGCTTCTGGTCTTTTCGTTTCCAAAATCGCTTCTATGTTAAAAAATAAAGTCCCTCTTGTATCAGCGAAACCAAGACCTTTGCCTGCAATACTAAAAGGTTGACACGGAAACCCTGCTAACAGAATGTTATGGTCTGGAATATCTTTTGGCGCAATTAAGTTGATATCTCCAAATGGTTTTTCTTTGAAGTTTGCTTCATACATTTTCTGCGCTTCCTTGTCCCACTCGGAAGAAAAAATATTTTCGCAACCGTATGCTTCAAATCCAAGCCGTATGCCACCAATGCCTGCAAAAAGGTCTATGGTTTTATATTTTTTTGCCATGCTGAATTTTAGCACAACCATACTTTAATGTAAATAACCGATTAGAACCCAAAAATAGACATTGCCTATATACAGTCCTCTCCCTTAACTCCCTACCGAGTTTTTAAAAAGATAGATTAGGATTTTCTTCTATACGGTGATTGTTTCTCTCGCTGGTTACCTCTCTATGTTTACATAAAGGCGCCG
>JAUSKU010000102.1 GCA_030646755.1 Deltaproteobacteria bacterium
TCGGAGTAAAAGGATATTTCATGGTAGACGGCCCTCTCGAATATGGTGTTAAGGAGGGCATGTCCGGTCCTGTCTGCGGCATAGCATGTCCTTGGGAAGTCGGCCCCTCCAAAGGGCCTCTGGGCAATCCTTCCGTCATCATTCCTGCTGAAAGAGCATCCCCAATGCTCCATCTCATAGACCAAGCCCGGCCCCATCCGGCACATCTTCAACACCGCACCCTGGTCAGCCAGGTAGTCGCTCCCCTTTATGGTATCGAAGGCATGGGTCTCAGCGTTGTCAGCTGCAGCAAGGGGGTTATTCCCTATGGCCACGTTTATCCCGCCCTGGGCAGCAACGGTGTGGGACCTCAGAGGATGGATCTTTGAGATGATGGCCGTATCTATACCCCTTTTGTTCAGTTCTATGGCGGCCCGAAGCCCTGCCAGCCCTCCTCCCACTATTATGGCCTGATGGTAGATCATTAGGATATCACTCGATATTGTATGGACAAACTTACCAATCTTTTTGGCCGGATTCCACAACACTTTATATGTCGGGTTTACTGAACGTCAATCCCTAATGGCTGCCGACATCCTTTCCATCCAGATTTGAATCAATGGCGTCATATCGCCCGAATCGGCAGAGCGCAAGGCCGCAAGATATCTGAGCCGTTCATTAGGTTCAACCGATGCTGTTTCGGTCGGGGGGAGTTTGAGTTTAAAGAGTATTGCTGAAAGCAATATTCTCCCGACACGACCATTGAAATCCTTAAATGGGTGAATCCATTGGAAACGCCAGTCAGCCCAGGCAAGAAGTCCGGCTATCTCTCCTGCGTCCTTTTCCTTTATTATGCTGGAAAGCCTTGTCGCCAAATCATCGCAATAAAGGCGAACATAGACTGGGACTTCGTAGAACTGGGGAGGGGAGTGAGAACCAACCTGAACGTTTACATCCCGGAAACGTCCGGCCCATTCAGGGAATAGCGAACCTGCCACATCCCTGTGCAGCCAGCAAATCCATTCCGGCGTGATATTTATATCTTTGGGAGCGTAGGAGATAATCTCTGCAATCTTTCTGGCAACGGCCACTGCAAGGATTTCATGACTTTCAGAATAAGACTTTACTCCTGCTGACGTTTCAAGGTAGCGGGTAGAATCTACAGGCCGGGTACTATCTTCTCCTTTTTCAGGAGTTCCCTTAGACGGTTTATATCCACCGGTTCCTTCTCGAACTCCATGGAGTCCGCGACCCACTTTAGAATCTTTTCCCGATAGGCTTTCCTCAGACTGTTTATATCCGCGTGCCTTTCCTGCCACTTGGCAAGGCCCTTCTGAATGCTTGTCATCTCTTTCTTTGTCATATCCTGACTCCTTCTTCATATTTTTGCACGAACCCCTGCCAAAAACAACCTGAGAAGCTTCTGAAATCGATTTTTTATTTGCCTTTTTCTTTATCATATGCGGTTAAAAGCCTAAATTGTCTTGTGCCGCAAGAGCCTAACGTATTTTAACGGCGGATCTTGTAATTCTCGAACACGGCAAGTGCGTTTTCTGTCATTTTCATTTCCCATCTTCATTTGTAGGGGCGATCCGGCGGACCGCTCGGTGTTGATTTGATAATGCGGAGGTTTGTAAAAAGTGTAGACGCGACACCGGTTATTGTCTTACCGGAGTTGCCTTCACTGTTCCTTAATGAGAAAATTACTTTTGTTATAGTGACTTTCAATGAACTTTTTCAGCAAATTTCTTTCATCCGGTGGACAGTCTAATTGCTCATACGCTGCCAAATGAACGGCCTTATTTAAAGCGTAGGCAACATCTGATGTGATTTTAGGAGCTAATCTATTCCGTGAAACTTCCGGGGCAACTTTAGGATTGAGTATGTTTGCATAAATGTGATTAACATCTATTATAGAGGCGATAGGCAGTTGTATCTCATCATCAATATAATCCTTTATCAAAACATTTCTGACATATAATGTTGCTCTGTTTTTCTCTTTGAAAAATGAAAAACGATTTTTTTTCTCACTCATCTTATAAGGTAGAAGAAGTTGCCCATCGTCTGATAAAACTGCATGAACTTCTGACTTATAGACTTTGGGACAGAATCGTTTTCCTTTTAATCCGATCGAATCAAGCGCATCAGTTATAGTAACGCCGCTAATAAGTTCAAAATCCTCATCTTTTTCAGTATCACCGCTTTCAAGGTCACACTGAACCGATCCTGGGGCAAAGATAAACAACATTTCTTGATCATCAATTTTGTCTATTGCTTGATCGACGTCTTCTAATAGTTCAACTGCTTTATCGAAGTCATCTTCGTCAACATTCCTTAGAAGGGGTATTTCTAAATATATTATTTTCTCATCCTGATGAAGTTCTTTAAGCCCCACCTCTATTTCATCTATATCAAAAAGTTTGCCGTTATCAAAATACAGAAAAAAAGAGCCGGTACGTTGAGTAATACCTGCTACACTCCTAATGAACTGCTTATGTTTCTTTATGCACGCAAAAGCATCTGCCCCATTTAAAAACTTATTTAAACAAAGCATTGTGCGGTCATTTGGAACTTTAATATGTGAAGCTAAAGTTCCTGTTTCTATTGCAATGGGCTGGGCAGTAGCCGCATCAATAATCTCACATCGGATATCATCAAAAATAAAATAATCCTTGACGAAGTTCTCTAGTTCTTTCTCTTGCATATCCATTGCTGTGACGAACTGCTTATAATCAAGTTCGACATCTGTGCCAACCGTATCCTGACTATAATCCTCCGTTTGGGTAAAACATATATACTCGTCTCCTTTCTCCAATTCAAGGTCATAACGATATTGTGAGTTCCGTGGTTTAGTCCTTACAACAACAGAGTTAGACAACATGAAACATGATAGGAAACCGATTCCATAGGCACCTATAGGCCGATATTTCAGGCCGCGGAAAGCATATTCATCGGACACATAATATGACCTTCCTATGTTCAGAAAAAATTTCTTGAGTACTTCATCGGTCATACCTATTCCGTTATCCCTTATGATGGCCTTGTTCTTCGGCGCATCTAAAATGATGCGGATTGCGGGCTTATAAGCGTCTCGTCCTATATCGGCTGACTTGGCCTCAACTTCTTGGCGAATCTTGCAGGCATCTATTGAATTTTGAATCAATTCCCGTAAACCAAGGCGCTTTTCACCATAGATATTCTCTCCCATCAATAGTTCGGTAATTGCATGAAAGTCCACTGTGAGTTTGAAATCAGAAAATGTATATCCCTCCGGCTCTATATGAACCAGTATACTGTCGTCTATATTGAGCCGGTAGTTATGAGGCATTTCTGCAATATTTTTATTGGCGTTTTGCAATTCCTCATTGATCCAGCCAAAATAGCGGTATAGTTTACGATGTATTTTGGGGTCTTTACATCTCCCATAAAACTCGATTCGTTTTATCCCTGTTTCATCTGCCAGCTTAACTTTATCAGCGTTGCTGACAGAAAAATGTTGAAGCCATTCTATATCACCTATTTCTTTGGGACGTACAAGTTCATACAAAGTAAGAGGCGTTCGTCTGCTATCAATATCTAATAAATCAGCAATTCGCAAAATGTGGCTGCAAAATTTAAGGTTATATTTAAAATAGCCTTTTTCACCGTTTTCCGGCAATGTATTTACGAAGCTTGCATCGCCTGTATGCGATTGGCAAACCTTGCTGACATCCTCAGCATAAGATGCCCCTGGCATATCGGCCAATATCATGAATTTACCATATACTTCTAAAGCAATTCTGGCTGATAATTCCGCATGAGTGCGTCTAACAAATTCCTGCAGTGCATGGTTTTGGTCATCTTCATATCTTTTAACCATCGCAGAAAAAACCAGATGCTCCGTATCACGCTTTCCTTCCGTTATCTTTTGGATTTCATCCTCACCTATGGCCATCCCAATATCATGAAGCAATGCGGACATTATCAGTATGGAGATTTCAAGTTCGGTCAGTCTACTGAGGTCGCCTACCAAATCCGCCATATATTCCATAACACGGATGGAGTGCCCAATATCATGCAGCGTATACTTCGGGAAAAGGTAAGAAACTCGATTCGCTAATTGTATCGCAGCTTGATCTCCAGCTTCTTTGATTTTAGGCAAGAAGTTACTTTTTTGTTTTTTAAGGTGCTTGATTAGACGTGTCTGATTCAGTTCCACTTTTCCTCCAAAAACTTGAGAACCGTTTTTAGTCTCTCCTGCTTTCTAAACCCGTCGAATCCGACGGGTTTTAATCGCTGGCTTGTTCAGTCCTGTAGGGTGGGCTGCTCCCACTAATTAAAGTGACACCATTTAATTAGAGTGTCACCATACCTAATTCCCCAATTCTCCCGTCTATCTCTTCCTGCGAAAGCTCACCTTGTCTTGCTGCCCACCGTCCAATGGGAATACGCTGACGTTATCTCTTTTCTATGCGCTTTTAAATCGCCTTCAGTTCTTCATCATCGGCCAGATTTTCCATCTCTGCATCTTTTTTCAGGCGATGTTTATTATAAATGTCATACTGACCCAAGGCCAGTTTGTCGGCTATTTCCTTAGTCACTTTGCCGGCGTTATCCAGTATATCCCGCTCGTTGAATTTTAAAAAGGCATCCAGTTTTTCCCGCCAGTCACCCATAAAGACCTGCCGGTGCCGCTTTGCCTGATCTTCTGCATAATCGAGATACATGCCTACAATACGGTTAAGGCTATCCATCTCACTCTCGTTCAGGTAGTTCTTGGCAATCACAACATCGGCTTTTCGCACGACCTCGCCTTTCCATGAGGTCAGGCCCATGTTCTTCTTTGAAGCGTTCGCCCGCTCTGAAATAAGTTCTGCCGCTGTTTTGCCCGAAACAGCAAAGTGAAGTTTATTCTGAACAATCTTAAAGAACTCCAGCGTTTCTTCGGCTTTGAGATCATAGTCCACCGCCAGCTTATAGATATCGCGTACTTTTTGATAAAACCGCTTTTCGCTTGAACGGATATCACGTATCCGTTCAAGCATCTCGTCAAAATAATCGGAGCCTATATTGGAAACAGATTTCAGCCGCTCGTCATCCATGGTGAAACCTTTCACCAGATATTCATTGAGCCGCTCTGTTGCCCATTTGCGGAATTGCGTACCGCGATGAGAACGGACACGGTAGCCCACTGCAAGAATAGCTTCCAGGTTGTAAAACTTCCGTACCCGATTTACTTCCCTGACACCTTCTTTTTGAACTTGTAAGTTTTCCTTACAAGTTGCAGACTCCGATAGTTCGCCCTCCGCATATATTTCTTTTAGGTGAATTGTAATATTCTGGGGAGTAGTTTGAAACAGTTCTGCCATAGCCGCCTGAGTTAACCAGACAGTTTCTTTTTCAAGCCGAACCTCTATTTTTTCCTTCCCATCGGAAGTGGTGTACAGTAAAAAAGGGCTTTCCTGTGCCGCCATTTTTTGTTTTTTCATCACATCTTGCCGCCTTTTACCGTTCTGCACGCATCGGATTTGCTTGGATTTAATCACCGAACTCCATCAAAGTCAAGCAATTAAAGAGGATAAATTGCTTATATGGGAGACTTTGGGCCTTTTGGCTCAAGAAAATCTCATAGGATCACCCAGACAGCGTATCCCATGAATATAGCTGTGAATGATGCCGCAAGAAAGGCCAGCTTTCTGTGCCCCCTTGCCATGTCAAAGAAGTCTATCAAGAGGAGCCTTACCCCGTTTGACATATGAACCACAACGGCAAGTATCGTCAGTAGCTCCAGGAGGCGGCCAAAGGGGTTTTCCAGGGTTGAAAGAACTCTGTCGTATACATCGGGACCAAACAGCAGTGCCGTGCTGTGGAGGGTTATGTGTAAAAGAAGGTAGATGCTAAGGACAACCCCGGTGACCCTATGTAGTGAGAAGGAGTACTGCCCAGGATGCCGGTTCAGGTCAAGGTCTTTGATAAAGCCCATTACCTGAAACCTCCTATGGCAGCTATACCAAGGACAAGGAAGATAAAGGCAATGGCTGAAATAGTATAACCTATAAACCTGCTTAATCTGAGGTTGTAATCAAGGATTACTCCCCATATCCCGTTTAATCCATGGTATATACAGGAGGCAAGGAGAAGGAGGTCAAACAGGACCCATCCAGTGTGGGAGAACCTTCCTGAGACCAGGGAGTAGGATAACCTCTCCCCTCCGAGGGGAAGCACAAGGATATGAACAGCCATCCCGAATACAAGGAATATGGCTGTGACCCTCTGAAAAAACCAGTGGAGCATTACTTTTCCCCCGGCTCAGTCATCCTCTCGACATCCAACACCCTTTCCAGCTCATCCCTGCTCAAGACACCCCTTTCCATTGCCACTTCCTTTATACCTTTTCGGGATGCCAGGACTTCCTGGGCTATCCTGGCCGATGCCTCGTAACCAATGTATGGGGTAAGGGCAGTAACGATCCCCAGGCTCTTCTCTGCATACTCCCTGCACCTATCCCCGTCCGCCTTTATACCCTTTACGCACCTCTCTGTAAAGGCGGAAACCCCGTTATTCAATATCTTCAAGGACTGAAGGAGGTTGTGGGAGATTACGGGCATCATGACGTTCAGCTCCAGCTGACCCGCCTGGGAGGCCATGGATATGGTAAGGTCGTTTCCTGTCACCTGGAAACAGACCATGTTAAGCATCTCGGCCATGGAAGGGTTGACCTTGCCCGGCATTATTGATGAGCCCGCCTGAACGGCCGGAAGCACTATCTCTCTTAATCCTGTCATAGGGCCGGAGCTGAGGAGCCTCAGGTCATTGGATATCCTTATAAGATCCAGACTTATCCCCTTCAATCCCCCGGATAGGGCAACAAAGGAAGTCATGGACTGCATCGACTCCCTCAGATCATCGCACCCCCTTAGGTCAAGCCCCGTCTCCTTTCTTAGCTCCTCTATCACCATTCCTCTGTAAAGTAGATGGGAGTTCATGCCGGTCCCAACTGCAGTCCCGCCTATCCCAAGTTCATAAATCCCTTCAGATGCCCTCTCTATCCTCTCTGCGTTCTTCCTTATGCAGACCGAATATCCCGTGAACTCCTGTCCAAGCCTTATGGGCGTTGCATCCTGGAGGTGGGTCCTCCCTGCCTTGACTATGGGGTAAAACTCCTCGCCCTTGGCTCTAAGGGCCTCTTCCAGCCGGGTAAGTGTGGGTAGAAGCTCCTTTATGATGGAGATGGCGGCTAACCTCATGGCCGTGGGAAATACGTCGTTGGTGGACTGGGAGAGGTTCACATGGTCGTTGGGATGGACAATGGAGTAGTCCCCCTTCCTTCCACCCATTATCTCTATGGCCCTGTTGGCAATGACCTCATTGACGTTCATGTTGTGGGATGTACCGGCCCCTGCCTGGAACACGTCCACAACAAAATGTTCCCTGAGCCTTCCCTCCAATATCTCATCGCAGACCTGAATTATCGCCATCCCCTTGGCCTCGTCCAGGAGCCTCAGAGACATATTTACCCTGGCGGCAGCCTTCTTTACTTGGACGGTGGCGGTTATAAAAGATGGCTCCGCCCTGAGGCCGCTGATGGAGAAGTTCTCCATGGCCCTGACCGTGTGGATGCCGTAATAGGCATCTTCAGGTACCTCCATTACACCCAGAGAATCCTTTTCAATCCTTGTCTTCATGATGATTTTTAGCCTTTCGCTCTGAATATTAGCCAATATCGGCATGTGTGTCAAACTTCCCATCCGGTCCTGTGGCAAATTATGGCTTTTTGTGGTTTAATCCAATGTATGAGAAAAAGGGTCATCATAATGGGCGCCGGAGGGAGGGATTTCCATAACTTCAATCTCTGCTTCAGGAACAACCCTGATTATGAGGTTGTTGCCTTCACTGCGGCCCAGATACCGTTCATCGAACATCGGATATATCCCCCGGAATTAGGCGGTCCACTGTACCCGAAGGGCATACAGATCTTCCCTGAAGAGGAGTTATCCGCCTTAATTAGAGACAAAGAGATAGATGAGGTTGTCTTCTCATACAGCGATGTCTCCTATGAGTATGTGATGCACAGGGCATCCCTGGTAAACTCCCTTGGGGCGCGCTTTTCACTTCTTGGGCCGGATGCAACAATGATTAAATCATCTAAGCTGGTTATATCCGTCTGTGCCGTGAGGACAGGATGCGGCAAGAGCGGAGTCACCAGGCTTATTTGCAGGATACTCAAGGAGATGGGTAAAAAGGTCGGCGTCGTCCGCCACCCCATGGCATACAGAGACCTTTTAGAACAAAGGGCTCAGAGGTTTTCATCCAATGATGACCTGAAAGGTTGCACCATTGAAGAGAGGGAGGAGTTTGAACCGTTGATAGAGGCCGGAGTCATAGTCTACGCCGGGGTTGACTACAGTGACGTGCTAAGGGAGGCCGAGAAGGAAGGAGACATAATCGTATGGGATGGAGGAAACAACGACCTTCCCTTTATAAAACCTGATCTGGAGATAGTTGTCCTGGACCCCCACAGGCCGGGACACGAGCTTCTATACTATCCGGGAGAGGCGAACTTCAGGAGGGCGGACTGCCTTATCATAAACAAGATGGATACAGCAAAATCTGAGGATGTCCAGGTTGTCCTGAAGAATATAAAGGAGTTCAACCCTTATGCAAAGGTGGTCTATACATCTTCACCAATATCCGTTGAGGACGGTGAGGCCATTAATGGAAAGAGGGTCCTGGTTGTAGAGGACGGCCCCACCGTTATCCACGGGGGGATGACCTATGGAGCAGGAGTCCTGGCTGCAAGGAGATTCGGGGCCAAAGAACTGGTAGACCCAGGACCTCATGCAGTTGGGAGCATAAAGGAGGCCCTGGAGCAGTATCCGGGGATCTGGAACCTGCTCCCTGCCATGGGTTACGGTGATCAGCAGATAAGGGACCTGGGGGATACAATAAACAATACCCCGTGCGATATAGTAATCATAGCAACGCCAGTAGACCTGAGGAGGATAATCAGTATAAAAAGGCCCTCGGTCAGGGTAAGATACGAGGTAGAGGAGATGGGAATGCCTAATCTTAGGGATTTGATAGAGGAGTTCATAAAGGGATGAAAAAGCTGGCCATTGTATCCCTCGGCGGCAATGCCCTAGTCCGCAAGGGAGAAAAGGGGACCATAGAGGAACAGTTTGAGCACACGAGGTCTGCCATGTCCGCAGTGGCAAGGATCATCGATATGGGCTACAACGTGGTCATAACCCACGGGAACGGCCCGATCGTGGGTTACATTGTTATTCAGAATGAGGCGGCAAAGGAGACCGTCCCTCCCATGCCGCTTTATGTCTGCGATGCAGATTCAGAAGGGGGAATAGGGTTTGTTATCCAGCAGACCCTTTACAACCGGCTAAAAGAGACAGGCAAGCAGAGGGATGTGGTAGCAGTAGTTACACAGGTAGTCGTTGACAGGAACGACCCCGCCTTCTCAAATCCCACAAAACCGATAGGACCTTTCTATATGAAGGAAGAGGCCGAACTTCTTGCCAGAGAGAGGGGGTGGGTAGTAAAGGAGGACAGCCGAAGGGGATACAGGAGGGTTGTCCCCTCGCCCAGACCGTTAAAGGTCGTCGAGGCAGGGGTCATAAAGGCGTTGGCTGAGACAGGGGTCATCGTCATAGCTGTGGGCGGAGGAGGAGTCCCTGTGATTGAGCGTTCGGATGGGACCCTTGAGGGGATTGACGCCGTCATAGACAAGGACCTGGCAACGAGCTGCCTCGCCAGGGACCTGGGGGCGGAGCTGTTCATAAACCTCACCCAGATAGACAGGGCATATATAAACTTTGGCAAATCAGACCAGAAGGGCCTGGATAACATAACCGTTGAAGATGCCAGGACTTACCTTAAACAGGGGGAGTTTGCTCCAGGGAGCATGGGGCCAAAGATAGAGGCTGCCATAGAGTTCATTGAGATAGGGGGCAGGGAGGTCATCATCACGACCCCTGAACTTATAGATGAGGCGATGGAAGGGAAGGCAGGGACGAGGATCACCCTCTGATGTCTGTTTATACATATGACCAAAAAAGCCATTATCACCTCCGACCTCCATTACGGGATAACATCACCTTCCCGGCTTCTCCAGCTGAAGGATCTGATGCTGAGGCACGACCCCTCAGTCATCATCATTGCCGGTGACATTGGCGAGCCGGCTCACGACTTCAAGTCTTGCCTCGAACTCTTCTCAGATATCCATTGCCCCGTTGGGGTAGTCATAGGCAATCACGACCTTTACAATACAGCCGGATTCAATCACTCGGAAGAGCTTTGGAATGAGGTCCTCCCTGGCATAGTGAAGGAATGCGGTTTCGTTTGGATGGAGTCAGAGAGCATTGTTTTAGGTGAGACCTCTTTTATAGGGAGCATGGCCTGGTACGAATACTCCTCCAGGGCACCGGAGTTAGACCATCTCCCTGATGACTTCTTCTTTGCAAGCAAGGGGAGGTTTGTGAGTGACGGCATATACATCGACTGGGAAAGGGAGGACAAAGCACTTGCGGCTGAACTCCTGGAAAGGCTTTTAAAGAGACTCAAAAAGGCCCAGGAAGACCCTTCTGTCAGACGTATAGTCGTTGTCACCCATGTCCCACTGTTTCCTGGGCAGATGGTTCATTACAGGAGCGACAATGCGTACGCAGACGCATACTTCGGAAACTTCACCTTCGGGAAGGAGATATCAAGGTTCTCCAAGGTCACGGATATCGTAAGCGGTCACACTCACCGAGGTATCGACAAGGTCATCGGAAATATCCGCGTTCAGGTGATTCCGAGTGACTACAGGAAACCAGACTTCATTGTGATTGGATTTTAAACAAAAACTGATATAAACCGGCTACAACCGTTCCCTTTTTCGACACTTTTTCGACAAAGACCCTCGCGCTCGAATATCCCGGACCGGGGATCTGCTGCGTGAACCCAGACGAGACAGCCACCCGCCTCTCAGGGTATCAGGGGCGTCCTCCTCAAGAGGTGGCAGAAGTTATCTTAAGGGCCGCCTCCGGGCAGGTCGGAGGCAAAAATGGCGGAGATGTGGATGCCTGGGAGATCATGGGATAAGGCTGAATGTCGCAGGATCGGCGTGTGCGCAATGGTTTGTAGGGATGCAAGATTCAAAACACGGCCTCGTATTAATTCCGATCCCTCTAATTCCTTCTGTTTATTCCAGCGAAACAACAAGCCTCTTATTAAAGGCCTTTGCTATCCTGTCAAGAAATTCAAATGACGGCATACGCGTGTCAGCAGGGTTTTCAAGTCTTGAAATGACCTGCTGCCTTGTGCCGACTTCTTCCGCCAACTGAGTTTGAGTAAGGTGTTTCGCGCTCCTTAAGGCAGCTATCTCCTGCGCGATCCTCCTCTTGGCCTCCGCCTTTTCAAAGTAGATTTTGAATTCCTTATCTTTGATATGCTTTTCTATATGACTGTCAAGATCACTTTTCATCTTTTTAACCTCCTGTAACGGCCCTCATTCGCTGTTTTGCAACTTCTATCTCCTTTATCGGAGCCTTTTGAGTCTTCTTCAAATAGGCATGCAAAAGGATCATTTCATTACCTTTCAACACAACATAAAATATCCTGTGTTGGTTCCCATGTATCCTTATCTTCAGCTCCCACAGCTTGCCTTCAATCTGCCGGAACTCAACCCCTATGGCATCCGTTCCATTTTCCTGTATCCCCTTTAAGATGGATAGCAGTTCAGCCCGCTCTTCCTTATTATCTATAGAGTCAATGTATTTCTCAATCGGAGCCTTACCGGAAGGGTTGCGCCAATAGTTTAAAGACAATTTCATTAGTTTAAAGTTTACAACCAACAGGATGTATTGTCAAACGAAATAAAAACGGCTGAAAGATGAGTCAAAAAGGAAGGGTATGTCTGTCAATCGGCGGAAAATAGGCTGTGCGCAATGGTTTGCTGGTATTCCCAATTTAAGACCACAGCCTCCTGCGATTGCTCTGAGTTCTATATGGTTAAGGGCGAGGGTGATTTGTGAAGGGGCGAATTAGAGGGGGTTTCAAATGGGGCAGTGAAATTTGTCAATGTTAAAGATTTGACCCCCTCGATTCCTTTCCGAGGCGGCAAGAGAGGCGAAGTGGGAATATGTGGCCCATCGATCAAGATTTTGATTAATGGGGCGAGTGCTTCTAAATATGGGAAGCGACCCTAATTGAACTTTTCCCTATCATTAAGAAGCTGTACTAAGGCTCTAAAAGATTTAAATTTATTAGTCGATACGTCAAAGCTGCTTCGCTTACTTTATATTTTTTTGCTAACACGCTAATAACAGAATCTTCATCTTCAATTACCTTTTTAAAAAAATCATTAATTATAAGTTCTTCTGGCATAAGAAGTTCTGCTGCAAATTCATTTGCTTCAAGTTCATCAAGGCTACGTACACTATCGGATCTTGTAAAAAACTGCTTTTCAATTTTCAGATTTTCAGTATTACTATGTAAAATCAGATGGCCTAATTCATGTGCGATAGAAAAACGTTGCCTGGTATCAGTATGGTCAGCATTCACCGCAATAACAGCCTTCCTTTTTTCCTTTATTAAAATTGCTGAAACGTCCTTTAAATCACCTTGAAAGTCTTGACGAACAACTTCTATATTAAGGCCCTGTAATTGTTTTAAATTGGTGGTCGAAAGTTTGTTAATGATTCTATCAAGATTAACTGGCGCTTTCTGAATACCTAATTGCTTTAGAAGTCCCTTGGCCGTATTACGTGCATGGGCTTTTCTTAACATTACCCCTCCTTCATGGTTTTACGAAGCGAATCAATCAATGCCTGAGCTTCTGGATATTTTTTAATTTCTTTGTCAATGGACGGCATGGATGCCTTTAGTTCCTGAAGGCTTGGCAAAAGAGAAGATAGCTCCACTTCAAAAAACTCTGCTAGTTTGTATAAGTCGGCTAGTTGGATTCTTTGTTCGCCATTCTCGATATTGGATATAGAAGCGGATGTATGGTCTATATGTTTTGCCAGGTCTACTTGTGATAAACCCTTATCGTTGCGTATCTTTCTAATTTTATCTCCTACAATTTTATATAATGTTTGGTCCATTTGTCCGCCTCCCCACAATGCGATGTGGGTTTCTTTGAGATAAAAGACCGTTACTCATTGGCAAAAGGTCTATATTACAACATACCTGATAATGTTCTGAGATACTTCTATACTCGTAAAAATCACGGATATTCGGGAAGGAGCTACCTTTAGGATTAAGTCGTCAGACTTTACTACATATAGCTTTTTCTGTCAATATTAACTTTTACTTGAATTTAATAATAAAATTCTTGCTTGACTTTGTGGGACTTATATGTGAATATATAAACCAATAAAAAAGCCGAGGGCTACTTGGCAGTGACCTCGGCTTTTTACTAAAAAATTGGGCTTTGCCTCTGACAGTGAAGCTCGCCTTTTGCTTTGCGGATGTAATCTTATCAAAGCGGGCTTTCACTTGTCAAGGTTTTTGCTCAAAAGGAGGTCCGCGATGATTAAGAATAATGACAGTAGTTAAAATCCTTTATACGTTTTATTGTTGTAGCTTAAGTAAAAAATAAAACTTATAGAGGAGAGACAAATGAGCAATAACACGCATGAGAGTCACGAGAATACAAAGGTAATATTTTTTATTGATAAAGAAAAGTGTGAGAGTCCGAAAGCGGATTTATCAGTCAGAACCCTTTTGCAGGACTTCGCGAAGGAAGACCCCACACAGACAACACTGGTTATATCAAAAGGAAATGACCTGACGAAACTGACAAACCTTGACCAGATAATTCACCTTGAAAATGGAATGAAATTTGTTGTGTATCACAACACCCCAACAGTTGTATCTTTCAATGGATATGGTCCAGAGAGATTAATCAGCGAACTCGATGTTCTTGGTTATAACGCAGAGATCAAAAAGGGTAATGACGATAATGCTTACGCCATTATAAAGAATTTCGAGGTTTCTCTTGGCAGATTTGCTGGCAGAATAATAGACCTAGGGATTCTGGCTACTGCTGATTTTCCGCGGACTGTTGGATCATCCATCCATGTCCTGGCATCTCCGCAACTCCTTGATTTAGGTTCTGTTCCGAATGTCCGCAACATCATCGAAAGCAAGTTAGGTCCCGAATGGCGCTATTGGAGCCATAACTTCAACTGGACATCGGACAGGAGTGCTCGCCGTTTACTGTCACAGATCAACGGGGTCTTTGAACATGCGTAAACAAGAATATAGTATAGCAATACCTGCATCACTTGATGCTGAGCTGCTAAAATTCCTAATACGCCATGACGAAGAAGAACTCCTGTTTGCCCTGTGGGTGCCGTCTCGTGGGAGACGGCGCCTCACGGCCCTCGTTAACAAGCTGATATATCCTATTGTAGGTGACAGGCAGCGGCACGGTAATGTCAGCTTCAATCCTGCATATTTTGAGAGAGTTTGTAAAATAGCTGCAACAGAGGGAAGCGGCATAGCATTCCTGCACAGCCATCCGGGACCTGGCTGGCAAGGAATGAGTGCGGATGACATACGCGCCGAACAAAAAATAATGGGAGCTGTTGCTGGTCTCACTGATTTGCCGCTTTTAGGAATGACAGTTGGTTCAGATGGAACCTGGAGCGCAAGAATGTGGGAGCACGTTGAAGGCAAGAACTATGAGCGCATATGGTGTCATTCGGTACGGAGTGTGGGAGAGGCACTAAGAATTAATTTCAATGATGATATACTGCCTAAACCTGAATACCGAGAAGTCTATAAGCGAACCTATACAGTCTGGGGAGAGTCAAATCATGCAAATCTTGCACGGCTTAGGGTTGGCATTGTTGGCCTTGGAAGTGTGGGCAGCATTGTTGCCGAAACACTCGCCCGTATGGGCCTTCAACGGTTTACACTGATAGATTTCGACACGGTTCTGCCACACAATCTTGACAGGCTCTTAGGTGCCACAGAAGAGGACATAGGTAAGCTAAAAGTCTTAATAGCCGAAAGGCAGATACGGAATTCGGCGACAGCGGCTAAAGTGGATATCAATGCAGTCTCTTATAGCATTGCGGAAGAGAAGGGTTATAACGCAGCTTTGGATTGCGATGTGCTCTTTAGTTGTGTTGATCGGCCACGGGCAAGGTATATTTTGAACCATTTTGCATATGCTCATCTAATTCCTGTGATAGATGGAGGAATAGAGGTAAGGTTTAAACATGGCAAATTTTCCGGCGTAGACTGGCAGCTACAAACAGTGGCACCTGGACGCCCATGTTTGGCGTGCATAAAAGCGTTCGATCCTGGCGATGTCACAACAGAGATAGAGGGGAAACTGGATGATCCTTCTTATCTCAAGGGCCTCTCCCAAGATCATAGATTCAAACGCAACGAAAATGTCTTTCCCTTTAGTGCTAATCTTGCATCTCTTGAGGTTTTACAGTTTGTCGCTCTTGCAACAAACATAGCAGGAATAACAGACTTCGGGATTCAGCGTTATCGCTACCCTCCAGGAATCCTCGAAGCAGATGTAGAAAGAATCTGCCAGCCAGATTGTGATATGCGAGCCTTGATAGCTCAAGGAGACAAGTTATTTAACTTAAAGGGCAAAGATAGAAACGCAGAAATTACACGAAGCAATCTGAATAAAGTTTAAAGACAATATCAAATGGCACCGATTTTTAACAATTGAACCACTTGTTTTCCAGGCCAGGTTTAACCTGGCCTGGCTCTACAAGTATTAATTGTAGAGAAGGATCAAAATAAAAGCTTATGACATCTTATTCCATTTCTAATTCAAATATGTAATAATGGTCTCATCCCATTGGAGGTGAGACTATGGCACGAATTGCAAGTGGCAAAAAGTTGCTTGAAAAAGCAAGGGAATGTTTGGCAAAAGCCCGTACTGTTAGCGAGTTA
>JAUSKU010000105.1 GCA_030646755.1 Deltaproteobacteria bacterium
CGGCGCCTTTATGTAAACATAGAGAGGTAACCAGCGAGAGAAACAATCACCGTATAGAAGAAAATCCTAATCTATCTTTTTAAAAACTCGGTAGGGAGTTAAGGGAGAGGACTGTATATAGGCAATGTCTATTTTTGGGAACATCCTCGGACTTGACAGACATCGTTACATTCTGTTAATAATACAGAAATGCCTTTAAGGATAGCGGTAATAGACGGTCAGGGCGGCGGGATAGGGGCGTCCATAGTTAAGCGCCTCCGGGATGAGGTCCAGGAAGGGATTGAGATAATCGCTCTTGGGACCAACTCTACGGCTACCTCGGCCATGATGAAGGCCAGGGCCAACAAAGGGGCCACCGGAGAGAACGCCATAGCGAGGACATCGCAGGAAGTGGATGTCATTGCAGGCCCTGTAAGTATAATCATGGCAAATTCGATGATGGGGGAACTGACGCCGAAAATGGCTGAAGCCATTGCAGGGAGCCCGGCGATCAAGATCCTGATCCCAATGTCTCAGGAGAGGCTGGAAGTCATAGGAGTTGCGAAAGAGCCCCTGCTGCATTATGTTGAAGGACTTATAAAAAGGATAAAGGAGATGGCAAGGTAATGTGCGAATCTCATGCATACGTGCTGAAGGAAGGAAAGGAAGAAATTTTTCTTGAAAACATCGATGTGATCCGGCCTGAAGAGGGCGGAAGGCTTTTGCTTCGCAGCATCTTTGGGGAGCAGAAGCTTTTCGACGGGCATATAAGGGAGATGTCCCTCCTTAAGCACAAGATAGTTCTGGAAAAATAGTTTCCGGTTGACATCAATAATCTATTCTACTATCTTAGTTTTGCCTTGACCATGAAGGTCAAAGTGATGACGTGTTAGAGATTTAAAAACTGTATTAAAGGCCACGAAGGTCTAAATGAACTGCTTGCAAGCGGTTCAGGCTTCCGTGGCCTTTTTGTTTTCTTAAGACATCATCATTTATGGCAATATCAAAATTTCAGTGTAAACTCTTCATGGAGGTTTTATGCATATCCCCGATGGATTTCTTGAGCCAAAGGTCTGGGTTCCATTGACTGTCTTATCTGCGGGGGCTGTTGTGTCCGCATCCAAGAAAATCGGCAAAAAGATGGATGAAAAGATGGTCCCTCTTATGGGTGTCCTTGCCGCCTTTGTATTTGCTGCCCAGATGGTCAACTTCCCCATAGGAGGAGGCACTTCAGGACATCTGATGGGGGGCGTCCTGATCGCCACGATCGTTGGGCCGTACGGAGGCCTGGTCATCATGGCTACAATACTGATACTCCAGGCCCTTCTCTTTCAGGACGGCGGGATCACCGCCCTCGGTGCAAATATCTTCAATATGGGAATCGTAGGGGCCGTGTTTGGGTATATTGTTTTCAGGGGAATAAACAAGTTCACCGGAAACATCAGGTTCTCCTTGTTTACGGCCTCCTGGTTTTCGGTAGTTGCTGCATCAGGGGCAGCTGCCGTGGAACTGTCCCTGTCTAAGGTAGTTCCGATAACCCTGTCCGCTCCTGCAATGTTAGGGATTCATTCCATCATAGGTATAGGCGAGGGAGCCGTAACCATTGCAGCCCTTGACCTTGTCAGCAGGGTAGGCGGGGATACCGTCTTCGCATCAGAGGTTACGGTTGAAAAAAGGATCACGAAAAAGGCCATATGGATATGGCTGGCTCTTTCCATTGGAGTAGCAATGCTCCTTGCCCCGTTTGCCTCGCAACTTCCAGACGGTCTGGAGAAGGTTGCGGAAACCCTTGGATTTATTGAGAGAGGGAGTTCCAATTTCTCATCTCCGCTGCCGGATTACCGGATACCGGGTCTGAGCGGCGGCATCTCGACTGCAATGGCAGGGATTATTGGGGTACTGGTGACATTTGGACTGGCATATATGATAGTTAGGATACTGCACAGGAAAAGGTAGAGGTATATGCTCGACCCGACTTACATAGACAGCTATAGCAGTATCAACGCCCCTTACCAAAGGCTTGATGCCAGGGTAAAGATAATTGTCACGCTGGCATTTGTGATAATCATGGCCATTTCCGTTGATGACAGGCCCCTGAGGGTGATACCGTTTTCCCTATTTATTGTGTTCATTGCAGCAATCTCAAGGCTTTCCCCGATGGTTCTCTTGAGGAGGACCCTTCCGGCACTCCCTTTTTTCCTTTTTGCATCCCTTGTCCTCGGATTTTCAAAAGGGAGCGAGGCAGCAGTGGCAGCCTTTCTCAAGGCCTTTCTCTCGGTCCTGTCGGTGATCGTCCTGGTCTCAACGACCAGGTTTTCAAACCTCCTCAAAGGCCTCGAAGGCTTGAAAGTCCCTCAGCTTCTTGTGTCTCTGATCTCTTTCGTATACCGCTATCTCTTCATAATTGCCGATGAATACGGCCATATAAAGATAGCCAGGGAGTCCCGTAATTTTGGCGGCAGTAAGCGGTGGCAGTGGAAGACCATAGGTCACAGCGTAGGCACCCTATTTTTGCACAGTTATGAGCGGGGCGACAGGGTATACTCAGCCATGGTTGCGAGAGGGTATGAAGGGAATATAAGAACCCTGGGGACTCAGGGGATCGTAAGGGCTGATATTATATTTGTTTCGATATCTATAATATATCTTTTGAGTGCGGGGTTAATATCGTGGAAACTGTTATAGAGATAAAAGAACTCACATACCTTTACCCTACAGGGAACAAGGCCCTTGACAACCTGAACTTAAATGTTTCTCAAGGTGAAAGGATTGCTGTAGTCGGCCCGAATGGGGCCGGGAAATCCACATTTATCCTGCACCTTAACGGCATACTGAACGGCGATGGGCACATAACTGTCATGGGAATGGCCATGGAAAAGGGGAACCTGCCAAGGATCAGGCAGAAGGTTGGGATAGTCTTTCAGGACCCTGATCACCAGCTTTTCTCACCCACGGTCTTTGACGACGTGGCCTTCGGGCCTATAAATTTGGGATTTTCTGAAAAAGAGGTCAAGGAGAGGGTCAGGGAGGCACTGGAGGAGGTGGGACTACGCGGTTTTGAGGAGCGTCTTCCCCATCGCCTCAGCTTCGGAGAAAAGAGGAGGGTAAGTATCGCCTCAGTACTTTCCATGTCGCCTTCGATACTGGTCCTGGATGAGCCGTCAAGCTCCCTGGACCCACGGAGCAGGAGGGAGCTTATAAACCTGCTGAAAGGGTTTGATATAACCCAGATAATCGTCACCCACGACCTTGAAATGGCATTGGAGCTGTGCAAGAGGGTGGTTGTGATGGACAGGGGCGCCATTGTTGCTGACGGAGAGATAAGCAATATCTTTGGGAATGAGGCGCTTATGCTGGAACACGGCCTTGAGGTCCCGCATTCCATAAGGTTTACCCACTTTCACACCCATGACCACAAGGGAGAAGAGGAAGAGCACTGTCATGCCCATTGCCATCCCCATCCTGAGGCGCATGAGCACAAGGAGAGGATATGAGGCTCAGATCAAACGGGACAGGGCATTCCCCAGCCATACGGCTCCAAGGCCTATGATAAGCTGAAGGGCTACATTGAGCAATGCCGCAGAAAGCTGTATATCCCTTGCAAGGATGAAGGTCTCATATCCAAAGGATGAAAAGGTCGTAAATCCACCCAAAACCCCCACAAAGACAAACAAGCGGGCCTCCGGAGAGAAGAGATGCCTCGATTCAGAAAGACCGGCAAGGAAGCCTATCAGGAGACAGCCAATAATATTGACGGCCAGCGTACCGTAAGGAAACCACGGATATTGCTGAAGAAGGGCATGGACTGTTTTGCCACAGATGTAGCGGAATACCGAACCTATAAAGCCGCCTGCTCCTACAAGAAGGATATTAATCATGGTTTACCACTCCTTGAATATGAAAAATGTCGCCCCTATTATCATCGAAAACCCGACGAGATAGTTCCACTTCAGCTCTTCCTTGAGATATACAACTGAAAATACGCAGAAGACAATAAGGGTGATGACCTCCTGGATCGTCTTTAACTGGGCCGCAGAAAACTGATAATGCCCGATCCTGTTGGCAGGGACTTGGAAGCAGTACTCCAGAAATGCGATGAGCCAGCTTATCACAATCACCTTAAAAACTGAAGTGTGCTTGTACTTCAAGTGCCCGTACCATGCGATGGTCATGAATATGTTGGAGATAGTAAGGAGGATTATGGTCTTCATATATTACTCTCTAAAATTGTGGAATTTCTTCAACAGGTCTGTATTGCCAAGGGTGTTACGAGGCATCCCCGCACCTCCGGGCCGCCTGCTCCCTGGCCAGTTCAATGGCAAGATGCAGTCTGGAGCGCATAAGCTCCAGAGGCGGAAGTTCTGTCAGATATTCGGCCACATGGATCGATTTCCCATCAAGCTGCAACAGTTCCACTTGCTCTGCATCCGCTCCGGCACAGAGAATCAGTCCAATTGGAGACTCTTCCCCTGCTGCCCGTTCGTGTTTATCCAGCCAGCGGAGATAGAACTCCATCTGTCCAATATGAGCGGGTTGAAAGGATTCAAGTTTGAGTTCTATGGCAACCAGCCGCCGGAGAAAACGGTGATAAAAGAGCAGGTCGAGATAAAAATCGTCCTTGCCGATGCTCATCCTTTTTTGGCGTGCCACAAAGGAAAAACCGCCGCCCAGTTCGAGCAGGAATCGTTCCATTTCCCGCAGAATGGCGTTTTCCACGTCCTTTTCACTGAATGCCCCCTGCAATCCAAGAAAATCCAGCAGGTATGGGTCGCGGAACACCATGTCCGGAGTCATCTGACCGTTTCTAAGTTTTTTCAGTTCGTTCTTTATGACCGATTCGGTATTTTTGGAAAGAGCAGTACGTTCATAGAGCATCCCTGCGATTTTTTGCCTCAAGATGCGGACTGGCCAGCGTTCAACCCGGCACATCTCAGCATAAAAATCGCGGGCAAGGGGGGCTTTTATCGGCAGAATTTCCACGAAATGGCTCCAGCCCAATTGTGCCGACAGCGTCGACACAATCTGCTCGTCTGGAAATGCCTGGCAGAACTGAGCAGCCCGATAAAGGTTGCGGAGACTGAAGCCTTCGCCGAATTCCGCAACCAATTCTTGTGACAGTGTTGCAAGAATTCGCTTGCCGTACTCAGCGCGACCCTCGGTTAGGTTTTCCGTCGCGATCCGTTTGCCCAGACGCCAGTAGAGGAGTGTCTGTTCCGAGTTGGCTACCGTAGCCACCCGACGACGGGCTGAACTGATGAGTTCGCGCAGGTCGGAAAGGATAGCGGCGGCATCAGTGGCGACAGCCCCTTGTGGGCGGATTGGGGTCGGCTTAGTCATTGACGTCCTCCACGCCGGAGAATGTGAAGTCCTAACCCCGCCCCTCCCCTTGTCAGGGGAGACTTTTCAAGACCTCCCCCTTGACTCCCCCCTGATAAGGGGGGCCGGGGGGGTTGGGGGATTGAGGGGGGTTGCTTTTGACTCATTTTATCAATCCTCTCTCAACATAACGATATGCATTCAAAGAAACTATCTTCACCGGATCAGGCACGATAGGCATCTTATACCTCTTCCTTGTACAGCACTTCCTCTCCCAGCATATCGATGTAAAAGCGCCCCCTCATGAATTTGCCCTTATGTACGCCATCCCCGCATTTTCATCCTGCTCAATGGCGAATTCTACGGCTCGTGTCGCCTCATCTATCAATGCTATAGCCCGTTGTCTGGCTTGATGGGCCTCAATAAGCTTCTTGCAAATTCATCCTTGATAGATGTCTCTATCCTCGATAGACTTTTGTCAAATGCATCAAGAGAAGATTGAAGGGATTGGGAGCGATCCTCGGCCCCTCTTTTGCTGAAGAGATAAGAAAGGTATATGTTTGCGATCAGTAAAATGAGAACGGCGACTAATAATATTTCAATCATTTAAGCACCTCTTCGTACACCCATACCCTCCCGCTGTCCCTTACTTTCTCTGTTCTTATCACAAGCCTCTTCTTGTAAAGGTTTAAAAGCCTCGTCCCGCTTGTATTGGCCGGAAGGCTCAGTGCATCGGAAAGCTCTTTGGCGGTAACCGTTTCTTTATCAAGGATAAGGTTTAAGGTCTGTTTAAGATAATTGTCCAGATTGCCGATAAGGATTTTCGCCTTATTTTTCATCTCGCCCATCACCGCCAAATCCTTCCTTTCAAGGGCAACCTCGATGTTTTCTTTTTGATTCTCATTAAGGCCGGTGAGTATAATATACCTGTCCCCATATTCACCGCTGATAAGCCGCGACACAAGCTTTGCCACGATCTCATCGGCGCAGGAGAAGTCTATAATCCCGATCTTCGAGAAATCGAGGGCGACTACAGTCCCGTCTTTTTCTTTTGCGATATCCTTCTCAATGCGCTCTCTGATCTTATTGCCGGACGGCCTTGTGACAAGGTCTGACGAGCCGTTGCCGAGTTCTTCATTGAGGAGTTTGTAGAGGTCGTATTTGGTCATGCGCTGTATCCCCGATTTATCCTAATTTGCCAAGTGGTGGGACAGGCATCTTGCCTGTCATCACAGGCTGGAAGCCTGTGCCACTGACGTGCGAACTTGCGTTCCTATTTAAAAAACTTCTTCAAATCCTCTTCTTCCTTGCCCTGTTCCACGAGATAGAATTCCACGTTATCATTTAACTGAGCGAATGGAAGCTCCGCCTGCTCATAGTGATAAATGGCCTTCTGTTTTTTCTGCTCAGTCATGATGTTCATGACCTTCTGCTTGTAAATAGTGTCCGCATTCCCTGCCAAGTGTTCACCCTTGCTTTCAAGGATATAGACAAGCTCCAGTTCGCCCTTTTCATTCTTTTTAGCGGCCACAAAGTCCGGTCTGAGTTTGTATTCTTGCCAGCCCTGAATTGAATACCAACCGTGTGAGACCTTGTTCCTGAACCACCAGAGAATTTTTTCCTGCTTATCGAGAATGTCCCCGACTTTTTGTTCAAGGCTATTCATAGAGGTAAGATCAACATCTTCAAAGAGGTAATACTTATAAGGGTTAGGCATACGACCGACTACGATATTGTCTTCATTGGGAATCCTGAATCCGAGTCCTTCATCATTGTAAACCGCAAGGACTATTTTCTTGGATTTGAGATAGTCCAGAAAAAGGCTTTCCTCTCCCTTTGTCTTTACTTCGGAAAGAAGATTATACAGACATGCTGAAATATAACCAAAGTTCTCTTCAACCTTTTCCTTCCCGACTTCTTTAATCAATGTTTCGGTGTGGGAGTAGGCCAATTTTCGGGCATAGAACGGATTTTCTGTTAATTCGGCATATCGTCTGGTGAGATAGTCAATATTGATTTCTTTCGTTCCGTTGACCTCTGAATGTTCATACTTAGAAGCCACCTTGCTCTCTGCATCCAATGTTACAATGATTGACCGCCGCTCTTTTGTCTCGTCGCTGAATGAAGATTTAAGCCGGTCAATAACTTGGTTATTTATTGTGACTGATGAGTAATCTATAAATGGTTTAATATCGAGTTCATAAGAAAAGCGGCGCTTCCTGTCGCCCTTGTCCATCATTACCCAAACGGGGAGATAAAAGGCACTTTCAAACGTGCCTTTGAACTCTTTTCGGATTTTTACTTTCTTGGTCGGATTAATGGTGTCATTGTCTTCAACCTTTATTTTAGAAACAAGGTCTTCGAGTCCTTCTTTTTTGAATCCGGCGTCTACCTTCTCAAGTATTGACCTGGTATCGCCCTTAGAATAATAGACATAGCTTTCATCCAGTTCATTTACGCCTGTTTTTCTGGCAAAGGGCTGGCGCAGGATACGCCCGACAAGTTGGGTAATGCCGGAGTCGGAATTGACATTAGGAATGATGCCAAGCATATATGCAAAGGAACAGTCCCAGCCTTCCCGAAGGGCTTCTTTGGTAATAATGTAACGGATATTACAGTCTTGAGAGAACAGGTTAACATCTTCAATATCATTTTGTGAGCTTGACTTGATGGCTATTTCATCAGGATTTATTTCCATCTCTTGTAAAAAATCTTTCACATCATGACTATGAACAAAACCTTTACCACGCTGTTCTTTTCCAGTCCGTTCTACCTGTAAAAGCGCAATAGGTCGAATGTATAAACCTGTATTTTGCCGATATTTATTGGCTTTCTTTTCGAGAGTGTCACGGTGCGCCTTGATTTCACGAAGCATAGACTTCCAATCGTCTTCTTTACGACCAGATGGCGGGATAATGTGCATATCCAGCTTGACCATATCTTCATCTTTTAGTTCAAGACCTGTAATAGTCACGAGGATGTTCATTTCCGTTTTCGGGGTTGCGGTGAGGCCGAGAACCATCTCAGGATTGAGCCCGTCAATGGTTTTACGCGCCATATCGGAAAAGACTTTATGGATTTCATCAATTATGATAAATGGTTTGGAAAGGCGGATTGCGTTGCCGAGACTTGTTTTTATTATCGGACCTATTTCAGAAAGCAGATCGAGGTTCGGACACGCTTTAATCAGTTCCGAGTGTAGGTCATATCGGTTATCTGACGGGAAGAAACTTTCAAACCCGCCGGAATCCTGAAACACCTTGAGGGCTTCTTTTCCGTTCTGGCGGCTGATGGACTGGATCATCACAAATAGGATAACAAGGTTTTCTTCAATGTCGTGCGTTGTAAGCCGCTGGCCTTTTTCCAAAATCAAGGTTTTGTTTCCGCTTGCCTGGTCAAGAAGCTGCCGCAAGGGGTTTGCCTTGTCACGGAGTTTCCGCACGGTCTGGGAATAAATGGTTTCACTGGGGACAATCCAGACGACAAGCCCGGTGCGCTTGCGGGCGAAGAGGTTCTGGTATTCGCGGATCGCCTCAACCGCAAGAAGTGTCTTGCCTCCTCCAGTCGGCACTTTCATAATAACGCGCGGATAGTATTCACCAAGTCCATTAGTACAGCGGTCTTTGTATTCTTTGACCGCAGTCTGAAATGTCGTCTGCACCCAGTTCAGGGTATGGCGCATTTCCGCCGGAAGGGCTTTACGGGCGGTATCAAAGGCGTCCTTTGTTTCCCGCGACTTGCCGTAAAAAGCCTTCAATTCAGAAACAACCTTGACCTGATATTTTTTCAGAAACATGGTTAGACTCCCGCACGCCGAAAGAGATTATACGGAATGCCGACATAATCAATATTCTTTTCTTTCATGTAGTCCTCTTCGAGGAAGCAGGCCGGTGCGTACACGATGATTTTTTTCTTCGGGTGCTCGGCAATGATTTTTTCAGCCAGCGTCAAATTGAGGGCCATGCGGGTAAGCTCATCAAAGTCTTGCTTGTACACAAGATAAATGACTGAATTGCCGTGTTCTCCCACGAAATAAGACTTTTCGTTTATGGCGGACTTGTTTTTCAGGCTTTCGCCCGTGCAGAGGTAATATACATAATCAGCGAACTGCTTGAAGGTAGGCAGGTTGCCCGAAAGAAGGGTTTCCGCATCTATGGGAATACCTACCTTGAAATACTGAAAACCCGAATCATAGCCGTATTTATCAATTGCGCGTTTTACCCGTTCGCTAGTTATGTCCTTGCAGATGTTTTTCTTTGGCTCGGCTTCTGTTGCTTCGGCCATTTGGATCATAATACACTTGCGGTTTCCGCCGTCGTCCTTATTCAAGTCCATAACGGCGTGCATAGTGGTGCCGGAACCGGCGAAGGAGTCAAGGATGATGGAATCTTTTTGAGTTGAAAGTAGTAAAACCTGTTTTATTAAACTGCTTGGTTTGGGTGTATCAAATAGTTTCTTTTCGCCTAGTATTTCTGTTAATTCTTTATTGGCGGCATCATTATGACCAACCTCATCGAAAGTCCACCATGTTGTAGGTACTATTCCCTGTTGGACTTCACTTAAGTATCTTTTTAACTGAGGAGCACCCTTGCCATCCTTGCCAAAAAATATTCGACCTTCTGAAAGCCATGTTTTAATGGTCTCTCTGCTTCCACGCCAACTACTCCCTTTAGGTGGTGTAAACTCGTCGCCAGTATTTGGGTTTTTAATTGGGAAAACGCTACTTTCAGAAAATGTCTTTACCAATAAGTTATCTGAACGCCATAATCCTTTACCATCACCATCATCATACTTGTAAAGTTTATCTTGTTTTTCGGTTCTTGGTAAAAGGTTACGATGGAATGATGATGTTTTTTGATAACAAAGAATGAAATCATGCATTGCCGCAACACCAGTAGTATCATTTGAAGCAGCGTATTTTTTTTGCCACATTATATTAGCGATAAAATTCTCTTCCCCGAAGAGCTCGTCCATCGCCATTCTCAAGATATGTTGTTCATTATCGTCAATAGAAATAAAAATCGCCCCATCATCCGCCAGCAATTCCCTCAAGAGTTTCAGCCTCGGCACCATCATACAAAGCCACTTGTCATGGCGGGTCAGATCGTCCTTACCAACTTCCTTGCCCAGCCACTCCTTGAGCATGGGGCTGTTCACATTGTCGTTATACACCCAGCCTTCATTCCCCGTATTATACGGCGGGTCAATGTAGATGCACTTCACCTTTCCGGCATATTGCGGAAGCAGGGCTTTCAGCGCAAGGAGGTTGTCCCCTTCGATAATCAGGTTGCCATCCGCCTTTTCCGGCTGGAAGTGCAGTTTTTCAACCTCGTCTAAGGTGTGGTAGGGAATGGACAGGTGGTGGTTCCAGATAATGTTCTTGCCTTTGAATTGTAAAGTGGGCATAGGTAACTCCTATATCAGAGATTCGATCTTGTTTTTCAATTCGCTCAGTATTAGCTCGGTGGTTTTACCGTTGCGTACTATTGGGACGAAACATCTTTAAGACGAAATGGGACGGTTGTCCCCTTTATGTTTATAGATTTGTTTGTTAGGCCTTATCTGATTTTCCTGACATTTGCCGTCGTTCCAGTCACAAGCATTTTATAACCACTTCGTGCCTCATAAACAATGACTTGGGGCGTATAAGAATATTTGTATTGATACTTATAAGATGACTGCTGCCATTCCTGCCCATTGACCAACTTGTAGACGGTTTCACCCTCCCAGCCTTTGAATTCACCATCAATACGACTCTCGATGACATTATTGGTGCGTCTTACCGGGATGGAATTTCCAGCCACTGATAAAATGTAGCCCCCACGTTCCTCTGTTATTGTCGCTTGTGGGCTGTAAGCGTAATGATACCAGTATTTGTATTGATCTTGAATCCAATATGTGCCGTTTGCCATTTTGAAAATAACCTCATCATCAAAGCCTTCAAACTCTCCCTCTATTTTTCCTTCATAAATCACTCGGGACATTTATGCCTCCATTTCAGTGCTGTTTATTGACGTTTTTAATAACGTAAGAAACTATAGAGGGACATCTCCCCTATTCTTAATTATTGCGTTAAAAAGTCAATCAAATCTTGCATACCCTACTCTTTACTTCTCCTTCCTCACACCCTTGAACGGAGCCTTATCCGCCTTCTGATCTATAAACTTTCCAGTATCTAAGTCGCGCTTGATCCAGCGATCATTATGCGGATTATGGACTTGTGAACGATCTTTTACTGCGCCTTGTCTGTGGTTATCACCATAAGGTTTATTTGTAGCCATAGTCAATACCCTCCTATTATTCAACAAATTAATTGAGGCAGAATCATGGGTAGCGTCTCAACCCTGGCAAATATTACTCCCCCACCTTCTTCCTTTTCTTCCCCGTCAATTCCTTAAAATTCTCTCCTGAGACCACCGGCTTTCCGGTATGAGACTCGATATCCTTTCGCGTCCTTCCTGCCACACCACCGCCGTCCTGTGCGTCTTTCTTGAGCGGTTCAAAACCTTGCGAGTCCCTGTCTCTATGCAGCTTGGTCGTTGTTGCCTCGGCCAGCATGGTAAGGATCAATTCAATGTCGTTCATGTGGTCGCGCAGGTTCTCCCGTTCAAGCCCTTTTACCTTTTTATAGTCTTCAACCTTCAGTTCAAATGCCCCCTCCATTATCTCGTTTGTCAAAATAGCGTATTCAAGGTTTGTCTCCGCGCCTCTAACTTTCCACTCATCGGTAAGGTCTTGACGGACGGCAATGCCGCGCGTTCTCTTGTCGATCCATTCTTTGGGATACCCTTTCTTGGCATAGAGTTCCTTCATCCGCTCCATTGCCAATTCCGGGTTTTCTATCTCCTCGATCCGCTCCTTTCCGACGCGCGCCAGCCATCGCTTTAACGGTTCTACCTTCGGAGAAGGGATGGACTGAATAATCCGAAACATAGTCTCGGTGTTGGCACAATCAGTTGCGTAATATTTCCCGTCAGTTGAGGCAAATTTCAGTTGTACGATTTTTTCGTACAACTCGGAATATCCCTCCTTGCTGAGCTTCCTTTTAAGGTCACTCCAGTATCGTTTAGGTATGCTGCTATCGGTGAGCACTTCAATAATATCGATAACCGAAAACCACCATTCATTGTTATGAAGAATTCTTCTGATGCGCTTGCCTTGAAAAACAGCCAACTTACTGTTTATATGCTCATCAACCATAAATTACTCCCAAGCGGGAAACATAATCTCAACCATTAATATGATTCAACTGAATCAATTGAACCATAATTTTGAATAGCTGTCAAGCAGAAAGTTATATGCCCCCGCTCCCCTACCCACAGGGCATAAACCCCACCAGGGGAAGGGAGTTATTAATTTGAGGGCGAGGGAGTTTAAGAAGCGGAAGGGTTACATTTCCGGCAGGAGGATATTGACCTGCGAGCCTGGGAAGTTGGCAAGATTGGCCTCTTTCTCTTTTCCCCGCGCCCATGCGGGAATAATAGAGAACCTTGCTATTCCAGAGCGGATGGAGAGCTTGCCGTTCCATTGTGCTACAAAGCGTCTTACCGCCGCAAGGCCGTGGCCTCTGCCTTCGTCTGCGTATCTGGATGCGCCGTGAAGAAGTGCCTTTTCTATGGCCTCAATATCACTCTTTATGAGAAACCTTTCAGACAGCGACTTTCTAAACCCTATTCCCAAATCCATGACAGCAATCTTAACTACGTTTTTGTTTAAGCTATTGAAGTGATATTTCTGGATACCAACAAATCCCTTATTTTCGCTGTGTTCGATGATGTTTTGACAGACCTCTGAAAGGGCCACTATGAAGCCGTTTATTGCCCTGTCATCGTAATGAAGGTGTTTTGTAAGAATGCTTTTAGCGCGGTCTTTGACCTTGCCAACTATGAAGTGGATGTCGTCTGAGCTTTCAATGGGCGTTATTTCAAGGAGGACGTCTGTATAGGAACTTCTCAAATATCTTTCGGAGATATGAGGTTTAGAAGGTTCGAGAGTGAAGTACTCATTAGCAAACTTAAAGAAGTCCATCCGCTCCAGATATTTAAGAACTTCTTCTGATTCGGGCAGATGAAGGGTTTTACGGATTCCTCTGGATTTAAGAAGTTGTCCGATTTCAAGGATGCCGACCATCCCGTATGGGTCAATGAAGGAAACATCATGAAGGTCTATTTCAGAGTCATCTCCGATGTGGGCTAAAAGCTGTTCGAACGTGTCTTCGGTTATCTGCGACATCTTCTACCTGTCCACTCTTCCTTCAAACCTCTTTTCTTTCCATCCACGCCCTCACAATCCGCGCCTCTTCATATGCAACAGCGTCTTCGCCCTGTTCCACCACGGCTCCAAGTCCCCACTGTTTTGTCGTCATAAACAGTTCCTCAATCCTCCGCCTCTTTGCCGGTTCGATGATCCTGTCTATCTCTATGTCCCTGCCGTTTTTTATGAGCTTCTCAATATGGCCTGAAATAGTGGACTGAGAAAGATTCCGCTCCCTTGCGATCTCCTCCATTGACATCCCTTTTGTCAAAAGCCTGTATGTCTCTTCAACAGTCTCGCCTGTCTTCTTTTCAGTGGTCCGAGGACGGTCAAAGGATACGGCCTGCCGTTCAGGTATTGTTATGCCTGGATTTTCACTCAGGTATCTCTTTATCTCGGAAACAAAGGCGTCTCCGTACCGTTTGAGCTTGCTGTCCCCCACGCCGCTGGTCTTTCTCATATCAGCGAGAGTTGCAGGGTAGCATCTGCACATCTCGTGAAGGGTCTTGTCAGAAAAGACGACAAATGGAGGTACCTGCTCCTCTTCTGCGATCCCCTTCCTCAAGGAGCGCAACCTCTCAAAAAGGGCCGTGTCATACTGTTCAAATATCCCGCCCTTCGTCTGCCCCTTCCTTTTCTCCGCGTCTCTCTTCAGGGCCGCAACCTGTTCCCTGCCGTAGAGGGCATTCTGACCCTTTTCCGTCAGCTTCAATACAGGGTACGGCTCCCCCTCCTGCCTGAGGGCGTCCTGGGCAATGAGTTCGTCAACGATAAACCTCCAGTGCTTCTTGTCCCTGTCCTTTCCTGCGCCGTAGGTCTTTATCATGTCGTGCTGAAGTTCGCGTATGCGCTTTGTGTCTGCTCCTGTGACTATGTCTACGATGTGGCCGATGCCGAACCTTTCCTGGGTCCTCGATACTGCCGACATGATTATCTGGGCATCTCTTGTGATGTCAAACTGTTCGACAGAGCCGGTGCAGATATCGCAGTTGCCGCAGTTGTCAGCCGGGTACTCCTCACCGAAATACCCCAGAAGCTGCCTTCTCCTGCAAACATTGTGAGAGGCGAACTTGACCACCTGGTTCAGCTTATCAAGTGACATGGAGCGTTCCGTGTCGTCGGCTATCTGATCAATGAAGAAGCGGATCTTGGGTATATCACCCCTGCCGAAAAACAGGAGGCAGTGGGCAGGCTCTCCATCGCGCCCTGCCCGCCCTGTCTCCTGGTAATATCCTTCGATGTTCTTAGGGAGGTCGGCATGTACTACAAACCGCACATTGGACTTGTCTATCCCCATGCCGAATGCTATGGTTGCCACAATCACAGATGCCTCGTCCCTGTTGAACGCATCCTGGTTTTTATCCCGGATATCTGTTGACAGCCCGGCATGGTATGGGAGCGCCTTTATCCCGTTGCGCGCTAAAAAATCAGCAGTATCCGTGACTGAGTCGCGGGTGGTCCGGTAGATAATCCCAGGTTCGTCTGGATGTCCCCTGAGGAATTCAATTATCTGGGTCTCGACCTGCGTCTTTCTTTCCACCTGATAATAAAGGTTCGGACGGTTGAATGACGCCCGGACTAAGAAAGGAGCCCTGAGCCCCAGCTTCCTGCATATGTCTTCCTGTACCTTGGGAGTAGCTGTCGCAGTAAAGGCCGCTATCGGGACTTTTGGAAAGATGTTCGGAATGACCGAGAGGCTCAGATAATCCGGGCGAAAGTCATGACCCCACTCGGAGACGCAGTGGGCCTCATCTATAGCAAAGAGGGAGACGGGAACACTCTTCAGCGTATCAATAAAGCCCAGCATGGCAAACCTTTCAGGGGCTATATACAGCAGCTCTATCCTGTTGTTTCGCAAAGCTCGGTAGAGCTCTGTCACCTCCTGGGAAGAAAGCGAACTGTTCATATATGCTGCCGCTATCCCGTTCTGCCGGGCGGCGTCAACCTGGTCTTTCATCAGGGAGATAAGGGGGCTGACAATTATGGCGGTGCCGTTCATCAACCTTGAAGGCAGCTGATAGCAGAGGGACTTTCCCCCTCCGGTAGGCATGGCGGCAAACACGTCCCTCCCGTCAAGGATGCTTTTGACAATCTCCTCCTGATTGGGACGGAAGGCATGAAAGCCGAAGACGGTCTTCAGGGTGTCGAGTATTTCATGTTTATTATTTTGTCTGTTGTGAGTCATAGTGAATAGGATTTTTCCAACCGGCTATGCCTCCTGTGTGCTGCCTCAATCTATTAATGATTGCGAGAGTATAGCAAAACAACCTTTTAATTGCAAAGGCGTGTTACTGACGAGTTGACATATGCAGTAATAAATTTGTTCTGTGCAAGAAAGGGGTTGCAAATTTAATAGTATGTGCTAAAATTCATCAATAATCTTATAGCAAAGGAGGCAAAGATGAAGAAAAACTTAATGCTGTTTTGCCTCCTGACCCTAATCACCATTGGATGCGGAGAAAATGTCTTTGAGGGGCAGGAGGACAAGGGAACAAGTGAGGCTGAAAGACTTGAAATCTCGAACAAGCTGGATTCGGGGGACTATCCTGCTGTATTGAACGACCCGAATGCAACTGCGGTCGAATATGGGGAGGCTGCAATGGGGTTGGCGGGTCTTGACCCTGTGAGCCTTATCCAGGCTATGAACGATGTGGCGGAAGACCCCAATATCACAGACAACGACCTCGGGCCTGTAACAAATTTACCCATTAACCCCGATGCCCTCGATGAGCTCCAAGCTGCCAAAAATAAGCTTTCTTCGGAGATCAGCAGTATCTGTACGGCTGACCCGACCTCCCAGCAGTGCAAAGACCTGAATTTCCAGATGACCATCCTATCCCTTTCCAGCACTATAACGGCTTTTGCGCAGGTGGGACAGACAAACGTGGGCGGCTTTGACCCTACTGACGGCATAAGCACTACCGAGGCAACAAGCCTTGGGAATTATATAGCCTCAAATCCTACTGTCCAAGCTGATGCAAACGGCGACGGCACGCCTGATACCGGTTTGGCAACCCTCATAGATGGGGACGTGGACAATGTGGTGGCGGCATTGCCAAATGCAGCCCTCGGCGCAGACTCGGACCTCAATCAGGTATTGACTGAGGCGACCCAAGGGTCTGGTAGCATCAATTACGATGGGACGGGAGATGTCACAAGCACGGACATCTCCAACTATCTCAAAAACGTCTTAGGAATATAGGGGGCGAACATGAAAAAAACTATATTATCGATTGCTCTTATTTCTTTAATCCTTACCCCTGCGATAACCTTTGCCCAAAGCACTATCTTCAACTATCCTCATCTTTACAGGGGTATGCGCTCGCTTGGCATGGGCGGCGCCTATACCGCTGTCGGAGGTGACGCGGAGGCCGTATTTTATAACCCGGCAACACTCAACAACATGGGGTTTCAACTCGACCTTATTAATCCTCTGGTGGAGGTTGATGAGAATGCAATGGACCTTTATGAGGATATAACCGATGCCCTTGACCTCGATACCGATACCGAGAGGACTGATGCGTTTCTTGATATTGCAAGGGAAAATGCCGGAGACCCTCTGCACTTAAGGGCTGCATTATTCCCAAGTGTTGCAGTAAAGAACTTCGCCATCGGTTTTCTCGGCCAAGGGACTTTTGACGGAAGAATACACAATCAGAGCTCGAGAATTGTCGAGGTGCAAGGCGGCTACGAATACGGGCCGGTAGCTGGGTTTTCAGTTCCTCTTCCATTTACAGGGCTTCAACTCGGTGTATCCGGCAAGCATATAACCCGTACCTTTGTTGTGGAGGAATTTTCCGTAAACGAACTTGCCGCTGAAGACTTTGATATCGCCGATTACGAAACGACCAATTCCGATTACAGCTTCGATGCAGGGCTCCTTTACGAGCTTCCTTTCCTTCCGGGAGTCAAGCCGAAAGTAGGTATAAGCGTCCTTGACATAACTGACCTTGATTTTGAAGAGGGCGGCAAGCTTCCGCAGAGGATAAATGTAGGTGCGTCGATTACCGCAAAGGTCCCTATCTTTACGGAGGTTATTGTTGCTGCAGATTATGAAGACATTACCAAGGAATTTGAGCAGGACGACAGCACTTGGAAAAGGGTTCATCTCGGCGCTGAGGCCGGCCTTCTTAACAGGCACCTCCTAATAAGGGCAGGCATAAACCAAGGCTACCCGACTTACGGGGCTGAATTAGACATTTGGGCACTGAGGCTCGGCTATGTCTTTTATTCCGAGGAGATGGGCGCCCACGCGGGCCAGGACAAGGACGACAGGCACCTGGTGCAAGTGACATTGGGATGGTAATTTGAAAAACAGCTTTGAATTATGAGTTTTAAGTTAGGGCGGGCCTTCCCGCCCTTTTTCTTTGGCTTTCTAATTGACTTTCCCTCCCTCAAAAGGTTATCATCAATCAAATGGAAGACCTTCTCGGTAAACTCAATCCAGAACAAAAAAAGGCAGTTCTTACTATAGACGGGCCTGTATTGATCCTGGCCGGTGCCGGTTCAGGAAAGACAAGGGTCTTGACCCACCGCATCGCATATCTTATATCTGAAAAAGGTGTCCTTCCAAGAAGCATCCTGGCTGTTACATTTACCAACAAGGCGGCCGGGGAGATGAGGGAGAGGGTCAGGCATATCCTGGGACCTGTTGGAGATAGGGTCTGGGTATCTACCTTCCACTCCTCATGCGTCCGCATCTTAAGAAAAAATATTACAAGGCTTGGGTATGGTGAGAACTTCGTCATATACGACGACAGGGAACAGCTCGGGGTTGTCAAGAAGGTTATGGCGGCCCTTAATATCAACGAAAAGTTGTTTGCGCCCCAGGCAATTGCAGGAAGGATAGACCAGGCAAAGAACCGGTTGTTAAATGCCGCATCATATACGGCCATGGCAAAGGACTTCTTTTCCGAGAGGGCTGCGAAGGTATATGCCTCATACGAAGAGGAGATGAGGAAAAACAACGCCCTCGATTTCAACGACCTTATTATGCTGACTGTCAGGCTTTTCAATGAGCATCCTGACATCCTCAAGTCTTACCAGGAGCTTTTCAGATATATCATGGTGGACGAATACCAGGACACTAATCATGCCCAGTACAGGCTTATAAAGATGCTGGCTGTCGGCCACAGGAACCTGTGCGTCGTGGGAGACGATGATCAGTCCATCTATGCCTGGAGAGGTGCGGATATCGCGAACATCCTGGACTTTGAAAAGGATTACAGGGACGCAGTAATTATAAGGCTGGAACAAAACTACAGATCCACAAAGAATATCATAAAGGCTGCTGGAGAGGTTGTAAAGAAGAATACCGGCAGGAAGGGAAAGACCCTTTGGACCGATAACCCTGAAGGCGAACTTATCGGCTATTATACAGCAAGAGATGAGCATGATGAGGCGAACTTTGTCACAAGGGAGATAGAGAGATTAAAGGTAGGGGCGCTTCGCGAAACGCCCCTACAATATAAGGATGTCGCTGTTTTTTACCGCACCAACGCCCAGTCGAGGGTAATGGAAGACATGCTGATGAGGGGCGGGATCCCATACACCATAGTTGGAGGAATGAGGTTCTATGACAGGGCTGAGATAAAGGACATCCTGGCATACATGAAGGTCATAGCCAATCCTTCCGATTCCATAGGACTGAAGCGCATAATTAACACTCCCCACAGGGGGATTGGAGATACTACTGTTGAAAAAGTTGAAGGATATGCAGCCGAGAGGGGAGTAACCCTGTATGAAGCCATAAATGAAGTGGTCAGTGGCCAGGGGTCAGGGGTCAGTATTGGGGAGCAAAAAACAGGAGCCATTGAACCACAAATACAATACACCGACCACCGACCACCGACCACCGACCACTTATTAAAAGGTCCCAGACTCAAACTTAAATCTTTCTGCGAGATGATGGAGAGGCTGAAGAAGGGTGCAGAAGTAAATGCGGAGTCAGGAGTAGCAAGACTTGTACAATTAATACTGGATGAGACAGGTTATATCCAAAAACTCAAGGAGGAGAAGACCGAGGAGGCCCTTGGGAGGATCGAAAACCTGGAGGAGTTTATTACTGCCGCAGAAGAGTTTGACGAAAAGGCTGAGGAAAAAACGCTCAGGGCATTTCTGGATCAAGTGGCCCTGGTAAGCGATCTGGACGAAAACGAAGATGCAACCGACAGGATAACCCTGATGACACTCCACTCTGCCAAGGGGCTGGAGTTTCCGGTTGTTTTTATCATCGGGATGGAAGAAGGCCTCTTCCCTCATTCACGCACAAAAGAGGACCCCGACGGGCTTGAAGAGGAGAGAAGGCTCTGCTATGTGGGTATGACAAGGGCCAGAAGGAAGCTATATCTATTAAATGCGAGAGAGAGAAGGGTTTTCGGGAGGGAGCAGGTAAACTCTCCGTCCATATTTATTGCCGAGATTCCGAGAGAGTTGATAGAGAGGGTCGGACGGGCTGTGCCCACAAGTTCAGTGGAGTGTCGAGTAGGAGCGTATAGCGATACGCCCGTACAGAAAGTGGGATTGCAGGCAAACCAGGCCATGGAGGAGTTCTTAAAGAGGCAGTCGGAAACAGGCGGCAACGGAGCATCCTTTAAAGTCGGCACAAAGGTAAGGCACAGTACATTAGGGATTGGTGTCGTTAAAGGAACTGAAGGGAGCGGCATTGCTGAAAAGGTTACGGTCCAATTTCAAGCAGGGATAAAAAAGCTGCTGACAAAGGTTGCGGGACTGGAGGCTCTTTAGATGACTATCCAAGGGAACCCCTTATTTGGGTTCCATCGGATATCCAGCCTCCACCCAGACGTTAAACCCGCCAAGCAGGGCCTTTACATCCTTAAAACCTTTGTCTATCAATATTTGTGCCACACGGGCACTGGAGGCCTCATTAGGTCACGTGCAGTATGTTATTACCTCCTTATCCTTGTTGATCTTTGATTCGACCTCAGTCGGGGATAACCTAACGGCACCCTTTATCTTGATGTTACTCCCGTCGTAAGAGCCTTTGGACCTCATATCAAGGATGACGATATCCTCCCCCTTATCCATCTTGGCTTTTAGCTCCTCCTTTGTAATCCTCTGTGCTCCAGCATCCGCAGCGAGGGTTACAATGGGAAGCAGAAAGATGCAGAAAGCAACCATATATGAAAAAAGTCTCTTCATCAACTCACCTCCTTCCCTGATTTATTCCTTCCCCTTATCTCCGACAAACTGATCTCCCTTGTCTGCAAACAGCACGTTGAAGGTCGTAAGGGAGCCATAGATCCGTGTTATATACTGCTGGAGATCGATCTTCTCCTCATCTGTCATCACAGCATGGGCATTTATCTTCTGCTCCAGGACCCTCAATCTGTCGCGGAGCATTACTATCTTGTGGAAAAACACATCAATGGGGACAACCTTTTCCTGCAGCTCCTTGTTCCCCGGCTTCATGACGAGCTCTCCCCCCTCCCACTTCTTCCCCAGTGGTATCTCTGACACCCCGAGGGTCTCGTTCAATAATTCCCTGAGTATACCTTTAAGTTCATCTCTTTCCATATCCAATACCTCCAACGGCTTTGTATAAGACACACGGCTTCCGCGCAATATATAGCTTTCACAGACCTCTGCAGCACAAATAAAGAACCCTGAGGTAGGCCTTTTAAGGCACCTTCCCTTCAGGATACCATCTTCTTCAAATGGGTCGACCCAGTGCTGGCATTTTCCGCACCTGGCGTCATAAGGACATATATTAACGATCTCTTCAATAGAGTCGAGGCAGTCAAAGACCTCAGGGCATTCATGAATCATGGTCGCTTCCTATCATCTCCTTCGCCTTTTTCAGTATCTCTCTTTCATCCTCGTTTTCAATCTTATTTATAGCCTCATTGATAGAAAACCATCTACAGTCATCCACCTCTTTGTCGTGCTCGCTTACATCCCCTCCAGTATACTCCATGAGAAAGAAATAGACTATCTTGAACTACCTGATGGTCTCTTCCTTTTCCTTATGGGAATAGAAGTATTGTATATGGTCTATCTTCTCGATTATCTTTCCGTCAAGCCCTGTCTCTTCCTTTACTTCCCTGTGGGCGGTCCTGGCAATGTTCTCACCCTCTTCGACAAGACCTTTCGGAAGGCACCAGACCGTGCCTTCCTTTACAGCGATAAGGGCAACCTCTATCCCGTTATCTCCTTTACGATAGATTACTCCGCCTGAGGACAGCTGGCGTTCGTTTTTGATCATGGATTAATCTCTCGGAGCCGTCAACAACCTATCGAGTGCTCTTTGACTATTACCTACTGTTATTTCTTTGTTGCGAACTCTTTAAGTCGAGTGCATTCCACCAGTTTATGCAAAGTCTTCAATGTAAAGACCTTCCCTCTGGTTGACAGCAACAGCTTCTTCATATCCGCCCTGCGGACGCCAAAGCCACGTCCACTTATACAGGCAATGACCTCATATTTTGGATTTCCGTCTCTCTGCCCTTCCATGCTCAATTGCCCAAGATGCTGGATTCGAGTGACCTTGTCACGGGCCGTACCATCGTCTTCCGTGATCTTAGCCTCAATGATGATCTGTGGATTAAATTCACTTGGTATGATGAAATCCGGTGTCTGGTCAAACCCTTCAATCTTTTCAGCCCGTTTTGTCTTCCTGAAACTAATCCCTGACTTGGACAACACCTCTTCTATGGCGGATTCCAAGTTGTCGCCGATTATATCGCTCACCGAATCACGATGTCCGGCAAACGGCCTGCCGAGAAACCTTTCATAAAGAAGCATTGCATAGGGCACTCCGATTTCCGCGCGGGCCTGTATAGTCTTCAACCCTCCCCTGGTGTCTGCCTTGTCAAGCCTATGAATCCTGTCACCATCCGTCGAAGGAACGACGTTTGACAGTAAGTCACAGGCTGCCTGCACCAGGGCTACTACACGCTCATTGTTTGCACTTGTCTCTTTTAGCGGTTTTTCTGGCTCCATCCTGACCTGGCGATCCAGCGAGCGGATGAACCCTTGGGAAATTTCCAAGCCTGATTTTTGGGTTGCGATGTATGCCCATTCCGGCGGAGTAAAGCCGAGGATAGACCGGATGACTATGATTGAGATCGGTTCTGAATAGACCACAGGCATTACATTATCAGCTGTCATTTCGCTGAAGCTGAAAGTCGCCCTCTTTAAGGCCTCATATCCTCTTTCAAAAACGGGATATTCTATGAAGCCCTTTCCCTTTGGCATGGTCAGAAAATCAGACTCCAGGCAGGAAAAGACGGAGGAGATGTATCCATCCGTTTCTTCTTGTATCTCCCTAAAAGTCGCCTCAAAAGGGTATTTCATCTCTCCGGCTTTCATAATTGCCCTCGCTTTCCCTAACAATAAACTTCTTTTCGTCTGTGGTGTCAAGATTGATTATTTTCTCCACATCTCCAAATCCTGCTATCCAATCCTCGACAATCCTCAGTTTCTTTTTTGTCCCGGCTTTTTTCGGCCAATCGCTCCTAAGATTCCATATCGCCAGCCGTATAATATGGCCAAAGGAGATACAGCGCATATCTGCTTCTGACTCATTCACACCAGCCTGTCTAAGTGCCCGTATGTCATTACGAACGATATCGGTAAGCTCCTGCGTATTATTGACTATGGTTGAACGCTTTGCAATGCCGGTTTTTCGTAAGACAAAAACCGTATCTATGATGGAAGATGCCGCTTTGTTTATGTGTATCGATCCACACATCTCCGCAGGACATGGAATTGTGATGGAGCAGGTCAATCCGGCATCCAGGGACGCAACAGCCAGCGGCATATAGGCGTTCAGTTTATTATGGTGATAAGTGAAAACAAGGGGCGAACCGGGCTTCAGGGCCACCGACATCTTTTTGAAAACCGAGGAGATCCCTTCAGTGAAGTGGACTATGTCCCTCCCCATGTTTTCGTTCCATGTAAGCTCTTCCGTATTTCTTGTTGTAAGGCTTTTAAAAGCATCGTTCCGCTTGTGCAACAGTTCCCGCAGCCATACATAACAGAAATCCATAAGCTCGGCATATTGGACATTTCCGTAATAAGGCGGGTCCGTAAACACGGCATCAAGGGACTGCGCTTTGATATCCGATACGGCTGCATCTTCGCATGAAATCCTTACCTGCCTTGGCCGCCGAGGGACGCCGTTGCCCATATCTCCGATCCATTCGTTCTTAATATTGATCTTTACCTTTTTGCCAGCACTATGCCTGAATTCAAAAGGCGAGTCGCAGAACTCCTTTGCCTTTGAATACTTTTCGATGATGTTGCTCCACCCGCCTGAACCTATATTTTTGTCCTTGTCCCGCACTCCAAGGAAGTTAGATTCGCACTGGATAAGACTGATCGGATAGCCGTGAATTGAAAATATGTCCAGAGACTTTAGAGCCATAGCGTCATAGCGGCAGAGCATGTTCTGATAGCGCAGCAAATCGGAGAGGTTTGTAGCCAGGGCGTTCCTGACCCTTTCATCTTTCTCTTTATCAATAAAACGGCAACTCAACTCAAGGGCCAGCTTCTGCCTTGGGTTGAACATCTCATGATAAAAGTTATATCCCCACTTGTGCAGTCTGCTGCTTTCATCTCCCTTTGGAATACGTTCGGCAGGAATAAAACGTGGTTTCAGTTCATGAAAAAGAGTTTCTGCCTCAGATATGTTTGCGAGATCCTTTGCATCCGGTTCCTTAAAAAAGCGCCCTTGATGCTTCGGCTTACAGGAGGGACAGAAATATTCAATGGCAAACAGGCGATGTTTCGGAGGGCCTTTTTCATGATCAGGATAGCGGTTCTTCGAGTGACAATGCTTACACTCGCAATAACTGCGGCCTGCCGGGCCGGATGCAGCAATGGGAGACTTGCATCTCCCGCATTTGCCGGGGTTGGTCCGGCTGGCCGTCTCCGTCAAGGCCCCGCACTTATGGCAGACAAAGACGTTTTTTGGATGCCGTTTGTCCTCTGCAATGAGGTATCCCGGAAAGAGGTCTATGTCCTTCCCGCAGGTCGTACACTCCTGTACCTTCACCCACAGGAAATATTTCACATGGGCTTCATCTGAATGGCAAAATCCGCAGCGGGTGCGATAGAAGCGGCCTATCTCTTTTTCAAGAAACTTCCTCAGCCTGCTTGCCGATTCATTATATGCCTTTAGATCAAGATACTCTATCTCCTCCTTTACAATCCAGTAAGACATAGGATTGATATCGAATCCGATCACCTCACACCCTACCCTGTTTGCTTCCATCAAAGGAGTCCCCCCACCCATGAATGGGTCAGCCATTCGGAGACCGCTCAGGTCGTTGGATTCATAAAAGGCCTCTCTCAAAGGCTTCTCCACAAATTCGGACAACAATAGACCACGGAATAGCGTCCCAGGCCTTCTGGCAAACCATTTGTGAACGGCAATGACAGGGCGATAGTTCTGCTGTACCTGCTTTTCTTTTAGGGCCAGACTGGCTATGAAGGGGATGTCAAAGTTTTTTTCGATCATAAGATTTTCTTAAATACCTTCCACTTGTAAAAATCCTTTTGATGGTTCAGGCATATTATTTGCGTGGCATTTGTATTCAATTAGTGCTTTCTCGCCTTTTTGCAGAGAAGGAGAAAGATAGAGGCCTTCGTCGCCCATAGTTTTATAATGATTATGCATAAGATCTTGTTTAAGGTTGATTTCGAGAGTGTTCCTCTCAACGGTAACATTATTTTGATGAGAGCCTGGGTTAACCAGTCTATAATCAAAAGCAGAGGAATATGAGCCCTTTATTAAAGCATTTCTTGTCCTTAGTCTTAAGTTCTCTCTCGTATTGAAGTCATTCTTATCAAGTTTATATGCCAAAGCGATAATATCCTCAATATACTTTGGTCTTTGACTATGTATTGTGATGTTTAATGCAGCCAAGTCCTTTCTCGTATAAAAACTTACTCCATTTAATGGTGTTATATACACGATGAGATTTTCAGCAGGACATCTGCCATCATTTGATATTTTAAAAAGCACAAAATTCTGCTCTTCCACAGGGCCCTGTGGCTCTGACAATTTTAATGATCTTCTCGATAGATTAAAACGTTCCTGAAACTTTTCAAAATCAGCATTTACCAGTTCTTTAGCTTCATCAATTCTACGGTTAAACTCATAGACTTGATCTACCTTATAGGGATTGTATATCTTGCCATTTGGATAAGAATCGGCAATTTCATCAAGTTCTTTTTTATACCTTTCAATAAGCTGCACGACTTCATCAGTCAGTTTAAGCTTAATAATGCGATTTAAAACGCCTTCCTTATCTAAAACTTCAATCGAAGGCACCTCCAAATGATCTGATGTAGTGCCATCGGACTTCCAAAAACTTACTTTGAGAAGAGGTTCATCTTTTATCATTGATGTGGATAAGTCAGAGCCCATTCGTGCGATTTCATCAGGATCTGCTATATCAGTTGAGCTTCCCCTGCGCACATGTACAACATTTCTTTTAAGTTTACCGAAGTCTTTTTTTAAAAAGAAGGGTCTTTGTTGAAGTGGAATGCAAATGATCCCGATTTGTTTACATTCGAAAGGATAGGCTGTGTAAGAAAATGTTAAGGGCCGCTGTGTCTTATGGTTAACGAATTGCTGCAATTGCGCGTCATCAATGTGATGACTGACACCTTTAACTATACTTCGGCCCCCTTTAACTTCTTCTACACCAACTAAAATATAGCTGTCGTTTCTTCTCCATGCATTTGCAAATGCCAGAATATCTTTAAGCAGTTCGCTTTTTTGGTCGTCGGTTGCACCGACAAAAGGGTATTGATTCCTCTTAAAGTCAAGGGATGAACTTTCCTCCTCGTTTAATAACTCTTCTATAAGAACATCGGTTATTTTGTTTTCCATAAACTCTGTCATTTAGGTGAGCATAGCCCACCCTACTGGACTTTTCATAACGCCCTTTATCCCCTCTTACCATAAGAGGGGAAGCTGCATAAACGTCCCCAAAACAAGAGGGGTCATCTACCCTTTAAATAAGCTTTACCCCGCACTTCTTAGCCGCCTTTTTCAATGCCTTGTCCTGCGTTGCAATTGGCACGCCTTCACGCATCGCAAGTTCAAGATAGGCTGCATCGTATGAAGATAAATGATGTTCTCTCGCCAGTTGCAGGGTGTCTAAAAGGGCATGTCTTGAGGTTTCCGGGTCTATCTGTATAGGCAGTGAGTTGAGCAGTGTTATAAACCTGGCTGCCTTTGCCTCGGTGGCCCTCCCTCTCCTCTCACCAACGAGGAGCGTGTTCGCCACTTCAAGAGGCCATATGGAAGGCACGATGCAGTCATATTTGGTCAGGCTTTCCAGGACGGCAACCGTATAGTCGCTTGCCTCATCCTCAAAAAACCAGGCCATTACCACCGAGTTGTCTATGACGAATGACTTCACCGCCGCCCCTCTTCGACCATTGTCTTGATTGTCATGCCCCCTGTAGTCTGGCCTTTGTTGAATCCTTTCAGCTCTTCAATGACTGCCTGTAAATCCTTTTTCTTAGAAGGCTCCATAGGCACCAGCATTGCGACAGGAACGCCGTGCTTTGTTATGGTGATCTGCTCTCCCTTTGCTATCCGCTCCAACAGTTTAGGAAGATGTGTCTTTGCCTCGTATGAACCCACTGTTTCCATATCCACCCCGTTTAGACTAGTCTTAGACTATATTAAAATATATCCAGACCGATGTCAAACAATTAAGCCAAGCCTGGGCGAGGCACCGCCTCACCCCTACTAAGCCCAGTAATTAGTCCCTGGGCACCGCCAGCATCCTGTCTAGCGCCCTTTTTGCAGGAATCCTTATATCCTCCGGCACCTTGACCACGTTCTCCATCTTTTCAAGAGAGACCAGGACATCCCCAATGGTTGTGAGTTTCATGTTGGGGCAGATAAGCTTCTTTGAGGCAAGATAGAACTTCTTTTCAGGGTTATCCTTTTTTAGTCTCCAGAGGATACCCATCTCTGTCCCTATTATAAACTCCTTCGCCTTCGATTTTTTGCAGAATACGTACATCCCGGAAGTGGAAGCGACCTTGTCCGCCAGGTCAACTATATCAGGCCTGCATTCAGGATGGGCCACAAAGAGGGCATCGGGGTGTCTCTCTTTCATCTTCAGGACGTCTTCAGGAATGAGCCTCTCATGGGTGGGGCAGAAGCCGTCCCATGCTATGATCTCCTTGTCCTTCACGAACCTTGTTACATAGTGGGACAGGTTCCTGTCAGGGGTCATGATGACCCTCTTCGCGTCCTTCAGGGACTTGACGACGCTTACTGCATTTGCAGATGTGCAGCATATGTCGCTCACGGCCTTCACATCCGCCGCTGAGTTGACGTAGGTGACGACTGGGAGGCCTGGATACTCCTCCTTCATCTTTACGAGACCTTCCCTCGTTATCATGTCCGCCATCGGGCATCCTGCGTCCATCCTTGGAAATATCACCGTCTTATGAGGAGAAAGTATCGAAGCGCTCTCAGCCATGAAGTGGACGCCGCAGAACACTATCACCTTAGCCTCGGTTTTAGAGGCCTCGATGCTAAGTCCAAGGGAGTCGCCTGTGAGGTCCGCTATCTCCTGTATCTCGTCCCTCTGGTAGTTGTGGGCAAGCATGATTGCATTACGTTCCTTAAGAAGCTTTTTAATATCTGATTTAAGTTTTCTCATAGTCATGAATATAAAATTATCCTTTTTAAGCCAATGAGTCAAGGGTTTAACTTGCCTCCCAGAACGGATTTTTGGTAATATGCCGGTATGGATACAACTTTAATAGTCACTGTAATTGGTTTTGCCTTAATAGCCGCCCTCCTGATATACGGGATATCGACAATCCAGAGGCGCCAAAGGGAGGACCAGACCTCAACCCTCCTCCAGCAGCAGATAGACGGACTCAGGGAGCAGGTAAGGCTGAGCCTTGAAGGAAGCTCTAATGCCGTAAACATGCAGATGGGGCAGCTTAATTCCAACCTCTCAACCCAGTTGAACCAGGTCCTTTCTCAGGTGAACCTGAGGCTAAAGGAGTCCTCTGAGCTTATACAGAAGACAAACCAGGGACTTGGGGAAAGGATGGATGGCGTCACGAGGGTCTTTGGGGATGTGAAGGGCTCCCTCGGAAAGCTGGATGAGGCATCCCAGAGGATATTCGAGGTGGGCAGGGACATATCAGGGCTAAAGCAGATACTCCAGGCCCCGAAGGTAAGGGGAGGGTTGGGGGAGCTCTTTCTGGAAAACCTCCTTTCCCAGATGTTGCCAACCGAACATTATGTCTTACAGCACCAGTTCAAGAGCGGTATCAAGGTAGATGCGGCAATCAGGCTCGGCGGCAGCTTGATACCTGTTGATGCCAAGTTCCCTTTGCCTGCATTCCAGAAGATCCTGGATGCCCAGGATGATGCAGGAAGGAAGGCAGCAAGGTCTTTATTTACCAAGGACGTAAGGAAGAGGATAGACGAGGTCTCAAAGTACATACTCCCGGACGAGGGGACATTTGACTTCGCCCTGATGTACATCCCCGCGGAGAATGTCTATTATGAAGTCATTACAAGAGAGGGTGATGAGTCCATTGCAGACTATGCCCTTGCAAGAAAGGTCATCCCTGTTTCACCGAACACCATGTATGCATATCTTCAGGCCATTGTCCTGGGCCTCAGGGGGATGAAGATAGAGGAAAACGCCAAGGAGATAAGGGACAGCCTGGGAAGGCTCAAGGGCGACCTTGGCCGCTTCAAGGAGCATTTTGACACCCTTGGAAAGCATCTGAACAACTCCAAGGGCAAATACGACGAGGCTTCATCTGTCCTGGCGAAGTTTGAGGCAAAGCTTGAGGGGATTGAGAGCGGCGCAGAGGGATAATCTGTAGAGACGCCCCGGCGGGGCGTCTCTACTATGTAATCTATTCTAACTTCCTGAAGATCAGCGTCCCGTTGGTCCCACCGAAGCCGAAGGAATTGGACATGGCGACCCTTACATCCTTCTTTCTGGCCTGGTTTGGCGTACAATCCAGGTCGCATTCGGGGTCCTGGTTTTCTACATTTATTGTCGGTGGGATTATCCCGTCCCTCATGGAAAGGACGGATATCACTGCCTCGACGCCACCGGCTGCGCCTAAGAGATGTCCTGTCATGGATTTTGTCCCTGAGACAGAAAGCTTATAGGCATGTTCGCCAAATACGGTCTTTATTGCCCTTGTCTCTATGGCATCAGCCATGGTCGACGTGGCGTGTGCGTTGATGTAGTCAACCTCTTCAACTTTGATGTTGCCGCTTCTCATGGCCATCTTCATGCATCGGGCTGCGCCTTCCCCGTCCTCGACTGGAGCGGTTATGTGATATGCGTCTCCGCTCATTCCATAACCAACCACCTCTGCATATATCCTTGCTCCCCTTGCCTTGGCAAACTCATACTCTTCCAGGATAACAACCCCTGACCCCTCACCCATGACAAACCCGTCCCTATCCCTATCAAAAGGGCGGGATGCCTTCTCTGGCGCATCGTTCCTTGTGGAGAGGGCCTTCATGGCATTGAAGCCGCCTATGCCGAGGGGGCAAACGGTCGCCTCTGTCCCTCCTGCTATCATTGCCACGGCATCTCCAAGCTGGATAAGCCTTGCGGCATCACCTATGCAGTGGGTTCCCGTTGCGCATGCTGTAACTGCCGCGGAATTGGGGCCTTTGGCCCCGAACCTTATGGAGATGATTCCTGAGGATAGATTTATAAGAACCATCGGAATAAAAAAAGGCGATATCCTTTTTGGCCCCTTTTCAAGCACAACCTTGTGGTATGTCTCGATGGCAGGAAGCCCGCCCATTCCGGCCCCGACCATCACGCCGACCTGATCAGCAATGTCGGGTGTGATCTTGAGGCCTGAGTCGTCCATAGCCATCTGGCTTGCGGCTACGGCGTAATGGATGAAGGTATCCATCTTCTTGACTTCCTTTGGCTCTATGTAGGTTTCTGGATTGAACCCCTTCACCTCGGCTGCTATCTGAGTCGGGTAGTCGGAGGCGTCAAACCTCGTAATCTTTCCTATTCCAGACTTTCCAGCCATCAAGGCCTCCCAGGATTCCCCGGTAGTCAGGCCCAAAGGGGTTATCATCCCGACACCTGTAACAACGACCCTTTTTTTCAAAACCAACTCCTTTTTAGCTAAGCCGTACACAGAGGACACAGAGAACTGCCTGATTTGTAAAAATTTAAACCCCCTGTGAGCTTCAATAAATAATCCTGTGCACTACCAGTTCATATCTGCGGGCAAAGGACATCGCATATCTCTTCGTTGTCCCCATGCGAATAAGGAGGCAATATATATGCATTGCGTTCAGGTAATGCTGGATATGGCGTTTCAAAGGTATCCTTATTTCGCGTGTTGTTTTATGTAGTTGATGGCATCACCAACGGTCTTTATCTTCTCTGCATCCTCATCAGGGATCTCGATATCAAACTCCTCCTCAAGGGCCATAACCAGCTCAACTGTGTCGAGAGAGTCTGCTCCAAGATCGTTGATGAATGATGCGCCAGGAACAACCTGGTCATCGTTTACTCCGAGCTGCTTTGCGATAATCTTCTTTACCTTGTCTTCCATTTTGTTACCTCCGTGTTTTTTATTTATCATATCCTGTAGGGGCGGGTTTCAAACCCGCCCCTACAACGTGAATTACATATACATCCCGCCGTTAACATTGACAACCTGTCCGGTTATATAGTTCGACGCATCCGATACGAGGAAAAGGACTGCATTTGCCACATCGTCAGGGCTGCCGAGCCTGTCCAGGGGAATCTGCTTTGTCAGCGCCTCCCTGGCAGCATCAGGCAGGGAAGCTGTCATTGCTGTCTCGATAAACCCGGGGGCCACGGCGTTGACGTTTACGTTCCTGCTGGCGAACTCCCTTGCCACGGTCTTTGTAAGGGCTATAACTCCACCCTTGGATGCGGAGTAATTTGCCTGGCCCGCATTCCCCATCTCGCCGACAATAGATGCAATGTTTACGATTCTCCCGTACCTCTGCTTCGCCATATGCTTGACAGCAGCCTTTGTGCAGTTAAATACGCCCTTGAGGTTTATGTCTATCACCAGGTCCCAGTCCTCTTCCTTCATCCTGAGCATGAGGCCGTCCCTTGTCACGCCAGCGTTGTTTACAAGGATATCCACCTTTCCAAGACGGGCCACTGTCTCCTCCACCATCTTTTCAGCCTCGGCCACTGACGCCACATTCCCCTTGATGGCTATGGCCTTCCTTCCAAGACCCTCTATCTCCTTCGCGGTCTCTTCTGCCTTCTCCAGGTTGACGTCTGATACCGCTATGTCTGCTCCTTTTCTTGCCAGGGTCAGGGCAATGGACTTGCCAATCCCCTGTGCCGCACCTGTTATCAGAGCTACTTTGCCTGTTAATTCCATATTCCCTCCGATTGTCGTTCTGAGCCTTTAGCTTGTCATTCTGAGCAAAGCGAAGGATCTCGTTTTTTTCTGCTCAGGATAAACTCCGCGAAGAATCTAAGACCCTTCGTTTTACTCAGGGTGACAATTTAGGTAAGTTGGGCTGCTTGCACTGCCTTTAAGCTATCCCCATCTTCAACATTAAACGACTTAAGCTCTTTGTTTATCCTTTTTAAAAGGCCGCAGAGGACCTTTCCCGGCCCTATCTCAATAAAGGCCTCTGTGCTGTCGGATACCGCCTTTGCAACCGACTCTTCCCAGCGCACAGGGTGGCTGAGCTGTCTAATCAACAAATCGGTAACCTTATCCTTTGAAGGATAGAAGTCCGCATCCGCATTCGATATGACTGGATATTTTAAATCTTTTACCTCTATCTTTTCAAGCTCTTTTGAAAGCCTTTTCCCGGCTGGTTCCATCAGGGATGAATGGGAAGGTGCGCTTACAGATAGCAGGATTGCCTTGGCTCCCCATTCCTTGGCCAGTTCCATGGCCCTTGTTACGGCACCTGCATGCCCGGAGATCACTATCTGGCCAGGACAGTTGAAGTTGGCAGGCGCAACAACTTCACCCTTTGAGGCCTCCTTGCAAAGCTGTTCCACCTTGCCCTTTTCCATCCCAAGGATGGCCGCCATCCCGCCTGTCCCGGCAGGAACGGCCTCGTCCATATATTTACCTCTCGCCCTTACAAGGCGGACGGCGTCACAGAAGGTCAACACCTCCGATGCCACCAGGGCCGTATACTCTCCAAGTGAATGCCCTGCAAGCAATAAAGGTTTTAAAGGGGTCTCGGTAGAGAGGACCCTCAGGGCCGCTATACTTGTTGTCAGTATGGCAGGCTGGGTATTATAAGTCAACTTCAGGTCGCCCTCAGGCCCGCTGAAGCACAGGTCGCTTATCTTTAGCCCCAGGGCCTCATTGGCCTCTTCATAGGTCTCTTTTGCAACCTTGAAGTTGTCATAAAGAGACTTCCCCATCCCAACATACTGGGAGCCCTGGCCTGGAAATATAAAAGCAAGTTTCATACTACCACCTTATCAACGCCGATGCCCAGGTAAAACCCCCGCCAAAGGCATCTAACAGTATCAGGTCACCGTCCTTAACCTTTCCATTCCTTACTGCCTCGTCCAGGGCTAGGGGGATGGAGGCCGCAGAGGTGTTACCATATTTTTGAAGGTTCATGTAGACCTTGTCCATCGGGACACCGAGGCGTTTTGCGGTTGCCACGATGATCCTCTCGTTTGCCTGATGGGGTATGAACCAGTCTAAATCATCACCCTTTAAGCCGTTATGCTCAAGGGCCTCTATTGCCACATCCTCCAGGGCCCTCACAGCCACCTTGAAGACCTCATTCCCCTGCATCCTTATAAATGTCTTTGCGTTCTCTTCATGGGAAGAGGCGCAAAGGAGCTTCCAGGAAGATCCCTCTGAGTGCAGGTGGGTCGAAAGAATCCCTCTTTTTCCAGTTGTCTTGGCCAGCACTGCCGCCCCGGCCCCGTCTCCGAAGAGTATGCATGTATTCCTGTCTGTCCAGTCAGTGATCCTGGAGAATATCTCTGCACCAATGACCAGTGCGTACTTGGAGTGCCCCGATTTTATCAAGCTGTCGGCTACTGAAAGGGCATATATAAACCCTGAACATGCAGCTGCTATATCAAAGGATGCCGCCTTATGGGCCTTAAGCTTATTTTGCACAAAACATGCGGTGGATGGAAAGTCCATGTCAGGGGTAACGGTTGCCACGATGATAGTGTCTATATCATTCGGCTCAATCCCAGCCATCTCCAGCGCCTTTTTTGCAGCCTTGGCAGCCATGTCTGAAGTAGTTTCCCCTTCGGCTGCTATCCTTCTCTCTTTTATCCCGGTCCTTTCCGTTATCCAGTCATCGCTGGTCTCAATCATCTTCTCCAGGTCATGGTTGGTAAGGACCTTCTTCGGGGCGTAAGAGCCGGTTCCTATTATCCTTGAACTGATCATGGATCAGGCCGCCCTCTTTCCCAGTACCTGGGTGTCGCATGTCCTTAGATGGTCCAGCAATATCTTATTCACCCCGCTGCCGGAGAACTCCTGGGCCACCCTGATGGCATTCTTTATCGCATTGGGGGTTGAGCTCCCGTGGCTTATGATGCCAACCCCGTCAATCCCGAGGAGGGGAGCGCCGCCGTATTCGGAATAATCCACCTTCTTCTTAAACTTCCTGAAGGCCCCTTTTGAAAGCAGATACCCGAGCTTTGCAAGGGGGGACTTCAATATCTCTTCCTTAAGCATCTGACTGATGGCGTCAGCAAGTCCTTCGCTGGTCTTAAGGACCACGTTGCCGACAAAACCGTCACAGACAACAACATCGGCATTCCCTGCGAATATATCCCTACCCTCTATGTAGCCTATGTAATTCATTGGGAGCTGCTTCAGGATGGCGTGGGTCTCCCTGGTTAGATCTGTCCCCTTGCTCTCCTCTTCCCCGTTGCTGAGTAGTCCGACCCTGGGTCTCTCCTTTTTCAGGATGAACTGGGCATATACATCACCCATGACGGCGAACTGTGCGAGATGGAAGGGTTTGCAATCAACATTGGCGCCGACATCCAGAACGACACAGGCGTCCTTTAAGGTGGGCATAACAGTGGCGATGGCAGGCCTGTCAACGCCCTCCAGCTTTCTAAGGACAAACATGGCCGTTGCCATGGCTGCCCCGGAGTTACCGGCGCTCACAACGGCATCTGCCTCCCCGTTTTTCACGAGTTCGAAGGCGACCCTCATGGAGGAGTCCCTCTTTCTCAATGCCTTTGACGGGGACTCCTCCATCCCTATCACCTCAGAGGCATGCCTTATAGATATGGGGAGGTTACCTACGTTACGGCTGGAGAGCTCTTTTTCGACGGTATCCCTGTCACCGACCAGGATCACATGGGACCCGTACTCCTTTGCTGCGAGGACAGCGCCCTCAACCTCTACGTGAGGCGCATGGTCGCCGCCCATGGCATCCAAAGCTATCTTCAAGCTATACCTCTATTACAGGCAGGACTTCCTTACCCTTGTAAAAACCGCACTTCAGGCATAGGCGGTGGGGGAGCTTAGGCTCTCCGCACTGTGGACAGTTGCTGAAGTTGGGGGCAAAGAGCTTCACATGGGTACGCCTCTTGTCCCTTCTTGATTTCGAGTGTCTCCATTTAGGATTTGGCATTTTATCTCTCCTTCTTTATTTTTTACAGTTTAATCCTTTTTTATCTTTAAATCCATGAGTGCTGCCAATCTTAAATCTACCGGGCCTTTTTGGCATCCGCAGTCACCTAAGTTCAGGTTGGCCCCGCATCTTGGGCAAAGCCCCTTACAATCCTCTCTGCATAAGGCCTTCATCGGCAATGCAAGAGCTAATTGCTCCTGTACCAGGGCCGTGATAGCTATCTCTCCGCCGGTATAATAGTGTATGTCCGCACTATCCGTTGAGAGCTCTTCCTCTTCTTCCATTTCTTCCACAGGAAGACAGTCGTAGAAAAAGTCATGACCTACGTCTTCTGTTATCTCTACAAGGCATCTGCTGCATGCCATGGACGCAGTACCCTGAAGCCTGCCTCTTACCGACACGCCGCCCGATGTTTTTTTTACAACAAGGTTTACATGAACAGGGCCGCTGACCTTCGCCGCTGTCCCTACTTCTTCTTTTTCCAGGTAATGGAAAGAATCGACGGGCTCTTCGAACCCCCTCTCCAATCCCTCATCAGGGATCTGATCTACATAAATCTTCATAGGCTTTTATAAAGAAAGTTACTAATATATATAAGGGGTTACCCTTTGTCAAGTTAATAAATCCCCTCATTGTGGTGCATCCGTCTTCAGCATTAAAGGAGATTGTTGCTTGCCAAGGCAGGGTATTTTTGATAATTTAACAAGGTCTATGTCGTGAGATGTAAACCTTAATTCGTGAGTTATAATTTTAGGGAGGTTTTATGGCTTTTACCGTAGCTATGGCAGGTAAGGGAGGGGTAGGGAAAACGACCCTCTGCGGATTCCTGATAAGGTATCTTATTGAAAAAAGGAAGGGTCCGATCCTTGCGGTCGATGCCGATGCCAATTCAAACCTGCATGAGGTCTTAGGCGTAAGCGTTGGACAGCAGGTGGGGACCATAAGGGAGGATTCAAAGCACAGGGCCAGGAAGGAGGAGCTTGCCGGCGTTGCCAATGTGGACAACATGGAACTGATGATAAATCAGGCCCTTATAGAGGCAAAGGGGTTCGACCTCATATCTATGGGGAGACCAGAGGGGCCCGGATGTTATTGCTTTCCGAACCATGTGATAAGAAGGTTTATGGACAAGCTTTCTGACAACTACCCTTATGTCGTCATGGACAACGAGGCCGGGCTTGAGCACCTCAGCCGCAGGACTACCCAGGATACAGATCTGATGTTGATAGTAAGCGACCCTTCTGCAAGAAGCCTTAGGACGGTTGGAAGGGTCAATGAGCTTGTTAAGGAGCTGGAACTAAGGGTTCACAGGATCGGGTTGATAGTAAACAGGGTGACAGGAGACCTCCCGCAGGAGAGCCGAGAGGTGATAAAGGGGTTGGGCATCGACCTTTTCGGAGTTGTGCAGTCCGATGAAGTGCTTGCGGCATATGATCTTAACAACAGGCCTTTAATTGAGCTTCCTGCTGAGGATGCCGCGCTCAAAACGGCCTATTCCATATTTGACGCCATTAATATCCCCTGATTGCCCGGCTTTGGATATTAACTGACCGCCTTCTCGAAGTAATCGAATACGAAAGGGTCAAAGTGGGTGCCGTTGGACTCCTTCATGATCCGTATCGCCTCCTCTTTTGGAAAGGCCTTTCTGTACGGCCTGTCAGTCGTAAGGGCATCATAGTAATCGGCTATGGCGATTATCCTTGATGGGACAGGAATATCCTCTCCCTTCAGGTTCGATGGGTATCCGGTCCCGTCATATTTCTCATGGTGATGGCATATCCATGTGGCTATCTCCCTGAGCTTCTCGATGTGTTCAATCATCTTTGCCCCGGCTACAGGGTGTTCCTTCATCCTGTCTACCTCAGTTGGCTCAAGTTTCCCGTGCTTATGAAGTATATCCTCCGGCGTCCCTATCTTTCCTATATCATGAAGAAGGGCCGCCAGCCTTACCCAGTTTGCAGTCTCCGGGGGAAGCCCCAGCATCTTTGCGACAGCAACAGATATCTCGGATACCCTCTTTGAATGTCCGTAAGTATAAGGGTCCTTGGCGTCGATGGCCAGGGAGAATACCTCCGCCGTGCTGAAAAGCATCTCGTGTATCTCGTCAAACAGGAGGGCTTTTTTTATGGAAACGGCGCACGCTGAAGCTATGCCTGAGATAAGCTTTATCTCTGTTGTGTAGAACTCCTCTCCGTTTAACTTGTCACTCGCTATGACGGCCCCTATTACAGTCTCCTCCACAATAAGGGGGACTATTAGAACGCCGGTTACAGGGTATGGAAACCCCTCAAACCGCGCATCCTTATGGACATCGCATACCGTTATGGCCTCCTTTTTCTCAAAGACAAATCCTATCAGGCCCCTGTCCGTCGCCAATGGCGTGGTTGATGCCCTGCTCGCATCCCTCCCCAGGGAAACCTTGGGGAAAAGGAGCGACATCTTTACCTGGGGCTTGGGTACGACCTTGGCGCCCATTGTCGGCAAGGGGCCTGTCGGCATATCAATGACAAGCATTATGGAGACGTTGTTTGAAGGGCAGATGGTCATGACCTCCTCGGCAATGACATTGCATATCTTGTCCACATTAAGCCCTGCCCCGAGCCTTGAAGAAAGCCTCCATAAGAGGGAGAGCTCTTCATAGTTTCTTGCCACCTCCCCTGAAAGGCTCTCTATCTCATAACCCATCTCCGCCATCTCCGAGAGGTTCTGACAGATAAGACCCAGATGGTTTTCAGCCCCCCCTGTTGGTATTCCGACATGGCCGAGCATTGAGTCTCTTACATTCAGAGGAACCATGTTCAGCTCGGGGACAATGGCATCCTCAGGGAACTTTAAAATGACCTCTTTATCTTTGCCTAAAAAAAAGACCGCCGTATCAAATGCCTCTGAATATCCCTTAAGAAGCCTGTTCAGTTTTTCGGATGGAATGTACTCAAATATCTTTGGCATCTTAGACCATTCCCTTCAGGCTTTCGATCAACTTGTTCAACCCTTTCCCATATTCGGAGGAATTCAGCCCCACACACTTTATGTCCCTTATTAATATGTTAAGGGTAAGAAGGAGAGGGACCTTTTTTGTTGCCTGATTAGCACGGAGAGAACTGATTGTCATGTATACCTGGTCCCTCGATAAACTGCCTATTATTATCATATCCGGTGGTTTTGTCCCGTTAATGGATTTAACATCAGGCACTATAACAGTTTCAAAGCCGCTGGCGCCGACAAGGAGCTGAAAATTCCTCGCCTCCTCGGGGTCATCTGAGATTATCAATACCCTTCCTGTCTTCTTTTGGGAGACCTCCTTTATGGTTGAAAGTATCTGGTTCTTGTCAAGTGGCTTGGATATGTAGCCGTTGACCGCCACCTGAAGCCCGCTTTTTTCATCGTTGATAACCGAGACAAGGAAGAGAGGTATCCCCTGAACCCTTGAGAATGTCCTGAGTTTGTCAAATTCATCCTCGCTCTTAGGGTCCCCCATTATAATAGCGTCCAGCTTTCTGGCCTTTGCCACCTCCAATGCCGTATTTATGCTCCCGGCCCCAAGGGTGCTGTATCCGAGGGATTCCAAGGCAGACCTCATGATCTGCCTTACAGGCACGGAATCATCCAAGACCAGTACCTGCCTTCCGGCTATCTCTGCAAACTCGCCTATCCCTCTATATTCATCCGCTACAGCCGCACCCTTGGGAAGGGTAAAGAAGAAGGTGCTTCCCTTCCCGAGCTGGCTCTCGGCCCAGATCTTCCCACCGTGGGCCTCAACGATCTTTTTTGAGATGCTCAGCCCCAATCCCGAACCCTTGGGCCTTCCTGTCAGGTCATCTCCTATCCTGTAGAACTCATCGAATATCTTTTCCTTCTCTTCAGGATAGACCCCCTCTCCGGTATCGGAGACATACAGCCTTATCTCATTGGGCATATCTTCGGCTCCCACCGTAATTTTCCCCTGAGATGTAAATTTTATGGCATTGCTCACAAGGTTCAAGAGGACCTGAAGTATCTTGTTTCTGTCGCCTTTTATCGGCGGGAGCTTCCCGGGAATCTTCTGTTCCAGAGAAATCCCTTTGTCTTCTGCCAGCAGGAGCATCGTCTTGATTGCCGTATCCGCAACCTCCGCTATGTCTATGGCGTCCATGTGCCACTCTATCTTCCCGGACTCTATCCTCACTATATCGAGTATCTCATTGGCAAGTTGGGTAAGCCTTTCGCTCTCCTGTTTTATAATTTCCAGGAACTCTTTTCTTGTGTCGGCATCTATATCTTCATAATTAAGCAGGATCTCTGAAAAAGAGCGGATGGACGAGAGGGGGGACCTTATTTCATGGGATACGCCTGAAATGAAGCGGGTCTTGTTTTTGTCCAACTCCTGAATGTGGCTGTATCTCTCTGATACGGAATCTACCTCGGACTGCAGGTTCATGATCTTGAGGTTCAGGGAATTGGTCAATGCGTGATAAGTATCCGCTGTCTTACGAAGGGATTCCCTGTCTTTATTGACTATGTCTGAAAGGCGTCCTGAAACTACTGCCGCCAGAAGGAAGGAGAAGACATTAGTTGCCACAAGATAGACATGGTATCCGCCCCCCAACCAGAAAGGTACAAGGGAGTAAAGGATGCTGAAGGCCACGGCTGCCTGAAGGATCGCATTGGAATTCAGCAAAGGGATGAGTAAAACCAGTATAGGGTAATAGAGATATCTGAAATGGCTTTCTGCAGCACCCGTAAAAAAAATAATAGGGATGAGGCCGAAAAGCGCAAGGAAAAGATAAAACCTTTTCATTTGGGGACTCCGAGGATAGTCCGGATCTTGGTCACTATTTCCTTCGGGCTGAAGGGCTTCGACATAAATTCATTGGCCCCTTCCTTTATCGCCCTTTCCTTATCTATCTCCTGACCCTTGCCCGTCAACAGTATCACGTAACTCTCTTTCAGCTCATTGTCTGATTTTATCGCCCTACAGGTATTGAACCCGTTAAGTTTGGGCATCATAACGTCAAGTAAGATCACCTTTGGCTTTAGCTCCCTGGCCTTTTTCAGTCCCTCTTCGCCGTTTGATGCAACCTCCACCTGAAAACCCTCCTTTCTCAGTACAAAGGAGAGGGAGCGCTGTATGTAAGGTTCGTCATCTACTACAAGTATATCCATAATATCCGTCTCCATATTCAGTTTTTATTTATCCTAAATTCCTCAGTTGGACACAGATAAGTGCCGATAACCAAAAGTAGGCGCTTCTAAGCGACACTGATAAAATATTTACTTAAAGCTGTAACCCTTCAAGTGATTCAATTTTTATCATTAAGTCCTTGAAAAATCTGTGCAAATCTGTGTAAATCCGTGTCCAAATGCTTTTTTAGGTTTATCAGTGTTTACTCGAAATGCCCGGGGCATACCTTGTCATCCTGTTTCTCCCATCTTCCTTATTCCATTTCTAATTCAAATATGTAATAATGGTCTCATCCCATTGGAGGTGAGACTATGGCACGAATTGCAAGTGGCAAAAAGTTGCTTGAAAAAGCAAGGGAATGTTTGGCAAAAGCCCGTACTGTTAGCGAGTTA
>JAUSKU010000004.1 GCA_030646755.1 Deltaproteobacteria bacterium
TTACAGGTTCAAGAAGTTCAGTTGCAGCAGGATAAAGGGCCATAATGGACACTCTCCTTTATCACTTGCTGGTGTAAATACAAAGGGTCTAAAGTGGGTTAAGTTTTCTCAAAAGTAGACCCACTAAACTGTTACGCTACCAATTATTATGATTACGACACAGACAGCATATACAATGATACACAGAATATCACCAACTCCTACGGCATGACGGGAGACATGTGGAGCGCTGACCAAAGACGGTTGGCAACCGGGGACTTCAATGGGGACGGCAAGACCGATCTCCTGCTTCAAGGCACTACTGCCAGTTACCACACATTATTACTTCTGGCAAACGGAAGCGGCGGCTTTGGTATACAGGACATCACCGACGCTGACGGCATGTCAGGACAGGCATGGGGCGCTGACCAGAGACAGTTAGCTGCCGGGGATTTCAATGGGGACGGGAAAACCGATATACTGCTTCAAGGGAAGACAACAACTGCCAGTACCCTTCTGCTGATCGCCGATGGGAACGGCGGTTTTAACACGGTACAATTTATCACCGACGCTGACGGCATGTCAGGCCAGGCATGGGCTGCTGACCAGAGACAGTTAGCTGCCGGAGATTTCAATGGAGACGGGAAAACCGACATCCTGCTTCAAGGGAAGACAACAACTGCCAGTACCCTTCTGCTGATCGCCGATGGGAACGGCGGTTTTAACACGGTACAATTTATTACCAACTCCTACGGCATGACGGGAGACAAATGGAGCGCTGACCAGAGACAGTTAGCTGCTGGAGACTTCAATGGGGACGGGAAAACTGATATACTGCTTCAAGGGACGGCCATCGGTAATGCCACACTTTTCCTGATTGCCAACGGGAGTGGTGAGTTCTATACAGTAAAGAATATCACCACCTCATACGGGATGTCATCACAATCGTGGAGCAAGAGCGAAAGATATTTGGCTGTCGGAGATTTTAATGGAGATGGGAAGTTCGATATCCTGCTTCAAGGGGCAACTTCCGCCAGAAGTACCTTGTGGTTGCTTGCCAATACCATCCCTCAAAATCTACTGTCCGAGGTAAAAAACGGCCTCGGCGCGACGACCACAATAAGCTACACGTCGTCCACCAGTTACAGCAACACCTTACTTCCTTTTCCTGTCCAGACCGTAAGCTACGTCTCTTCAAACGACGGCAACGGGAATATCTCAACCACAAATTATACGTATTCCGACGGCTTTTATCATATAGGTGAAAAAGACTTCCGGGGCTTCAACTATGCCAAGGTAACAGGCCCAGCAGGTCCAAACGGGGAGCAGAAAATTGCATATACCTGGTTCCATCAGGGAAACGGTGATACAAACGCCCCCGATGTAACAGTGGGGTATATGAAAGGCAAACCCTACCGGACTAAGGTTACAGGCATCAAGGCCACTGGCGGTTCGGAATACACATATTCGGAAACCACAGCAAGCTATGTCTCCGACAGCACATCCCCCTATTTCAATCCGCCGTATCAGGTAGATAGCTATATCTATGACGGCGACAGTACGTGGGGGAAGCAGACAAGGGTGATATATGCCGCATATGATTCATATGGCAATATCACAACCGAATATCAGTACGGCGACTACTCTGATTCCTCAGACGACCGCACCATTACAAGAAGCTTCGGATACAACACTACATCATGGATTGTGGGACTGCCCACTTCTGAGGTCGTTTACGAAGGGATTGGGATATCCGGGACAAAGAAGTCTGAGACAAAATATTTTTACGATCAGATCACCGACTGCAACACCTCCGCCACAAACCAGACCCCTGTAAAAGGAAATATGACAAGGGTAGAAAGGTGGCTTTCAGGGGGCACAAACCCCAGCGTCAAGATGGCTTATAATACTTATGGGAACCTCAAGTGCTCGGCGGACGCCAATGGAAATATCACCAACATTACAACCTATGACAGCACAAACACCTTCCCCAAAACAGTCGCCAATCCGTTAGGTTATCAGACCACCACAAAATATTACGGCGTAGACGGAGAGACAGGCAATGGCCTTTACGGCCAGGTGAAGAGCGTCACCGATCCCAACAACCACATCCTATGAATATGATACCTTTGGCCGCAGGACCAAAGTAACCCTTCCTGACGGCTCCTACACAACTCTTTCATACAACAGCATAGGCGGCGGCGTTGGGACCCAGAATATATCCACGTATAACTCCGCTGGCCTCTCCTCCTGGACATACTTCGACGGCCTGGGAAGGACGATTATCGAAAAGGGTACAGGAATAGCCGGGAAGTATATCGCAACAGAGACGGCATATAATGAGCGCGGACAGGTGTTGAAGACCTCGCTACCTTATTTCTCAGGATTCGATACTCCTAAATATGCTATCTACGCCTATGATCCTGTAGGCCGTCCAATTGAGATAACAAATCCCGACAACACCAAAGTCAAAAGCTGCTACGACGACTGGGTAACGGTAACTATAGACGCAAGCAGCCACAAAAAGCGGATGACGAAGGACGCTTACGGAAGACTGATCAAGGTCGAGGAATACACCGGGACGTATTCGACTTGCGACACAGGCGCAGGCGTACCCTATGCCGCAACCACCTATGCATACGATGTCCTGGGGAACCTCCTGTCCGTAACAGATGCCAGGAGCAACCAGACAACCATGACATACGACACCCTCGGCAGAAAGACATACATGCACGACCCCGATATGGGGAACTGGAATTATTACTATGATGCCAACGGAAACCTCACCAGCCAGGTTGATTATATGGGGCAGTGGATATACTTCCAGTATGATGCCCTGAACAGATTAAGGCAGAAGGACTACTCCACACAAAAGACCCTCGGAAGCGGAGACGTTGTATATAACTACGACGAAACCCATACCTCCTACGGCAAAGGCCGCCTCACCTCTATGAGAGACCAGAGCGGGTACGGAAGCTATGCATACAACAGCCGATACTTCTACGACTCCCTTGGACAGGGCACGCAGGTTGACAAAGTCATAAACGGAGTGCAATATACAACAGAGTCAACATACGACGGCATAGGCAGGCTTTCCGGCATAAAATATCCAAACCTGAGCTATTCCTATTACACATACAACGGCCCATTTGTTAACAGCGTCCACGACGGCGTCACCACATACGCCTCATATAGCGGATACAACGCCCTCGGCCAGCCTGGGACAGTCACTTACGGGAACGGAGTGGCAACAGCCTATACATACGTCAGCAGCAATTACAGGCTCAATACAATCAATACTCTAAAGGGTGTAACTACACACCAGAACATGACCTACAACTATGACAATGTCGGGAATGTGACCTCCATTGTAGACACGATAAACGGCAACCAGAGCTATGGTTACGACGAACTAAACCGACTTAGGGATTACAACGGGAGTACTTATTATGCCTATGACAAGATAGGAAACATGACCTATAACGCCCAGGTAGGGAATTATACATATCCAGCAAGCGGAAGCGGAAGTATCCGTCCCCATGCGGTAACCACGGCGGGAGGCAACTCGTACACCTACGACAACAACGGGAACATGACAAACTGGGAGGGAAGGACAATAACCTACTACCCCGAAAATTGGGTAAAAGAGATAGTAGACGGAACCACAACAACATCCACATATGACGGAAACGGAGAAAGGGTAAGAAAGACATCAGGCTCAACCACAACCACCTACATAGGCAAGCTCTACGAATGCACCGGGAGCACATGCTATAAGTACATCTTTGCCAACAGCCAGAGGATTGCAAGGAAAGTCGTCGGAGCACCCAATATCCTTTATTACCATCCCGACCACCTCGGCGGAAGCAGTGTAATAACCGATGGCATTGGGAACAAGGTCGAAAGCATAACCTACTATCCATACGGCGCAACAAGAACAGACACCGGCGGTCCGAATGTCCGGCACAAATATACAGGCCAGGAATTAGACTCGGAAACAGGGCTTTACTTTTATAATGCCAGATACTATGATCCGCAACTTGGGAGGTTTATAAGCGCGGACTCAATAATCCCCGACCCAGGCGATCCGCAGAGTTTTAATAGGTATAGCTATGTAAGGAATAACCCGATTAACCTTATAGACCCGACGGGGCATAGCTGGTTGAGCGATGCTACGGGCATAAATATAAAAATTGGAAGCAAAGAGACTACTGCCCTTTTATATCAGAACTTTTCACCGACATTTTTATACGGGACATACCAGCTCACGCAGACAGAGCAAGGGCGGACGATCCTGGGTGTTGAGGCTATGATTGCTGCTGCGGCAGTTGGATATTATTATGCACCTGCGGCAACACCGTCCTATGGGGAGCTTGCACAGGCTGGGGCGGGATCGGCCTGTGATGCAGGGTGTGTCAGTATCCCGTTAGTGTTTGGCGGCAGTTCCGGCTCTGGAATGGCGATTTCAGGACCGGTTGCTAACTTGATAATCGCGGCTGGTGGCGTTTACATTGTTGGAAATGTGTTTGGACTCTTTGATGGCGGCAACGATCATGGGAATGGTGGAGGGGGTGGTGGAATAAACAGTCCGGCCACTGTGCCTGTTTATTATGGTCCTGGTCAGATAGCGCATACGCCAGTTAGCAACACGTTTTCAAAAGAAGACATGATGTCCGCTGCAATGGGGATGGTTGGACCGATTGGGATGGCAAGGACAGGCGCTAGTACGCTTAGTTCCATGAGGGAAGCATTAAAAACCCTTAGTAAAGGAGAAATTAAGCAACTAATAAAAGGTGGTGTACATCCACATGATTTAAAACCAAACTCAAGATATGACTTGTTTAAAGATGGAAAAGGAAACATTCTAGTTGGACCGAGAAGCGGTGCAGGCCCTGGCGAACCAACAGGGTTTAATATTAATGATTTCTGAGGTGTTTTATGTCTACCGAAAATTTTGTACGATTAATAATAATAAGTGATTTACTCGAACCTGAGCAAATAGACGATATAACAGGTATGAAATGTGATAAGTCTTGGAGGAAAAATGATTTCCGTGCAAAAAGTATTATACGAGAGAAAAATTTTGGATGGATGTTAGAGTCAAATCTTGAGAGGACAGATGATATTGAGTTACACATAGAAAATATATTTCAGAGACTGGAGGGTCATATTGAAAAAGTGAAATCTCTATCAGAGCGAAATATTGTGAAGTTGTCTCTCGCAATATATTCGGAAGATATTCCTGCCTTGTATTTTAATAAGGAGACTATTTTTCGGCTAAGTACGTTAGGTGCTGCCTTGGATATTGACTTGTATTTAATCGGGGAGGAACGATAAAGAACAGAGGCGCTAAATGTTGCGGAAGCAAAGGCAGGTGCAGGAGAGCGAATCATGCAGGGGCGTATCAATGACCCCAGATTTCCGAATAACACTTGAAGGAGATTAGGGGTCAAGAAGGAGATGGAAAGATAAGAGAGATTAGGGGTCACAGTGCGGCCGGGCAAGGTCGCGTAATCAAGCGGGCGTGAATCCCGCCCCGAAAGGTTAGCCGGCCACCGGGTAGCGAGTCCTTGGAGGTCTGACGGTAACGTCAGGCTTTAAGCGTAGGACAGCAAGCAGGCAGGCCGCAAGCCGAAAGGTTGAAGGAATTCTGGGGAATTCTGGGGACACAATATCTAATTATTGACAAATTAATTTAAGTGAAGTAGATTCAGAAGATGGCAAGGATAGCGCGAGTAGTAGCCGCAGGGCTTCCGCATCATATCACACAGCGAGGCAACAGAAGACAGCAGACCTTTTTTAGCGAGGCGGATTACAGAGAATACATCTCTCTCCTGGCTGAGTGGTGCAAGAGATGTGATGTAGAGATATGGTCATACTGTTTAATGCCGAATCACGTGCATCTTATAGCCGTCCCGCAATCGGAAGAGAGCTTGAGAAAAGCCATCGGGGAGACACACCGCCGCTATACCCGATACATAAATTTTCTCAAGGAATGGCGAGGTTATCTATGGCAGGGGCGGTTTTCATCATATCCTATGGATGATGCTTATCTCCTTGCAGCCGCAAGATACATTGAATACAACCCCGTCAGGGCAGGTCTTGCAGAAAAGCCTTGGAATTACCGTTGGAGTAGTGCCGGTGCGCACCTTGCAAGAGAGGACGATGAACTCGTCAAGGTTTCACCCCTGCTTGAAATAGCTGGGGATTGGCGCTCTTTTATGTCTGAAGATATTTCAGAGAAAGAAGTGAAAGAGTTACGCCGTCATGAGCGAACCGGCAGGCCGTTGGGCAATGAGCATTTTGTATGTATGGTTGAAGAAAAACTTGGCCGAAGTTTTAGCCTGCAAAATCCTGGACCCAAAAAGAAGGATGGGTGAATTGAATATTGTGTCCCCAGAATTGCCATTAAAGGGGATGATAAGACATTGGCCGGGGTTGAAATGGTTGTAGGTGCCGCATTAATATATGTTGGAGGAGGAAGCCCGGTCTCCTACGTAGGTTTAGCAATGATGTCACATGGTGCGGACACGCTTGGGGGAAATGTTAATACGGGCGGTGGCGCGTCTGTTGACAGCAGCGGGAATATTGATCCCTTTTCATATAATCCAAATGATCCCGGGACTACTTTCGGAGCTGGCGGAAACAGTGGAGGTGGCGGGATTGGCGGTTCATCGGATGATCCTACCTACTACGGGCATTTAACCATATACGGTTATGGAGACCCATATTCCAGTGTAAACATAACAGATTTATTCTGGAAGCTCGGCGGGGTTAGCGGCCACTGGCAGAGACGGTACACGGGTGGTGTGACCTTAAACAGCAACGGCGTACCGATTGGGGAAGTGGGGATTGAAGCACCAAATCCATTTCTTGATCCGGTAAATTATGCTGGCGGTTTGGCTGGTATAGGTTACAAAACTGGTTATGAAATTACATTATTTAAAGGTTTAAGGGTTGCACCTTTTGGGAATAGAACTCCTGATCAATATGGAAAATGGCCTCATTATCATCGAAGTGTTCCTGATCCTACAAAGCCAGGTCAATCAATTTCAGGTCAAGGAATAGGAAGGCATCGTCCTTGGGAAACTAAATCACCTGATAAATCGTTTTGGGATAGGTTTTAAAGATTGAAGCCGCCTATTATTGTAAACGATCATGGGGATATTAGTGTATTTAAAACAGTAGCTGATGCGGAGAATTATCTTGAGTCTCCAGATGTTTTAGCTGGGCAATATGTTGCCTATGATAGTGATGGAAGACTTTTAAAATTAAATGCACCGAAACAAAAAAAATACGGACTTTTATGGTTTACAATAATAAGTATCGATAAAATATCAATTTCAAACGGAGAATCTCAAGCATCTCATGTTGAAGAGCTAAAATCGATATTAAAAGATTTCCTTGAATATCTGGGGATATCAAAACAATGGCTTGAAGAAGCTTCGTTAAATGATCTTTTAGCCAAATGTATTGATAAGGCTGGTTATACAAAATGAGAAAAGAAATCGGGGAAAGAAATCGGGGACGGGTTCAGAAAGAAATCGGGGACGGGTTCAGATTAACCTACCCCTCCTCACCCTCTCCACAAAGGCTTTAGCGTCAAGGTAATCGGGGACGGGTTCATATTGTTTCGCATGACCATAATAAAAGACAGCACAACCACAACATTTTACTATGACGGAAACGGAGAAAGGGTAAGGAAGACATCCGGTTCAACCACAACCACTTACATCGGCACGCTCTACGAATGCAACGGGAGCACATGCTATAAATACATCTTTGCCAACGGCCAGAGGATTGCAAGGAAAGTTATCGCATCACCCAATGTCCTTTAAGTAATCGGGGACGGGTTCATATTTTTGTTGAAAACGTTGTTTGTTTTTGATATAAGCTTGGTATGGGAAGACATGCCAGAAAAGCACTATCCGATGTTCCATACCATGTCATTACTCGTGGAAATAATCGTCAGGCTATTTTCTTTTGCGACGATGATTATCATTTCTTTCTTGAAGCCCTTGAATCGGCAAAGGATAAATATCCATGCAAAGTATACAGTTTCGCTTTAATGACAAATCACGTTCATCTTCTACTGGAACCAACTGAGGACAGTGAGAATTTGGCCTACTTGATGAAGCATATCTCACAGAGATACGGACAGTATGTCAATAAACATTATAATCGGTCCGGGACATTGTGGGAGGGGCGATTTAAAAGTAGTCCCATTTCTATGGATCGCTATTTGCTGGCCTGTAGCAGGTATATCGAGATGAATCCGGTTAGGGCTGGCATTGTTGAAAAACCAGATGACTACAAATTCAGCAGTTACAATGCCAAAACAGGAAAGAAAAAACTCAAATGGTTGGATCATGACCCTGCTTACATGGCATTAGGAAAAACAGATGACATGCGGCAAACGGAATATCAAAGATGGTTCCAGGAAAGTATACCAAAAGCGGAATGGGAAGTAATCAGGGAGGCGGTCAAGAAAAATTGGGCTTTTGGTAATAATCTGTTTAAAGAAGAGATGGAAAAAGCTTTGGAGCGCAGATTTGAAGTCAAAAAAGCTGGCAGAAAACCTAAAATATGAACCCGTCCCCGATAGTCGCTTCTAAAAAAAACAAAGCGCTTTTTTTCACATTGCTTTGCTTTTGTATATTCTCTCTCTTTCTTACTTGACAACCTTTGCCTTCATTGATAGCATCCAGAGCGAATCATTAAATGTTTAATTAGAAAATTGTCGGGAGTTACAAATGGTATTGTTGATGTTGAGGTCATTTCTGGTTTGCATTACCTTTTTAGCAGTCTCACACCCATGCTCTCTTTATGCTTCCACCTGCACGCCGACGGTTTCTTCCGGAGGATCCATCCAGACGGCCATTGATGCGGCAAATTCAGGGGATACCGTCTGTATCGGCGCAGGAACGTATTATGAACAGCTTACATTAAAAGATGGAATAACTCTTAAAGGCGAAGAACTGGGGCGTACCATCATTGATGGAAGTGGGAGCGGAACGGTCATATTGGGAGCCTACTCTACAAATATCAGCAATCTTACAATAAAAAACGGTACTTACGGTATCTATGCATCGAAGATAAGTAAACTCGATGTCAATAATACCGTCATTGTCGGGAACGGCTATGGATTCTACTCCTATAGCTCTGAATTAAGGGCATCCAATTCTGTGCTTGACCTAAATACCACAAGCGCCATTTACTTCTATGGTTCAAAGCTATCTCAAATAACGCTCCTAAATACCATCCTGTCCAACAACAATTATGATATCAGCAGCGATGATCTCACCGAACTCTGGTACTCTCTTGGTAATAACCTGACCTACAACAATGCAAACAAGACCTTCGGCAATTATTCTTCCGATTCCACGGTGTCTGATCAAGACCCCCTTTTTGTTGATACCGCATCAAATGATTACCACCTCAAAAGCAGCTCTCCGGCCCAAAATGCCGGCTATGGAACAGATCCTGATAGCAGCACAGCCGATATTGGAGCATATGGCGGCTCAGGCATGGATAACACTCCTTTTACTGTTTCAGGGCTGTCCACTTCTGAAACAGCAGACAACACTCTTACCCTTAGTTGGTCGGCTAACAGCGCATATAATATTGCCGGGTATAAAGTTTATTTCGATTCCGATGCCTCCGGCGCACCTTATGATGGAAGCTCAACAGAAGGCACGTCTCCCATAGACGCCGGGAATGTAACAAGCTTTACCTTGTCCGGGCTTACTGCGACAGCAACCGCTCCTGAGCCTCCTACAGGGCTCATAGCTGCGCCAGGGAACAAGGCCATATCTGTCTCCTGGAATGCGGTTGACGGCGCGACGGGGTATATCGTGTACTGGGGGACATCCCCGGGCAACTATGCTCAAAATACGGACGTTGGCAATACCACATCTTATACGATCCAGGGTTTAACTAACGGGACAGTGTACTATATCTCTGTCTCGGCTTACAGCGCCCCGACTTATTACGTGGCAGTTACCGCATATGATAGCTTAAACAATGAGAGCGTATTGATAAGTGAAACAAGTGCGCCTCTGTCAAATGTCGCAGAAGGTTTAAAATCCGGGGAAACCTCTGAATATCCTGAGGAGTCCGTCCCGTTCCCGAACCTGAAGGATGAAGGTCTCTGTTTCATTGCCACTGCAATCTACGGGTCTAATATGGAGCCGGATGTGGCGATTTTGAGGAAGTTTAGGAACCATTATCTCCTCACTAACCCGATAGGCAGGGGATTGACTGCCGTTTATTATAGCGTCAGCCCCCCGATGGCCGACTTCATACGTGACCATGAGTTACTTAAATCCATTGCAAGAATAGCCCTCCTTCCATTCATCTTAGTGGCCAAGCTTGCTCTTTTAACATCATTTAATATGAAGCTTATCCTGTCTGTCTTTTTAGCCTTACTGGCGGCAAACTTAGTGGTGGCAAGAAAAAGGATTTTATCATGAACCGTATACTCGCTCTTTTGCTACTCTTTAGCCTTTTGATGCCTGTTAGATATATTTTTGCAGGCCAATCTGAAAGCTCATTCAGTTTGAATGGAGGTTATTTTACGCCGAGGATGGATGGGTGGGAAAGCCACTTTGATGACAGTTCGCTTTGGACCGGGGGGGTAGAATTTGGGAGTAAACTTACCGAAAGGCTTGAACTGAGTCTCGGCTTGAACTATTCCAAGGTAGAAGGAACCGCCACCACTTTAACCGGAAGGACAAGCTCTGATAAATCTACCTATGAGCATATTCCAGTCCAATTGTCTATTTCATATAGATTCCTTTTCGAGGAGGGCCAGGTTATAGTCCCTTACATCGGCGGCGGGTATACCCATCTCATATACAGGGAAAAAATTAACGATAATAAAATCAGCGGCGACCTTACCGGGTATCATGCTCGGGGGGGGTTGCAAGTCTTGCTGGATTACTTTGACTCTGAAACGGCAAAAGATTTTTCCTCGGACTGGGAGGTTATCAACACCTACCTCACCTTTGAAGCCGTCTATTCAAAGGTTGATGATTTTGGCAAAAAAGATACCGACTTAGGCGGCTTAGGTTATATGGCCGGTTTGCGGTTTGAATATTAACAACAAGTTTCGTTAAAATCCCCTCCTACGCTCAAAGATTCAAAGGCAAATACAAGCACATTGGCCACTTCCGGCAGGACAGGTATAAAAGCATCACAGAAAAACTGGAAGAAGACCGAGGAATGCTTCCCAAGCCTGTTTATAAGAAGACATCTTTTCAGACCCTTGCTACTACAGTCTCTATGAGAAACCCCATTTTTACCAATCGGCCTTTTTAAAAATCAACCCGGACATTCTTGCACAAGCAAAAACGATGCTGTCTGTAATGCTTTGATTTTAAAGGGCATTTTAGACTAAAAATAGTTGTTTAAAAAAGTTTTGTTTTGTGCCAGGGTTTGGGAAAAGTTTCCGTGCGTATTATGTGTTTTGGTAATACGCATCACTTAAATAAAGGAGGTATTTTAAGATGTTCTCGTTGCAAAGGAAAGTAAAAACAAGTATCTCGGTTGTCATGCTGGCCTGCCTGCTCTGTGCGGGTTACGCGGCAGCGGAGGACAAAGACAAGCCCCAACCGCCCATCAAGCGGGGCGCTGAACAAGTCGTCAGCATATTTGACGAGAATGCAGAGGAGTTTGAAGAGACCACCTATACCCCGCCTACGGACATAGAAGAGAAGCTGGAATCTCTCAAACTGCCGGAGAACGAAAGGAAATATTTGAGCGATAAATATTCCGGCCTGATAACAAACTCAACATTTTCTACATTGAAGCAGACCCAATATGGACCGGAGGGAACAATAAAGCTGATATTTGATATTAAAAAAGGGTGGGATAGCCCGAACAAAAAGGGAGAGACCAGAGAGGAGCGTGCCAAGAGCTTGGCCAGGGCCTTTATAGAAGAAGAGCCTGGTCTGTTTGGCGTCTTTGATATTGGAGAACTTAAAGAGATTAAGGTTACCACTGATAAAGGATACGGCGGTATTCATACTCACATCGTATATCACCGCTATATCAATAATATGGAACTAATGGGCTGGCAGCTGGTTATTACAATCGGAGCCGATGAAACAGTTGGGGGCGTTTTGGGTAATATACTTGCCCCCACACCTGCCTTATATCAGGCCGCATCAAAGAGGACCATCGGCAAGGGGAAGATATTCAAGATCATCAGGGATGATTTAAAGGCCTCTTCTGAACCCGGTATAAGCGTCGCCGTCTCAAAGGCTACTAAAGAGGCAGTAGTTGACCCTCCTTATGTGATCTGGAATGTAGAGGCAAAGAGTTATAAATATGCAAAAGGCGGTATATTTGACTGGCAATGGGAGTATAAGATAGACCCATTCACCGAGGAGATAATACAGAAACGTAAGAAGCCATAGGCTTCAGCAAGAGACCCATTACGTTAACGGGAGATGAACATGCTGAAAAAATCGAGATTGACCATCAGGTATATATTTTTGGCTGTTGCCGTGCTCATGGCATCAGAAACTGCATTTGCCGCTGTCCCCGCTACTCCTACACTTTACTCTCCATCCTACAACTCTACCGTCAACGGGACATTAGTTTCTTTTTCATGGAACTCGGTAGCAAATGTCACATATTACTGGCTTCAGCTTTCCACTGATTCGCAGTTTACCACACTTCTTATGAATAAAAATGAAGGGACCTGGACGTCCGATATTTACAGTCCTTTACCAGACAATGGCACATGGTACTATTGGCGAGTAAAAGCCTGTAATGGGGAAGGGTGCGGGAATTATTCTACGGCATGGTCTTTTCTAAACGGTCCGAGCGCTGCACCAGGAACGCCATCCCTTACATCACCTGCAAATGGGACAACGGTGAACGGGACAACGGCGACATTCCAATGGACCCAAGCTTCCCGCGCATCGTCCTATTTATTTGAGCTTGCATACGACAGTAACTTCCAAAACATCAGCCTTAGTTATGATTCAGGAGGCTCCTTGTCTGTTACAGCCACAGACATGCCCGACAACGGCCTGACTTACTACTGGCATGCCTGCGCGTATAATTCAAAAGGTGAGTCATGTTCCTCTTACAGGACCATTAAGAGCGGCCCGAGTGCTGCACCGTCTACACCAACCCTTTATTATCCCGATAACGGGGTTGATATAAACGACCTTGAGTTTGCTCTTGTGTGGGACCCAGCGGCTCGCGCAGCGGATTATTATTTGCAGGTAGCTACAGATTCTCAATTTACAGGCTCTAATATCGTTTACGGCAACTGGTTGGGCGGTGATGCTAATTATTACTTCCTTGGCGGATTGCTGGATAACGATAAGCCTTATTACTGGCGGGTCAAGGCAAAGAACTCCTTGGGGGAAAGCGCTTATTCAACCTCCAGGTGGTTTACATATTACGACAATCTAACATGCACCTCGGTATACGGCAGTGGGATAGGCGTGACAAACAACACCCAGAGCCATATAGACACATGCTATGCCTCTGACCAAAATTATTACCTTTACGATATTAGCCGGAGGACAGGACAACAGGCCGGACATGATCACACTGGCGGAATGAAAGCGACAGAGGCAATAAAGACCAAGGATTATGCCGGCTATATATACGATGACGACAATGTATGGTCTAACGACCCTTATTACGACTACAGGCCCTCCGTGGACGCCCACGCGTACGCGGAAAAGGTATATGATTACCTTTACAACGATACAAAAGGCTGGCAATTGAATTCATACGATGGCACAGGAAGTTCCATGGTCAGCACCGTAGAAAAGCCCTGCGATGATACAGATACAACAACGGCCAAATGGGACGAAGTGAAGGTTATATATTACACATCCTGCGACGGGGCAGCAAAGTCATGGGCTGGCGCCCTCGATTTGGTGGCCCATTATTGGGGCGATGCGGTCACGGACAAGGCAGGGAGCGGTCTCCTTTCACAATCCGAGTCAGGGGCCTTATGGGTGGCCTTCTCCGACTGGCTTGGGGCTGCGGTAGAGAATTATTACGACCCCGGAGATTGGAACTGGACCATAGGGGAAGACATCCTTAACATCCAGAGCGACCTTTCCAACCCTCAATCGCTCAGCCATCCGGATACCTATAAAGGCCTATACTATTACGATACGGAGAACTGTACCCCTACTGAAAGCAACGACAATTGCTGGGTACACACGAATAGCGGGGTCCCAAACAAGATGTTCCATCTCCTCTCCCAGGGAGGGACTTTGAACGGCGTGACGGTCCAGGGGATAGGGATTACGAAGGCGATGGAAATCGCACTAAAGGCAAATATGGGTCGTATATGGCAATCAGATACCACACTAAAAGGAGCGGTTGTTGGGATGAAGTATATTGCTGAATTTAATTATGGCACTAACTCAAATGAAACCACTCAGGTCAAGAACGCGTGGGCCGCTGTCGGTTTGGGCCTGCCTGTCATCACCACCAGCTCATCTCCATCGGCAGTTGGAACTACAACCGGCGGCGGGGAGTACGAGTGGGGACAGAGCGTTAAAGTGATGGCAACCGGCAGTCTGGGATATAATTTCGATAAATGGACCGAAGACGGCTTTACAGTCAGCAATGATGCAAATTACGATTTTACCGCGAGCGAAAGCAGGAACCTTGTGGCGAATTTTATTTCTGTTCCTATTTATTCAGTAACTGCCTCTGCGGGGCCAAACGGCACTATCAACCCTTCAACATCCCAAACTATTAACTACAATGGAACCATATCATTCACTATAACCCCTAATACCGGTTATCACATTGCATCTGTAACGGGATGCGGCGGGACATTAAGCGGCAATACCTACACAACTGGCATGATCACGGCTGACTGCACTGTAACAGCGAGCTTTGCGATTAATACTTATACTCTCACCGTAACTAAATCAGGCACCGGTTCAGGCACAGTTACAAGCTCACCATCCGGCATATCCTGCGGTTCGACTTGCTCAGGCACATTCAACTACGGCACATCGCTAACACTCACCGCGGCAACCGACTCAACCTCAAACTTTGCCGGCTGGTCAGGCGCATGTTCAGGGACGGGCTCATGTACGGTTACAATGAATTCGGACACAAACGTTACCGCATCCTTTGACCTGCCCACCCTTACCGTTTCAAAGACTGGTGTGGGGACGGGCACTGTAACAAGCAGCCCATCAGGTATAAGCTGCGGAAGCGACTGCACGCAGGACTACAATAAAAGTACATCCGTAACCCTTACGGCGACAGCAGATCCGGCCTGGGACTTTACTGGCTGGTCAGGCAGTTGCAGCGGGACACAGGCGACATGCCCACTTACGATGAGCACCGATACAAGCGCCACTGCTGGATTCGGCTGCCTAAGCTCCCCCGTGAGGATCCCCGGCAAAGGGCCATATCCATCCTTACAAGCTGCCTATAACGCCGCAGCGCCGGGAGACATTATCCAGGCCAGAGCGGTTACATTAACTGGAAACATAAATGCAAACCGCAATATTGCAGTGACTATCCGTGGTGGATTCGACTGTCACTATTCTTCAAACTCCGGGACGACGATGTTGCAAGGTCAATTGACGACAAGCGCCGGAGTTATTACGATTGGAAACTTTAGCTTAGAATATTAGGATCAACTAAAACCTTAAGGAGGAAGATAAAATGAAGAGGATATTGGTTTTGACGGCAGGGATTTTGTTGTTGTGTGGTAACCTTTATGCAGGGAACGGAGACATTGTTGCAAGTGGCTCTGTGGAGTGGGGTGTATCAAGAGGTTCTCTTTCAACCGATCAAGGTGCGTCTATTGAGCTCGGTGGGTCAGGTACGCCTTTCATTGATTTTTCGAATGACAGCACATCCGACTATGATATGAGAATAACACTGACTGGTGACGATAAATTAGAAATAGCTGGCGGCAACGTCGGCATCGGGATAGACCCGACTGCTTATCAACTGCAATTATTGACAAATTCGGCGGGCAAACCAGCTACCACCACCTGGACGATATCGTCTGATGAGAGATTAAAATCCAACATCAAGACATTCAACGACGGCTTAAGTGTGATATTAGGCATCAACCCGGTTTGGTATAGATATAACGGCAAAGGAGGAATACCTGATTCGGAAACAGGCAAAGATTATATTGGTATAGTAGCCCAAGAAATGCAAAAGGTGGCACCATATACGGTTGGGAAATTTAAGGCCAAATTTAACAAAGAGGATACCCAGGACACCGAACTCCTTGACTTCAATCCTCACGCACTGTTTTTTGTCCTTATTAACGCAATTAAGGAGCAGCAGGCGGCGATAGAGGCACTGCAAAGCACGGTGACGCAACTACAGTCGAAATCAAAGTAGCTTCTTTCCCACAAAAAGAAATAATTTTCATAAGGAGGGAAAAATGGACAGAAAGATTTTAATTGGAACGGTTTTATTGCTGGCAAGTGCGGTTATCTACGGGTGCGGCGGAGGTGGAGGAAATGGCAGCAGCAGCGATACAACGGCCGGAGAAAAACGCTCATTAAGCGGCTATGTCCAAAAAGGTCCTTTCATAAATGGGACGCCGGTAACGGTTTCGGAGTTGGAATCCTCTCTGGCCCAAACCGGCAGGAACTTCAATACCAGCATCGAAGACGATAAAGGAACTTTTGAGTTAAATGACATTGAATTAAGTTCAAATTATGTACTGTTGTCGGCAGACGGGTTTTACTATGATGAGGTAAAGGGATACCTGTCTGAAGAAAGATTATATCTGACGGCCCTCGCAGATATTTCCGATACGACCCTGACTAACATAAATATACTATCACATCTGGAAAAAAGCAGAGTGGAGTATCTGGTTAAAAGCGGTCTATCATTTAAAGACGCAAAAAAGCAGGCACAGACAGAAGTTTTGGCCATTTTTAATATCAGCAAATCCGATATGGAAGAGTCGGAAAAATTGGATATCTCAAAGGAGGGAGACGACAACGCCATACTCCTGGCAATTTCAGCCATACTCCAGGGTTCTAACAGCGTAGCCGAGCTGACCCAGCTTTTATCGAACATCAGCGCAGATATCGAGGAGGATGGGACTTTAGATACAGCGACCCTGCAGTCGGAACTGATAAACAGCGCAAAGCCCTTATATCTTACGGACATAAGAACGAACCTGGTGAACAGGTATTCGGAACTGGGTGTTGATGCGACCATTCCTGATTTTGAACAGTTCGTTAACAACTTCATTCAGAACACAAGTTATACGTTTACCTTGACGGCCACGTATCCTGCAACAGGAAGTTATGGTGAAAATATTCTGGGCCTTCAAGATGGTGCAGTCATAGATACTAATAATTTCAGTAATGAATATAGCCTTGCAGCAGAATTGCCGGCAAAGTCATCCCTTAGAATAAAGATCAGACTTACTTCTTCAACCAACTATGCAGATGGCGTCTGGTGGTTTGATCCCTCTTATATGACCGGCTGGAGCTACACCATTTACGATTTTGATAACAATGAACAATGGTTCACAGTCACGGCCACGGAAGACATGACAGCCGATATGAAGTTAATGTTCTCTGGTACCGGGAGTGCTGAAATAGAATTTTATGAGAATAACTCGGCAACGCCAACAATAAAGAGCTTTAGCTGGCATGAATAATGAGTTCATTGGTAGGTAAGCAGAAAACATTCTAACCAAATCTCCCCTGCCCCCTCTTTGGGAAAGAGGGGGAAAAGTCCCCCTTTGAAAAAGGGGGATTGAGAGGGATTTTAAGTTAAAATGGTATCGGGCGGCCCGGTGGGTCGCCCTTAAACATAACTTCAGCACCGCTCTTCTTTTATATCGGTTCCCTTAACAAGATACTTGAAAAACGTCCTGCCGGACTTTATAGTCCTTCTTATCTCCCTCGGGTGCTTTATCATTTGTCCCAGCTTGTATAATAGGTACGTAGGCCTCAAATAAAACTTCCGTCTTGCATTATCGCAGAACCTGACAAGGTCTTCCGAGGACAGCGCCTCGGTGCTGATTACCGTATTATGCAGCCCTTCCGGGGTAATCCACTTGGCGAAATCTGAGGTATTTATAAGACCCTTTTCCTTATACCATTTATAAGCATCTGTCCCCGGATAAACCATGACAGGATAAAACTGAACGGTGTCCGGGTTCAGCCGCATGGCAAGATTAAGGGTCTCTTCCATTGTTTCCCTGGTTTCTCCTGGAAGTCCGACCATGAAGCAGCCGTGGATAAGCATTCCGGCTTTTCTGGCCTCGGCCATGAAATCCTCCATCTCCTTTACAGTTGTCTTTTTCTTCATGCTTTCAAGGATCTTCTTGCTTCCGCTCTCAAAACCGACGCAGAAAGAGCGGCATCCAGCTTTCTTCATTATACTCATAGTCTTATGATCGAGGCCCACCCTGGCATTGGCATTCCATGAGATCTCTACCCCCTTTTTGAGGATAAGCTCAGCAAGCTCTATGCATCGGCTCTTGTTCACAGTAAGGGTGTCGTCCTCGAAGAAGACTGCCTTGGCCTGGGGAAAATTCTCGACTATATACTCCATCTCCTCCACTACATTTTCTACACTCCTCCTGCGGTATCCTCTCCCCATGAGGGTCTGGGGATAAACACAGAATGTGCAGGGGAAAGGACATCCCCGGCTGGTGGTTATAGTCACCATCGGGTAGAGGGCATTGGGATTAAAGTAATTCTCTATCTTTAGGAACCTCTTGTAGATCCTGCTGACGAAAGGTATCTGGTCAAGGTCATCAATATAGGCCCTTGGCTGCGTTCGGATAAAATCATTCCCTTTCCTGAGACACAGACCTGCCACGCCATCAAGAGACTTGCTGTCTCTAAGGGCAATAGCAAGGTCTCGTAAGGTATAGTCGTATTCATGTATGGTTACGGCGCCGATCTTATCGCTCAGTTTCAGAGTTTCTTCCGGCAATGCCGAGACATGGGTTCCCACTAATACTATAAAGGCTGAAGGGAATCTTGCTTTAAGCCTTCCTGCCATCTCTATATCGTTAAATATGCTGGGTGTACTTGTGTCCATAACTATAAGCCCGGGATTGAGCTTAGCGCTCCTTTCCATGACATAATCCAGTTCATACCCGTCGGCAGGGGCATCTATCAGGTCTATTTCAAACCCTTCTTTGTCAAGAACCGCAGCAGCATACGAAAGCCACATTGGGAAATAGAGGGTCCCGCTCTTTGTGACGGCAGGACTCCTTTGAGGTCTCGAGAATTTTTTCAGAAACGGCGGATTTAATAAAAGTACGTTCATTGTGCTCCTCTTTTTAGGCTATTTTCCTTACAATTTCATCATACTGCCTGAGCTGCTCGCTCACAAACCCCAACTTACCTTTATATATTATTGCCTTTTCAGGGCATATCATAAAACAGTAAAGGCAGTGGATACAGCCGTTCCCTTTTTTGTCTAAGTCGTCCGGGAGCTTAATGCCTACGGGGCAGTATTTGTCGCACTTGCCGCAGCGGGTGCACTTCTTCCAGTCTATTGATAAACTTTCACAATGCATCTCATCATCTATGAATACGTCCTGCCTGAGACCTGTGGCATAGAGTATCTTGCCAGCAATCTTTGTGGAGCAAATATAGTTGAATAGTCTCGTATTTCGTATCGCCAGGAAGTACTTCTGGCGTTTGGGACTATGGATGAAGGTTGCGAGGAAACCAGCCGTCGGAGGTGCGAACTCCCTCTCGGAATCCTTGATATCAAGAGAGTTCACGTAGGAATGGTGCTCCTGCGTCAGCCTTCCGAGGGCCTCAGCAACCCTCAGCGTAACCACCTTTTTATAATCGAACTTTGCCACGCGAGCACAGGTCAGGTCTATTAAGTACGGGTCTGTTCCAGCAATTATCAAGCCTGTCTTTACAGGCATCCCTCTGGTCGGCCCCAGCCCTTCCATTGCGATTAAGCCGTCCACTATATGCAGACAGGGTTTTACATATTCGTTAATGTGGAGTATGTTCCTCGCAAGGCTCTTATGAGTCTTCTTCTTGTTTTCCTGACCAATCAGGCAGCCCATCATGTTTTTGAGGCAAACGCTCATTCCTGCCTCAAAGTGGGTCTTGAGCTTAGGGATGTTTATCAGGAAATCGGCATCAACGACATCCCTTGCAACAGAGGCCTTAACGCCATCCTCAAACTCTACCAGATGGGGCTCAGAGTAGTTCAGATCAATGACCTTAACGCCATGATAACCAGCCAGGGCGTCTACCTTTAGCCTCGATATTACGCTTATCCCATGCCTGTAATAGCCGCTGTTGGTCCCTTCGCCTATAGTTATGTTGTTGTATCCCCTGCCTTTCAGCTCCTCGATCACTGCCGCAAGGAGCCTCAAGTCTGTGGTATTCCCTGTAAGGGCGTTCATGTTGGCGTTCAGGTTCGGCTTAAGGAAGATGGAGGCTTCCCTTGATTCCGGGAGTATTACCTCGTAGAGTTTGAAAACCTCCGAAACCCTCTCCTTTATCTCCTTTAAGCCTTCTGCCTTGTTGATATAAAGTTGCATATTTATTCTCGATATTTATTTTAGCGATTAGCTCTTTTATAAAAACCGTTTCATAAAGATATTTGTTTTTTATCTGCTTATCTCTTGCAATGCACGTCCCGCCGCAGCTCCGCTGCAGACACGCCACCATTCTGTATTCTTCCTGGAAACCTCTTCCAGCAACGGACGGGATTCCCGATTATTGATTCTTCCCAGCGCATGTATTGCTGCACTGCAAGACCTTCCGTCACTCTGCAGCTTATCCACATTAGGAGAATCCGGGATATCCGATGGGTAGAGATGTTGTATGTCTGCATCACTATAATTAGCATATTCGGGTAAATAATTTCTTATGTCTTTGTTTTTTAGATCATTTACGATTGAAACGGCGTTGGAATAAACTGAATCCTTTTCACCTTTAGCTGAAAAATAAGATAGAGCGGTAGCCCTCATCTCCCTGCTTGGGTAATTCAATGCCTTTCTTAATACCGTTTCGCATTTCGGGTCCCAAAGACTATCCAGGCCGTTAAGCAAGCTTATATACCAGTTCTTGCCGTCATACTGCAATCTTAGCATCTCCCCAAGTATATTGGATGTGGCATCTTTTCCCTGGGCCAATCCGTCAATGGTCTCTATTGCAGTATCAACTTCATAACCGAGTTGAAGAAGCGCGCCCGCCGATTGGAGCCTTACCTCCTTATCTTCTGATTTAGTAGCTTCCAGCAATATGGGCGCCGCTTTTTGATCCCCATACCATCCCATCGCCTCCGCCGCACAAGCCTTTACTTTTGCGGAAGGAGCCTGTATGGCCTGAATTGTAAAATCAATAATAATTGGTAGGTCACGAAAATCTTTAACACCGTTATGAGAAACTTGATAAAAGAAACTACAAGCATATTCTTCGTTTAAATTTTCAAGGTTTTTCTTAGCTCTATCAAGGCTAACTTTTAAGTCTTTCTCTTCTATGGGACATGGTAGACAAGCATCGGACGGTATACTGCCGAACAATGAGATAAATATAATCGCAGCGATTTGAATCATTAATAATTTATTGCTGGTTCCCATATTCAGTCTTTAGAGCATTTGCCTTAGTTCTATTGATGTCCGTCTCTCGCCTTCAGTATACTGCTGATCTTTCCTTTCTGCTATGATACCATATTTCAAAGTTGGAAATGTAGCTTTTCAGCCTAACAGCTCTTTTATGCCGGCAATTACTTCCCCTGATTCAATTGCCTTTATGCAATTCCTCTCCAGTATTGGACAATCCTTCCTCTGATTGCACGGGCTGCATGGAAAATCCTTCTTCACTATCATATACCTGTTGCCAATAGGCCTCCACTGTTCGATAGTCTCGGGACCGAAGATCAGCAGGGTCGGCAGACCGAGGCTTGCGGCAATATGAGAGGCGCCGCCGCTGATGCCGATATACAAAAAACTCTTTTCAAAAAGCGCTGAAAGTTTTTTCAATGTGTCGATGGTTCCCCCGCCTACAACGGCATTTTCTCCGAGCAATTCTTTAAGCTTCTGAAGAAGCGGAATTTCATCCCGTGAGCCGGTCAGAACAACTTTCGCCCCGTAATGTTCAATCAGGAAACGGCCCACCTCGGCATATCTCTCTATGGGCCATAGCCTCAGCTCTTTCCTCGCCCCCGGTTGTATTATCGCGATTTTTCGACCCGAAAGTCCGGCCGCCGGTTGTATCCATATATCTTCAAATATCCATTCTTTCAAAACCTTGCCATTAGCCACACAATTCAGTGCTACTCCGCCGGCAATACAAAGATATCGCTGCCCCGTCTCTTTTTTGATATGCCGGGCCGTCCTCAGAATGACCTCTTCCGTCACCTTCTGGACAGAAGCGGCCAGGTCCATTTCTCTTTGAGTCAGTCTGCTTTCAGGTTCGCGCGGCCCCCCTCCGAACAAGGCATGGAATCGTTCATTTGTCATAGTCAGCCCTGCGCAATAATTGAAATAGTCCATGTTCAGCCGAAAAGAGCCGTCATCTTTCAGATCTATCAGATGCTCATAAATGGCTTTAACATATTTCGGCTCACCGTAAGGAGCAAGCCCCATGACCTTGTATTCCCCGGAATTAACCTTAAACCCGGTATAATAAGTAAAGGCTGAATAGAGAAGACCCAGGGAATGGGGGAAACGTAGTTCACATTGGATATCCAACTGATTCCCTCTACCTATTCCCCAACTCGTCGTCGCCCATTCGCCTACGCCGTCAATGCTCAAAAATGCCGCCTCTGCAAACGGGGATGGATAAAAGGCGGAGGCTGCGTGTGACTCATGATGTTGGGGAAATATAAGATTTCCTCCAAATCCGCAAAGCTCATTTTTAATCAACTCTGACATCCATAATTTCTCTTTAAGCCAGAGCGGGACTGACATCAGAAAAGATTTAAATCCCGATGGCGCATATGCGAGGTGCGTTTCTATGATCCGCTCAAACTTTATCAGGGGCTTCTCATAAAAGGCCGCATACGTTACATCAGCAATGCCTATTCCGCCCTCTTTGAGGCAGTATTCTATGGCCATTTTAGGAAAAGCAGGGTCTTTTTTTCCTGGTAAATCGTTCTTCCTGTGCGGCGGCAATAATCTCTCCGTCCCGCACAAGACATGCGGCGCTGTCGTGATAAAAACATGAAATTCCAAGTATATTCATAAGTCACCTAACGAGAGGGAATGAGCCGTTTCTCTTGTATATAATCGTACATTGCGTTAGCAGCAATCTGATATCCTTTAGCATTGGGATGGCTATTCATAAGCGAAACCCAGAGTGTGCTTGGCTTATAACCTTTATAATAGGGAAGCAAATCAATTACATGAATAGACTGGCTTTTACAAAATGATTCTATTTGGGTATGGGCATTTAACCATAGATACGAATCATCAAGATTAGCAAGAAAAGGGAAGATAACTACCAATACCTGAAATTTGTTTTCCTTTCCAAGAACTGCAATCTCTTGTAAAGATCTCTTGGCAATTTGCCATCCCTTATTATCGTCGGTGTATGCATCTCGATAATATGTTGCTTCAGTCTTAATTGGGATATCGAGTTGTTTAATAAGAGCAGATAGTCTGAAGAGAATAAAATGGAGAAACTTTGACTTGCTGCTAATAAATTTGTAGAATTGAAAAATATAAGGTCCCACATTCAACCTCGAAGTGCAACACCATGAGAAGAAGCGATTTCGTATGGTGTTTTAAACCCCAGGCACTTCCTGGGGCGATTATTGATTAGCCACTCGATTCTGGCTACCTGCTCATCCGTTATCTTAGAGAAATCAGTCCCCTTTGGCAAGTACCTCCTGATCAAACCATTGATGTTCTCGTTTGTCCCGCGCTCCCATGATGCGTAAGGATGCGCAAAGTAGCATCTTGTCCCTATTGCCTCTGTTATTTCTTTGTGCCTTGTGTTTTCTGTCCCGTTATCAAGGGTAAGCGTCCTTCTTGCATGC
>JAUSKU010000007.1 GCA_030646755.1 Deltaproteobacteria bacterium
CAGGTTCAAGAAGTTCAGTTGCAGCAGGATAAAGGGCCATAATGGACACTCTCCTTTATCACTTGCTGGTGTAAATACAAAGGGTCTAAAGTGGGTTAAGTTTTCTCAAAAGTAGACCCACTAAACTGTTACGCTACCAAATTTGTGTACCATCCAGGTCGTGTTTTTCAAAATCCAGAAAGACAAGCATCCGACAAATTAGAAGATGCTTTATCCCAGTTACGTAAAGGCATAAATCGGTATTTTAAGAAATTAAAAGAACAAGACGTCAAGGCAAGGTTTCATGAAGACCTGTTGTGGGATGGGAACTCAGCCTTGTTCATTACATATGACATTTCCGATCCAATAAATCTTTATGAAACGTTTGAGACCGTTATTTCTTCATTGAAATCAGCGTTAGGGGCCATCGAGGTTAATAGCCTCAAATATTATGTATTAGATTTCTGGTGGCCAACAATCGTAATTATCCCATTGGTTAAAGGAAAAAGCATAAACAAGACCGCCTGGAAAATATCTACGAATGTATTTCTTCATAGTTTCTTTAGCAAAGATAACTGGTGGAATTATATTCAGCACCCTATCCCTGAAGAGCTTTGGAATAAACTGGAACTTTCATCTTGGACACATCCACGCATTGATCTTATAAATAGGTTTCAAGCTTCCTTTGCAATTCTTTCTATTCTTCTATCTCATTTCAACGATTTTGCCCGACTACCGGAGTTGGATGAGAAAGGGAATGAAATTATTCAAAATTATGTTTTGTCAATAAATCCTAAGATCAGCGAATCATTGCAATCAATCTTTGACAGTATAACGGAGATGCTAAACTATTTTAATGGATTGAGCGATGCAGAAAAGGAAGGCCGTGATGAGTTATCCGGTGCATTGCTAACCCTAAAAGAAGTCCATTCCCAAATAACCTTCGGGAAGAACTTTGACGGCGGTAATATTGCGATGGGCTTTTCAGAAACAAAAGAATGGCTACACCAATTGCCTCCATTTATGAAGATAGAATTTATGAGACTTCTGTGGATTGCTGATGTAATTAAAACACGGGGTCTATCTAATGACAATTATCCCCTGTAAATACCACATCTACTGGCTGAGTTAGGCACAACATGAAATATATCATGAATTCACCTATCCTTCTTTGTACTACGGAAATGAACACGAAGGATGAGATGGACAGGCTGGTCGAGGGTGTAAGGATCGAGATAAGGAGCTTATAAATGGGCGATTACCTTGTTCGAATAATAACCAGGGCCGGAAATATCCGGGCTATGGCCTGTGTGACCACTGGCCTGGTCAATGAAGCACGAAAACGGCACAACACCTTTCCTACAGCATCAGCCGCTTTGGGGCGGGCACTGACAGGCGGAGTACTCATGGGCGCTATGCTGAAGACGGGACAGAAGGTTGCCTTGAAGTTTGAGGGCAGCGGTCCTCTCAAAAAGGTCATTGTAGAAGCGGATAGCAACGGCACCGTTCGAGGGTATGTTGGCGTTCCGGATGTCTATATGGTCAAGGAGGACGGGAAGCTTGATGTTGCCGGGGCAGTCGGAAAGGCCGGATTTCTTACCGTCACCAAGGACATTGGACTTAAGGAGCCGTACAAGGGAATGGTTCAGCTTTATACGAGCGAGATTGCCGAAGACCTGGCATTTTATCTGACCGAATCGGAGCAGATCCCTTCAGCTGTGGCTCTTGGGGTTTATGTTGAACCCGACACCTCCATCTCCGCCGCCGGAGGATTCCTGATCCAGACCCTTCCTCCTCAGGATAACGAATTGATAGACCTGCTTATTAACAGGGCTGGCAAACTCCCGCCTGTAACCAAACTTCTAAGGGAAGGAAGGACGCCTGAGGGTATCCTTGACCTGCTTTTTGCCAATATCCCGTACGATATACTTGAAAAGCGGACTCTGGCGTTTCAATGCTCATGCAGCAGGGAAAAAATAGAGAGAGCCCTCATCTCTCTTGGGCGCGAGGAATTGACCAGTATGATTGAGGGGCAGGAAGGCGCCGAGGTGAAATGCGAGTTTTGCAGAAATAATTATAGTTTTACAAACGGTGAACTGGAGAATCTGTTGAACAACATATCTTAGACTATAAAATGGAGCCACAAATGTTCCTGCACCATGAAGTACAATCCAAAGGTGAACGAGGATATGGGACAAGGGGGACGCACCCATTTAAGAATCCATTTTTTCAGGCCCTATCCTGCCGATCTTTTTTGCCGAAATTCAATATCTGTCGGGTCTGCGGCGGTTGACACAACCTACAAACGTTGTTGCAAAATCTCCCCTCACCCCTCTTTCCAAAGTGGAGATTTTAAGGAATGTCATCGGTTTATATGTTACAGCTTCATCATTGTGTCTTTTATCTGCTTAAAAGGCTTAGGCTCGTGATTTATGAACTCGTTATACCCGGTAAGGAACTCTATTAACCGGTCCCCATCCACCCTTCCATCGACCATAATCGGATTAGCCTGTGCATGGCAACCAGAAGCATGCCGTCCCGCAAGGAGGCAGAAGCAGCAAGCTCTCTCTTCTTTTGCCTTTTCACTTATCGTCAAGATACTTCCTCCTGAGTTCCATTGCCTTATCTCTTCGCAACAAAGCCAGAAAGCGTTTCTTGAATCCCCTCTTCTACCGCATCATAATGCATAAACCCGCCTATATGCAAAGGGGTATCGCCTAACTCGTTGTCTACTTCCATGGATGCCACGCAGGGGAAGGAATGCCAGTACTTGGCCGTTGTCTCGACGTTGATGTTTTCGTCCACCTTTTTCCCTATCAGGTTCTTTGCAACAAAGTATGTGTTCCCGCAGGGGGCGCAGCTTATGACCTGGGCATCTATTATGATTCCGTCCTGGACCTTTATCTGTATCCTTGGCTTCCCTATCCTAAAGTACTTCATAGCCTCGTCAATGAAGGGGTTCCTTCCCTCTTTATATGCGCAGAAAGGCTTGGGGAAATCGACCTCAAGGCCTAACTTCCGGCATATCTCCCTCATCTTGTTCCTTACCCACTTGGAAACCCAGTGAGGGTCTTCAATGGGTACGATGATACCTCTTCCACCGGCATCCTTTACCATCTTTGGAAGGGCCAGGAGGACATCGTCGTGGATATTGATAGCCATAAGAAGGTCATGAGGCGGTAATTCCTTCGGCAGGAACTCCTCGGGGGCGTCCACATTATACGGCATCTCAGCAGGGAGCCTCAGTATCCCCGCTATCTCCCCTTTAAAATCCACGGGGAAGAGCTTAGGGAACTTGTCCCTGCAAAAGTCGCAGTCCTTCCCGCAGCCGTTGCACAGGTCCTTATACTCATTGGTTACGTGCTTTATAACCCTCTCTGAAAAGGTATTGTCAAAGACCACAGAAAAGTTCTTCCTGTGGCCCTTTGGATAATAGTCGCTCGAAATAATGTATAGCTTCATTGAACCCTTAATCACTGTTTGTCATTCTGAACGAAGTGAAGAATCTCGGTCAGACCCTTCGCTTTGTTCAGGGTGACATGGTTAACTTTTACGCTTCACGGCTCTTAATATACAAGTCCCGTCTTCCTGTGGATGCGTTCCCGAATCAAGCCCAAGGGGCGCTCCCCAAATCCTGAAACCCTCCTTGCAATACCTGTGCGCATCCTCAGGCGTGAGACCATGATTCCTCGCCCTTGCCCAGCGCTCCTTCCCCCATCCGTAAGGGCATCCTGTTGCTGAGAATTCCACCTCCGCCTCAGTCGCTGTTGCCTTTACTAAAGAGGCCTCTACCTGCGGGAAAAGCCAGGCAAAGGAATCAAGCTCCCGCTGAAGATACTCTTCAGGGGTCGGGGTCTCTTTCCCCATCCATTTTGCGGCCCCCTTGCTCCATAGAGCAGCGGCAAACTCCTCATGGGAATGGCCGTTCTTCAGGGCAAAGGCCAGTGCCGCCAGTTCCAGATCGGATCGGCTTCTTGCCAGCTTATACCAGTTTTCCTTCGGGTCGGACATGATTTCCCCCTTACTCTTCGACTATCTCAACCTTGCAGCCAGCCTTGCTGACGAGCCTGTCCATTGCTGAACCGAACAGGAAGGAGGAGATTGTAGATCTTTTGCAGCGAGTCACTATGGCGTAATCTATATTCAGTCTGGCAATCTTTTTAAGGGCAAGTTCCGTATATTCACCCTCCTCAACAAATGCCTGGCAGGAGATCCCAAGACACTCGGCGAGCCACTTTACCTCATCAAGTTTCTTGTTCCCCTGGTCCCTGTATTCTTTAAGGATGGCATGGGTAAGATCGCTGCTGGGCCTGTCTCCGAGGAAACCGAAGTCCGACATCTTGCTGACAACACTTTCGGATACGGAAGAATCTATAATGAACAGCGCTGTAAGATTCGCCTTCTCATTTTTGGCCTTTTCTATGGCAAGTTCTACTGCCCTGTCTACCTGGCAGGTTGTTGTGAGAACTAAAAGTATGTTTTTCATAAGCACCTCAAATTATATCTTCAATCCAAGCATCGGCCAGTAAAACACTCCGACCAGTATAAAAACCAGCCAGGCCGTAATCCCCAATATCAAACCAGGGACAACCATGTCCCTTATCTTGAGAAAACCGGATGAATAGGCTATGGCGCAGGCCGGCGTTCCCATGGGGAGCATAAATGCCAGTCCTGAGGGAACTGCAATGGCAAATGTCATGACCTTCGGGTCTATGCCAAGATGTTGTGCAATAGATAGCGCTACAGGCATAAGGATGGCTATCACTGCCGCGTTGCTCATAACCTCGGTCAGGGCGATGGACAACAGGGAAAACAGGGCAATAACCACAAGCGGAGATGAGGCCCATTTCACAATGGTCATATTCGCTGTCCATGCGGCAGCACCGCTTTTATCAAGGGCATACCCGAGGGTGATCGCTCCTCCATACATGAGTATTACCCCCCAGTTGACGTATTCCTCAACGTCCTTCCATTTTATCAGGTCAAGGACAAAGAGAACTACAACGGAGGCAATGGCTATATTGGCAAGGCCCAGCCTCTTCCCGAAAAACATCCATGTCAGGATGGTCAGGAGCATTACAAGACCGATGAGACGCTCCTCCCAAGTCACCTTTCCCATCTCTATCTTCCTGTGGACGAGTGCCTCCTCCACCTGGCTTACATTCTTAAGGTCTATCTTAAAGAACCAGAAAAGCATGAAGTAACCTATGGCAAGCATGATAATTACAGCAGGAACCACTGCTACCATCCACTCAAAGAATCCGATAGACTGTCCTGTTGTCTCAAGGAGCATTCCTACCGCCAGAGGATTCCTGGCTCCGCCCAAAAATGTGGCGACACCGCCGATTATGCACCCCCAGGCCATGGCAACAAAGAGGGCCTTTCCATATTCACTCCTCATTGGCCTGAGTTCGAGGACCTTTGTAATCTCAACGACTATCGGGAACATCATTGCGGCCACTGCGTGCTCTGACATCCAGAATGACAGGAAGGCAGGGAAAAGGTAAACAGCAGTCAGAAGCCTCTTTGGAGTCCCGCCGAACCTGCTGAGGACGGCAAGGGCAAACCTTGTACTCAGGCCTGACTTCATAAGAGCTGCGGCCAGAATAAAGGCACCGAGGATAAAGAATACCGCCTCATTCCCAAAAAGGGAGTAGGCTTTTTTGCTTTCCATGATTCCAAGAAGCGGGATTAGGATGATTGCGAGAAGGCTGGTAATGGAAAGCGGGATCAGGGATGTGACCCATAGGGTCACGCAGACAAAAAAGACTGCTATTGCCTTATGCCCTTCCTGACTGAGCCCGTCGGGTGTCGGAAGGCTCAATATCCCCCAGAAGGCAAGGACAATAAGAAGGAAGAAGAAAGGTCTGTGACTCTTGCTTAAGAGGATGACCCATAAAGGCCTTTTGTCTATCGCTACCGCCATATCAAAGCTCCGAGGAATCGAAGGAGTCGTCGACCTCCCTTACCTTAAGCCTTCTCCGCAATTTGGCAATCTCCCTTGTGGCCATCCCACCGATCTTTGATTTATAAAGATTGTAGAGGGTCATCTCAAGCTTTGCCTGATCATTAGTGAAGTACCGGCCCTCTATAGGCGTAATAAAGATGCTGACATGCTTTGACCAGTTCATATTGATCTTATTGCTCTTCACTGCGTTATACAGATGTGCAAGCAGAGGAGCAATCTCCTCTGTATCAGGTATCTTATGATTGCCGTAATCGGAACCTTCAAGAGGCTTAAATATAGGAAGGAGCGGTACAACTCCCATCCTTGTCAGATGGTTTATCCCTTGAATGGTACTTTCGACCGGCTCAAGTCCTACGATCAGGTTTGAAGTCACGGTGCCGCTCGGGAATATGGACGCTGCATACTGAAGGGCATCCAGATACCTGTCTCTTCCGATATGCCTCGCCTTTCCGGGACAAATACTGGCGAATCTTTCAGGGTCGTAAATATCCAGGTGGTAGGCTATGGAGTCTACACCCATCGCATATGTCCTGTCTATCCATGCATCTTTATCAGGAGGGTGGGCCTCTACAGCAAGGAGGGTATCAAAGTTCTTCTTTATGGCGGATATATAAGGCTCAAGGGACGCGATCCCATGTCCCTCCCCTTCCAGATAGCCGAGGGATATCTGGACGAACTCAGCGATCCCCTCTTCAAAGGCCTCGTGTACAACCTCCACGACCTCTCTCACGCTGATGGCCTTCTTGCCAACAGGCCCCATGACGAAATTGGCTGAGCAGAACTTGCAGCTTTCAAATCTTGGGAAAAAGTCGCATGAGGCAATGGGTGTGATCGTAAGGTACCCGCCGTGGACAGTGCCGACCTGCGCAAAAGGCGTACCTTCTGAGGTCTTCTTCTCATAAAAAGCAGGCGGGGCAATAACGCCAACCTCTAACCGCTCTCCGCCTTTTTCTATGAAAAAAACTCCTTTATCCTTCAACAGCAGGTACGGGGATTTTTTTGTAAACACCTCCCTTACCGGCGCATTGACCCAGACATCATCGGGAAGGATTATATCAATCCCGCCGCCTATCCCGGCGCGGGCCAGGAATGCGGCTCTAAGGTCCTTCCCCTCAATAAGTTCCCGAGAAAGCCTTATCCCTTTTGAAGAGAGTTCTAATTTTAAAAAACCAGGATTTTTCATATTCTATGACCCCATCCCCACCCTGACCCTCCCCTTGAAAGGGAGGGTGTAACAAAGGTTCCTCTCCCTCAGGGAGAGGATTAAGGTGAGGGTGGGGTTCTCATATCCTTATAGCACACGGTGCCTGTTCGTAATCTACCAGATGATGAATGGTTGCATTTTCCCCACACAGCTCGCAGTCCGGGTCTTTCCTGACCTTTAACTCTCTAAAGGTTGTAGTCATAGCATCGAATACTGAAAGCCTGCCAATTAGCTGGTCCCCTATTCCAAGTATCTCCTTGAGGGCCTCTGTTGCCTGAAGGACGCCAATTGTCCCTGCTACAGGCCCTAGGATTCCGGCCTCTGAACATGACGGAACAAATCCTGCCGGCGGTATCTCAGGGTAGAGGCACCGATAGCATGGGCCTCCGGCATGGGGTTTGAACACCGTCATCTGACCATCGAAGCGCAAGATGCTTCCTGATATCAGGGTCTTCTTTGCGAAGAAACATGCGTCATTAATCAGGTATCTGGTTGGGAAGTTATCGCTACCGTCAAGGACGATATCATAATCTCTTATTATATCTCTCACATTGTCGGAGGTAACCCGTTCTTTATATGCAACAAGCTTCACATTTGGATTTATTGCAGAAAGAGTCTCTTCCGCAGAAAAGACCTTGGCCTTTCCCACATCGCTGGTTGCATGCAGGATCTGCCTCTGAAGGTTGGAAAGGTCCACCACATCGTCATCTGCGATCCCTATTGTTCCAACACCTGCCGCAGCAAGATAAAGGGCAGCAGGACTTCCCAGCCCCCCGGCCCCCATTATGAAGACCTTTGCCTTGCATATTTTGTCCTGTCCCTTTCCACCGACCTCCTTAAGGATGATATGGCGGCTGTAACGCATTATCTGTTCTTCGGTGAAATTCATTTCCTATAGTCCTTCCGTCAACGCCGTACTCAGATACCTTTCTCCTGTATCAGGCAGCACAACAACTATCAGCTTGTCTTTGTTTTCCGGTCTTTTTGCTATTTCCAGTGCAGCCCATGCAGCTGCACCAGATGATATGCCGCAAAGGATACCCTCTTCTTTAGCAAGTCTCCTTGTCATGGCAAAGGCGTCATCATTGGTGACCTGGATTATCTCATCTATAGCCTTGGTATTTAACACATCCGGGACAAAGCCTGCGCCTATCCCCTGAATCTTGTGGGGCCCGGGTTGGCCGCCTGAAAGAACAGGAGATGCGGTAGGTTCAACAGCAACCGCCTTGAATTCAGGTTTCTTTGCCTTTATGACTTCTGAAACGCCTGTAATCGTGCCCCCGGTCCCCACACCAGCAACAAAAATATCAACCTTACCGTCCGTATCGTTCCATATCTCAAGGGCTGTGGTCTTTCTGTGTATCTCTGGGTTTGCGGGGTTCTTGAACTGCTGAGGGATAAATGACTTTGGTGTCTTGGCTGCCAATTCCTCAGCGGCCTTAATGGCTCCCTTCATCCCCTCTGTCCCAGGCGTTAATACCAGCTCCGCCCCGAGGAGCTTCATCAGGTTCCTCCTCTCCACGCTCATAGTCTCAGGCATGGTCAGAATCAACCTGTATCCCTTTGCTGCGGCCACAAATGCCAGCGCAATACCGGTGTTCCCGGAGGTAGGCTCAATAATCACTGTTTCGCCATTAATGAGTCCTGCCTCCTCTGCGGCCTCTATCATGCTTACCCCGATCCTGTCTTTCACGCTCGACAAGGGGTTAAACGATTCAAGCTTGGCCAAAACATTGGCAACACATCCATTAGTCACCCTGTTCAGCTTGACCAAGGGGGTATTCCCGATAGTTTTGGTGATATCACTGTAGATTTTCATAAGGCCTCCTGTTTACAATTATTCCACTACATCCAGCTCAATAGGCTCAACTGTTATGCCCTTTTCCCTCATGTATGCAATAGCCTTCTCAATCTCGCTTGACTCACCTTCAAGCTCTAATGCCACTATCCCTATCTCATCAGAAATGCTTGCGCCCCGGATGTTCGTAACGACCTGGAACTTAAGCCCAATCTGATAGATGATAGGTTCTTTAATGAGCTTTTGTGGAAAGGTCAGATAGACTTTTTTTTTAATTGGAGCCCCTCCTGCAATGGCAGGGATTATGGAGACCTCATCCCCTTCCTTAAGCTGGGTGTCAAGGTTCTGAAGGAAACGGATATCCTCATCGTTGAGGTAGAGGTTAATAAACCTCCTCACCTTTCCCGTTTCGTCACAGAGCCTTTCCTTCATTCCAGGGTAGCTTTTCTCCAGGGCATCTATCAACTCTCCCACATTCCTTGCCTCTGCATTCACTTCCTCCTGCCCATTGGTAAGCTTTCTCAAAGGGGTGGGAATCCTAACCTTAACTGCCATATCTATCTCCTTTCAAATAGAATACAGGTATAGGTAAAGGTAGAGGTAGAGACAAACAACAGCTTTTTTCTATACCTTTACCTATACCTTTACCTGTTTTTTAACTGCCTCGCTCAACTATAAGGTGAAACCTGTTCCCTTCCTTCTTTGTACCTACTATCTTATGCCCTTCTTCCTTTAATGAGCGTGGGACATTCCTTAGCGGCTCTCCATCGCAAATAATCACTTCCAAATGCTGTCCCAGCTCCATTGTCTCAAGCTTGAGCTTGGTCTTGACAAAAGTCATCGGACAGACCTCGTTGGTTATATCCAGAACTGCATCGATCTTTATGTCTGACATTTTCCCTCCTATTCTTGTATATTAATCTCCAACGGCGGCTTCGGATCCTTTACTGCCTTGTCCTTGAAGACATCTTTCATGTGTTCCATATAACTCTGCATCATCCCTTCTTCTCTAAGAAGTGTTCCTATGCGGATCCGCCCCTTCCCTACCCCATGCTTGTTGTACCATTCAACAGTCTTCTCGATTATAGCAGGCACGTCCTCATCGCTCACAAACTTGGCAACTACAGAGCCTTTAAACGGATGTCTTCCATGCTTCCCGCCTATCCTTACAATGTGGCCTGTCTTCCCGGAAACCCATGCCTCTGTCGGGCACGCCCTTATGCAGTCTGCACAGTACAGGCACTTATCCAGGAAGAATATAGGCTCTCCTGTTTCAGGGTGATCGTGTATGGCGTCCTCCTGGCAGGCAGAGGCGCATATCCTGCAACCTGTACACTTCTCCTCCTCCCATTCAGGGAATACCGCCCCCTGAAAGGCCAGATCCATCTCAGATGTCCTTGCGCAGTCTATCGGGCAACCCGAAAAGGATGTCTTAAACTTATGGTTGCACTCTGCTCCAAAGAATTTATCATTTACAACCTTTGTCAATCCCTGGGTGTCGGATAGGCCGTTTGGATTGTATTCACACCCGCTGCACGCGGTAGGGACCCTCACTCTCGGCCCGCAGGATGCGACTTTCTGGTCAACCTCCGACAACTCCGCCACAACCTTGTCAAAATTATGGTAATCCACATACGGGATTTCCAACGACTGCCTTATACTGAGATGCACATAATCAGCCCCATACTTCTCGGCCACCTCAACGATCTTCTTCAACTTCTTTATAGGCAGCCTACCTCCGGGGACCATGCACCGTACAGTAAACTTGTCCTTCTGTCGCTGTTTTATGTAACCACCTGTCTTGAGGTCGTTAAAACTCATGACCCCGGCAGTCTTTCCGATAACCGGGACAGTTACCTCTACCTTGTCTTTCTCGTCTTCTATGTAATGATCGAGCATATTAAACCCCCTATTTTAATTCAGGTAGAGGTATAGGTAGAGAAGAAGCTCTCCTTTACCTTTACCTTTACCTTTACCTTTTTCTATTTTTTCATCGTCTTATAAAGCTCATCAAACTCGCTCAATTTGGCATTTATTACCTCAGGGGCGCCGATCTTCCCGACAACGGCCTCCAGGGTCTTCAAGCCATTCCCCGTGATACAGATGACTATTGATTCATCCCTTGGAATCCTGCCCTGCTCTATTAGTTTTTTTGTTACTCCTACCGTCACACCTCCGGCGGTCTCTGTAAATATACCTTCAGTCCTTGCCAGAAGCTTTATACCATCTACTATCTCTTCGTCAGAGACATCTTCTCCCCATCCGCCGCTCTCCCTCATCGCCTTTGCTGCATAAAAGCCGTCTGCCGGGTTTCCTATGGCTAATGACTTTGCTATGGTATTCGGCTTAACCGGCTTTATCAGATCATGCCCTGTCTTGACCGCCGTAGTAATGGGAGAGCATCCGGTCGCCTGGGCACCATAGAGCTTCATGTCCGCATCATCGGTAAGACCAAGCTTATGGAACTCCTGGGCAGACTTCCATATCTTGTTCAGCAGAGACCCCCCCGCCATAGGGACAACTATATGCTTTGGGACCTTCCAGCCAAGCTGCTCAAATATCTCATATGCATATGTCTTGCAACCCTCGGCATAGAAAGGCCTTATATTGACATTGACAAAGGCCCAGCCGTATTTCCCGGCTATCTCCGCACACAGCCTGTTTACATCGTCATAGGTCCCCTTAATGCTTACAAGGTTGGTCTTGTATATCAATGTCCCCAGTACCTTCCCCTGTTCCAGGTCGTTGGGGATGAATATGAAGTTCTCCATATTGGCTGCCGTGGCGTTGGCTGCAACAGAGTTTGCCAGGTTGCCGGTAGATGCGCATCCTGCCACCTTGAAGCCGAACTCCTTGGCCTTGGAGATTGCAACGGAGACCACCCTGTCTTTAAATGAAAGGGTTGGGTAACAGACAGCATCGTTCTTTACATAAAGCTCCTTTACGCCAAGGGCCTTCGCAAGGTTATCCGCCTTAACCAGAGGGGTAAAGCCGACCTGGGCGCCAACTGTAGGCTCCCCGTTCAGGGGCATCAGCTCCTTGTATCTCCACATATTGGGAGCCCTCTTTGATATGGCATCCCTGGTAAGTACCTTCTTTATCTCGTCATAGTTATAGACAACCTCGAGAGGGCCAAAGCAGAATTCGCATACGTGCAGAGGCTCTATGGGATATTCCTTGTGACACTCCCTGCATCTAAGACCTTTTACAAAACTCATCCTTACCTCCTAAATCAGTTATCGGTGGTCAGTGGTCAGTCAGTGGCATTATCAAAAAACCGGCCACTGATCCCTGGCCACTGGCCACTTTTTTATTTCAACTCACACACCGTCTGTTCATAATCTATCAAACTCTTGATCTTCGGGTTTTCACCACATACCGGGCAGTTCGGATTCTTCTTCAATCCTATCTCCCGCCATCTTGACCTAAGGGCGTCATAAGTCAGAAGCCTGTTCTTAAGAGGCTTCCCTATTCCAAGAAGCAGCTTCATTACCTCTGTAGCCTGAAGTATTCCTATCTGCCCTGCAATTGCACCCAGGACTCCGGCCTCCTTGCACGTAGGCACTGCATCAGGCGGAGGCGGACTAAGGAAAACGCACCTGTAGCAGGCAGTTTCTCCCGGAACTATGGTGAACACCTGTCCGACAAACCTGAGTATTCCACCGTGAACCAGGGGTTTCCCTGCCATCACAGCGGCATCGTTGATAAGGAACTTGGCTGCAAAGTTGTCTGTGCCGTCCATCACAACATCGTAACCCTTCATGATCTCCAATATATTGTGGGAGTCAACCCTTGTCGGATATGTAACAACCTTCACGTCAGGGTTTATCTGGTTTATCTTTTCCATGGCAGAAACTACCTTGGGCCTTCCCACATCAGGGGTGTGATGGATTATCTGCCTCTGAAGGTTTGTCAGATCAACCTCATCTCCATCAGCAATCCCGATGGTACCTACTCCTGCTGCGCCCAGGTAAAGGGCAGCAGGGGCACCAAGCCCGCCCGCACCTATGATAAGTACCTTTCCGCTGCTGATCTTCTCCTGCCCCTTTCCTCCCACCTCAGGGAGGATGATGTGGCGGCTGTATCTGTTTATCTGTTCTTCTGTAAAGTTCATTAATTACCTCTTACCTGCAAAAATACTTATCCATACTGAAATACCTCTCCCCAGTATCAGGGAAGATCACGACCACATTCTTCCCCTTTCCAAGTCGGGATGCTACCTGGAAAGCAGCAAAGGCACTGGCGCCTGAGGATACACCGCACAGGAGCCCTTCTTCTTTGGCAAGCCTCTTTGACGTGTCGTAGGCATCATCATCGGATACCTGGATCACCTCGTCAAACACCTTTCTATTCAATACCTCCGGCATGAAACCTGCCCCAATCCCCTGTATCTTATGAGGCCCAGGCCTTCCTCCAGATAGGACCGGTGAGCCCTTTGGCTCTACTGCAAAAACCTTTATCCCCGAAAACCTTTCCTTCAAGACCTCGCCTGTACCGGTTATCGTCCCACCTGTCCCAACCCCGGCCACGAAGGCATCTATTGTTCTGTCTCCCATTGCCTCTATAATTTCCAGGGCTGTTGTCCTTCTGTGAGCGTCAGGGTTTGCAGGGTTTTTGAACTGCTGGGGCATGAAGTAATCAGGGTTCTGGGCCTTCAACTCCTCTGCCTTCCTGATGGCCCCGTCCATCCCCTCCTGGGCAGGGGTAAGAACCAGTTCAACACCGTAGGCGGTCAATATAGACCTTCTCTCAAGAGACATGCTCTCCGGCATGGTGAGTATCAGCCTGTATTTCCTTACAGCGCAGACAAGGGCAAGGCCTATACCTGTATTCCCGCTGGTCGGCTCTACTATAGTACCACCGGGCCTTAAAACACCCTCTTTCTCTGCCGCCTCTATCATGGAGAGGGATATCCTGTCCTTGACACTGCCTCCAGGATTAAACGACTCAAGCTTGGCATAGACATCAGCCCAGCCTGCCTCGACTATACAGTTGAGCCTCACCATCGGCGTATCACCGATAAGCTCGGTTATATCATTTACGAGACGAGACATCCGCCTCCCATAAAATATAAAAACTCTACCCTGTCACCCTCTTTCAAGAGTGTCGTAGTAAACTCTTCTTTACTCAGTATCTTGTCATTAACCTCTACTGATACCATCTCAGGATTTATATCCCTTTTGGTCAGAAGGTCAATCACTGTAATCGACTCTATGCCGGTTATCTCTTCATCTTTTCCGTTTACCTTAATCTTCATACAAACCTCCAAAATAAAAAAACCTCTTCTTATCTGATAAGAAGAGGTTTCTATATACCGCTTCTTATCTTTCAAGGCATTTAGCCTCGCTGGAGTTAGCACCTGACGCCTCTTTCGAGGCCGGTTGCTGTGGTTTCTCAGGGCCAGTCCCTCCACCACTCTTGATAAGTTCAATTACGTATTCAATTGTAAGGGGTATTATTTAATATTTATATTTCTATGTCAAGAAAAAAATGGTAAACGGACCCATTATGCATTCCCTGCTCTTTTACAAAAGAAGTCGTCAATCTTTTTCATGAAACTCTGATATTCTATCGGCTTGCATATATAATCTATACATCCTGCCTTCAAGGCCTTGTCCATGTCGGAAGGCATGGCATGGGCAGACAAGGCTATTATCGGTATATCCACCATATTCCTGATCTTCTCAGTGGCCTCATATCCGCTCATGACAGGGAGCTGCATGTCCATCAGGATAAGGTCGGGAGCTTCTGTCTCTACCATCTTTACCGCCTCGAGACCGTTTTTTGCCTTTATGACCGTGTACCCAGACCTCTCAAGGATATGGGCAAATATGTAAATATTGTCCGGGTCATCATCAACAAGAAGTATCTTCCCTGTCATCTTATTCGCCAATTGCCCCTCTCCTCTCGACTATGTTCTTTAGATCCTTCAATATCTCATCCTGGGCGAAAAGCCCCTTTGTTATCAATCCTTCGATGCTGCCGTTAAGCCTCTTCTTATCCTCATCGGTTATGTCCTTTGCAGTAAGGATTATCACAGGGACACCCCTGGTCTCTTCCCTCTTCTTCAGCTCTTCCAGGACCATGAAGCCGTCAACCTCGGGCATCATGATGTCCAATATTATGGCGCATGGGGTTGCTTCCTTTAATATCTCTAAAGCCTCTTTACCTCCAGGGGCAACCATTGTCTTGTAACCGTTTCCAGTTAATACCGCCTTCATGGCCATTATATGGATCGGGTCGTCATCTACAACGAGGATATTCGGGGTGCAATCCATCCCGACACATCTTGACGGCATAAGCCTTCCGAGAGCATTCAGGACCGTGTCCCTTTCCACAGGCTTGGTCAAGTATTCTGTGACGCCTAAGGAAAAACCGAGGGACTTATTGTCCAGTATAGATATGACGACGATGGGGATGTGCTCTGTGGCCGGATCACCTTTGAGCTCGTTTATTACATCCCATCCATCCTTACCCGGTATCATTATGTCAAGGGTTATGGCAAAAGGATTAACCTCCCTGGCAAGCCTTATAGCCTCCGCACCGTTATGGGCCGGAACAACCTGGTAGCCTTCACCCTCCAGGTACTTCTTGAGGACGTATATGACAGACGGGTCGTCGTCAACAGCCAGGATCGTCTTCCTTTCCGGGTCTATCCGGGTGACCGCCTCATTAAGGGGCTCAACCCCGTCCAGCATCACAGGTATGTTTATTATAAATGTCGAACCTTTACCTATCTCGCTTTCAACTCTTATCTCTCCGCCGATAAGGTTTACAAGCCTCTTTGTTATAGCAAGCCCAAGGCCGGTACCCCCATATTCCCTTGTGCTGGAGCCGTCCACCTGACGGAACTCATCGAATATCTTATCAAGGTTTTCCTTTGCTATCCCTATCCCGGTATCAGTCACTCTAAGCTCGACTCGCCCGTCCCTGTCAATCGCACTTATGGTAATTGAACCTCCCTTTGGAGTAAACTTCACTGCATTGGAAAGGAGGTTAAGGAGCATCTGTTTTATCTTGTTCCTGTCGCTAAAGATCACAGGAATAGTTTCATCCTTTATTAAGGTGATGTTAATCTCTTTTTCAGTGGCCAACGGGGTTACAGTTGACCTGGCATCACCGACGACATCCTCGACATAAAACTCCTCCGCGTTTACCTCCATCTTCCCGGACTCTATCTTGGAGAGGTCAAGGATGTCGTTTATGAGCTCCAGGAGGTTCTTTCCGCTCTTCTGAATTATCCTGACCTGCTTATCCTGTTCCTCGGTAAGATCCCCGTCCATCCTGGCAATGAGGATCCCTGAAAGGGCAAGGATGGAATTCAGAGGCGTCCTGAGTTCGTGGGACATGTTTGCAAGGAACTCGGACTTGAGGCGGTCCGCCTCCATGACCATGTCATTGGCCTGAGATAGCTCCTCATTTGTAGTCTGAAGTTCTTCAGTGGTGCACTGCAGCTCCTCATTGGTATGCTCAAGCTCCTCATAGTTTTGCTGGAGTTCTTCATTGGCAGATTGTAATTCCTCTTGGGCATGATCGAGCTCCTCGATGCTCTGCTGGAGTTCCTCCTCCCTTTCCTGGATGGCATCAGCCATATGATTAAAGGCATAAACCAGTTCATTTATTTCCCTGTAAGAATCCACCTGTGCCCTGGTATTAAGATATCCACCGGTCATCTCGTTGGCTGACTTCCCGAGACTGCCAAGCCCTCTGGTAACCCGGAGCGCTATAAGCACAGCCACCATGGAGCCAACCAGGATGGCAAACAGGGTCATCCTTATCCCGTCCCCCCTTACAGCGGCTATCTTCTGGAGCATCGTCTCTGTAGAGACCCCAACCCTTGCGATACCGACCTTCTTCCCTTCAAGAAATATCGGTACAGATACGTCAAACACATTCCCTGCCACCTGGAGGAGTTCGCCGGATGAGGAATTCGCCCTCTTGCTCACATCGTCACTCAGGATGTAACCATCAAACTTCTTCTCGGTACTCGCCAGGACGGTACCTTCGCTGTCAAGGATTATTGCGTAAGAGACGTTGTGTTCCTTACCGGTCTTATCAACATATTCATGGAGGGAGCTGATATCACTGGAAAGGATTGAGTTGGTTGCAGTGGTTGCCAGCATCCTTGCAAAGCTTTTGGCGCTTCCCTTCATCTCCTCGCTGATAAGCTCCCTGCTCGCCCTTGTACTGTGGGAAACAAAGAGGCCCATAAGGATGGCATGGACAAGGCTGATTGATATGATAAGGGATGTCCTGAGACTTATACGCTTTTTATTTTTATCCATATCTCACCCCTTGCTAAAAAGGATAGCCGTTCTTCCTTGCCCACTCCCTGACCTTATCGTAATCTTTATCTGAGACGGCCTCAAATGCATGGTATCCAATAGAGGCCAGGATATTGTGGCCTTCGGGGTCATCGTTCATGCTGAGGAGTGCCTTTTTTACCTTTTCAGAGACATCGGAGGGAATGTCACTCCTTATGGCTATAGGGCGATGGGGAAGTGTCTCTGTCTCTGCCAGGACTTTTAGCCCTTTACGAATATCATCAGGGGTTCCTTCAAGGGCCTCAGGCCATGTCCCTGCGGCATCAAAAAGCCTTTGGTGAACACCGAAGATCACCGACTCCTGGCTGGCAGCATAAGACTCCCTTGTATCTCTTTCGGGATCTATCCCGTTTCGTTTAAGATATGCCCTTACCTGCATGGTGGCAGCCAAGGCTGAAGGGTCAGGATATGCGATCTTTTTCCCCTTAAGGTCTTGGATGCCGTTTATCCCGCTATCCTTCCGCACCACTATAAAACCTTGAAAAGGAATACCGGATATCTTCACCAGCGGAGCATATCCTGGGGACTTGCTCACCATTATGTACTGATATGGATTAGGGAGGATCATTTCGTATTCCCCCTTTTGAAGCCTAACCATATATTCCTGGAAGTTGGGGGCAGTGGATATGACAACCTCTTTGCCGGTCTTCCTCGTCAGATAATCAGCAAGGGGCTGATATTTTGTGAATAACTTTGTGGGAGGGAGGGATGGCATTACACCAAGGACAAGCCTTTCTCTATTCTCGCCGGCAACCTTCTCGCCCTTCGGAATATAATCAACTTTGCCGTTACTGCATCCCGCAAGAAGAAGGACGGCAAAGATCCACAAATAATATCTTACAAAAAGCCGCATGGGGTTTATTATACGCAATTCCTCATATGACGTCAACCAATTTATGGCCAATTTATGGCCAATCCTTGATGATATTGACACGTACTCTGATTGGATATATCTTTATCAAACTATGGATTCTCGAAATACAATGATAATAGATGAGATTCGCTCCCTGATCAGGGAAAAAGGCAGGACCACCTTTGTGGAGTTTATGGATTCAGCCCTCTATCACCCTCAGTATGGCTATTACACATCAGAAAGAGCCAGGATAGGGAAGGGAGGGGATTATTATACAAGCACCGATGTACACAGGGCCTTCGGGACCTGCATAATGAGACAGATAGAGGAGATGTGGGGAATTCTTTGTAGAGACGTAAAATGTTACGTCTCTACCCCCCTTAACCTCGTCGAGATAGGGGCAGGCAAAGGCCTCCTTTGTGCAGACATACTTGTATCTGCGAGAGAAAAGGCCCCTTCCCTCTTTCAGGGATTGAGATACTTCATTGTTGAAAAGAGTCCCGACTTTATCGAGAGGCAGAAAAGACATGTGAAAGAGTTAGGCCTGATTGACAAGGTTTCCTGGGTACCGGATATAAGGGAGGCCCTCTCCCCTCCCCTCTCCCTCAGGGAGAGGGTCAAGGGTGAGGGTGGGGTCGGAATCGTCCTTTCCAATGAGCTGATAGATGCCTTCCCTGTCCACAAGGTCAGATATTCAAATGGTCGCTGGAATGAGATCTATGTAACTTTTGAGAACGGGAGATTTATTGAGGCAGAAGACACCTTATCCGACCAAAGGCTCTCTGATTTTCTAACCAAATTAGAAGGTCCCTATGAGAACGGCTATACAACAGAGGTCAATCTCAAGGCCATTGATTGGGTAAAAGAGGTCGGGGACAAGCTAAAAAAAGGGTTTGTCATAACCATAGATTATGGCTATCCAAGAAGAGGGTTTTATTCACCGGAAAGGAACAGGGGGACACTGATCTGCTACTACAAACACCAAGCCACTGAAGATCCTTACGTAAATATCGGCGAGCAGGACATAACGTCCCATGTTGACTTTACGTCACTGGCAGATGCAGGCAAGACCGCCGGACTTGAGGTAACTGGATTCACAGATCAGTCTTACTTTCTCATGGGATGCGGAATAGAAGAGGAATTTCAGCCTCTCTCTGCTCCCCTCCTTGATAAGGGGGGGCTGGGGGGGGGTGATGCCTTTAAAAACAATATAACCTTGAAAAAGCTCCTTATGCCTGGCGGCATGGGAAGCATATTTAAAGTTTTGATCCAGCACAAGGGAATGGAAAGGCCGATGTTGAGGGGATTTAGTTTTAAGGATATGGCAAAATACCTTTGAGGGGACACTTTCAATCCTTACCCGCCCGCACGGGCTGGTACTACAGTGTATACAATTTGTATTTACCCTCCCAATAAATAATTCGTTGCTGCGTATATCTCGCGAAGACTGCTGTCGACAAAATAGCGACAACTGAAATTAACACGCCTCTTATATAAAGGGGGTGCAAATTGTATCCCCCCTTTGATAACCTTTAATCCCTATGTTTCATGACGTCGATGGGATAATCACCAACGCCTATTTCTTTCCATATTCATTTTGCATTGATTGCCTGTGGTGGATTCAGGCATCCCTTCATAGACAGGACAAAGGTCATACCACTTCAAGTATCGCTGCTTTAATCTTATCGAGCTTTCCCTGATCCGTTATCTTGTGTCCGAATATGTCCTTCACATAAAAGACGTCTGCTGCCTGGTCCCCCCTGGTTGAAATCTTAGCCACATCTATATAAAGGCCAAGTCCGGCCAGGGTGCTGGTGATACTGTAAAGGAGGCCTATCCTGTCGTTGGCAAATATGTCTATCACGGTGTGGGTATCAGAGACAAGGTTGTCTATCTCCACAACGGTCGGATGCCTCGGTTTTGTCTTCTCCTTGATAGCGGAGGGCATTGCCATCCTTGCCACCAGCCTGTCTACTGAAACCCTTCCCTCGATAGCCGAGAGCAGCCCCTCTTTTAAAGCCTCCCACTTTTTTTCGTCTTCTATTAACCGGCCGTAAGGGTCGTTAACGCTCAGTATGTCTAGGACAGTGCCGTCCTTTCTTGTATAAACCTGCGCATTAAGTATGTTTACTCCATTGGCCGCCATGACCCCGGTTATCTTTGAAAAAAGGCCTGCAATATCCAGCGTGCATATGGTTACGACGCTGAAACCAAGGTCCCTGTTATGTCTTATCTCTATTGAAAGGGGCCGCACCGATAATCCTTTAAACATCCTTATATGTTCTGAAATATCCTCCGCATTGTTTGAACTGAAATACCTGGCAGGAAGGGTCTTGAAGTAATCTATGAGGTAAGGCTCGCTTACCTCGCCCCTGAGAATTGAGTGGACATCCTTAAGCCTCCTTGCAGCCCTTTCATCCACCCTCTCTGCCATGAGCTTTCTGTCAAACACCTGGGAGCCTATCCTGTAAAGCTCCTCCAAGAGAGATCCCTTCCAGGGCGTCCATACGTCAGGCCCTACGGCCCTCATATCTGCAAAGGTCAGGAGATACAGCATCCTGAGCCTCTCGGGATCACCAACCTCTTTGCAGAAATCAAGGATGAGCCTCTCGTCCGATATGTCCCTCCTCTGGGATATATGGGCCATAAGCAGGTGTCTCCTTACCAGAAAAACGAGTAGTTCGATTTCCTGAGCCGGAAGCCCCATCCTGGACGCGATCCCCCTTGCCATCTCCGCGCCTATCTCGGCATGACCCTTGCCAACCCCCTTCCCTATGTCGTGGAAGAGGCCTGCCAGGACAAGGATATGATGGTTCTCGACCCCCCCCGCTATCTCTGTAAGGAAGGGGAACTCCCTCGCATAATCCCCTTCCAAAAGCCTTCTCAGCTCCATCACAGTGAACAGGGAATGGGTATCAAGTGTATAGATGTGGTATATGTCGTGCTGGACCCTGCAGAAAGTCTTCCCGAACTCAGGTATGAACTTCCCCAGGAACCTGAGGTCGTGCATCATATTAAGGGTCTCGTAAACACCCTTTTTGCCCTTGAGGATCGAAAGGAATATCTGGTTCACATCCTCTGAGAGCCTGAAGGGATCGTCCACAAGGCGAAGGTTCTTTCTTATAAGTTCCTCCGTGAAATCATTGAAAGGAAGGCCGTGCCGAAGGGATTGCTCAAAACCCTTCATCATAAGGGAAGGTCTTGCCTCAAAGGCGTTCAACGCTGTAACGGTTATCTTGTTATGGAATACCTTAAATCCGTCTCCTATGTCCCTCTGAGATATCTTGTGAAGAAGCCTCTCCCTGAGACCGGGACCGGCAGACGCCCTTCTGATAAGGATTTTGGAGAACTGATTTATGTTCCTGGCATAGATGTAATATCCCCTCATAAATCCTTCCACTGCCCGATGATGCAGGGTGTCCTTGAATCCCATGAAACTGGCTATCTTCTCCTGGTAATCAAAGGTCATCTGGTCGTTCTTCCTCCCGGAAAGGTAGTGGAGCTCATTCCTTACCCTGAAGAGAAACTCAGTGGACCTCTCAAAGAACCTGAGTTCCTTTGGTGTAATGACCCCTTTCTTCATCAGCTCCCTGAAGCTCACGGCCTTAAACCTGGCCTTTGATACCCAGAGGGCGGTATGTATGTCCCGTAAGCCTCCCTCCCCGTCCTTAATATTGGGCTCCAGTATATAAACAGAGGAGCCGTACCTCCCGTGCCTTTCTTCGTTTTCCAGCACCTTTTCTTTTATGAAGCTGTCGACGCCTTTGCCTGTCGCCTCCCTGAGAAGGACGTCCTCCATCTCCGCATAAAAGGAGTCATCCCCGGCTATCAGCCTTGTATCCATCAATGCTGTCCTGGCGGTAAGGTCTGACCTTGCGATCTTGACGCAGTCTGAAATAGTCCTGGTGCTGAATCCCACTGTAAGGCCCAGATCCCAGAGGTGATAGAGGATACCCTCGGTAAGGGTTTTTAGATAAGGGTTTATGGTTGCCGGATAAAGAAAGAGCAGGTCTATATCAGAATACGGGTTAAGCTCACCCCTTCCGTAACCTCCTATGGCAATAATGGAGCATCTCTCTTTTCCTTCCGGGTGCCTTGCCGATGCTTCATCCCTGGCATCAAGAAAGAGCCTCATAATGAGGTGATCTATAAGGTGGGTATGCCCCTTTACAATTTCAAAACCGGATGCACCGTTCCTGTGCCTTGTAAGTAGCCACTCATGTCCCCTTGTTATATATTCCTTGAGTTCTTTAAGGGAAGGTTTATGGTCCGTGTTGATTATTGAAAGGAGATCGTTAGGGAGGTCAATTTGCATAAATTCATATCCACAGATTCCAAAAGTAGTGCTTCTGTAAGCCCGTAAAGCCCCTAAACCAGCCGGTTGATCTCTACCTCAAGGCGCGGGACAATCATCTATCTACTCCCGCAGCCGCCGTTCCCGCTCTATCATATCCCGATCACGAATGATTTCAGCTCTAAGCTCTTCTTCCGTCGGCAGGTAGAGCTTGTAGCGGGAAGCAAATATCTGTTTGCTGCCCTCCGGCAGGGTATAGCGGACGACAGCGTCGCTCTTGTCGGCGCAGAGGATAATACCAATGGGCGGATTGTCCCCCTCGTTTCTCATCTCCCGTGTATAGTAGTTGACATACATCTGCATCTGACCCAAGTCCTGGTGCGAAAGTGTGCCGACCTTCAGGTCTATGAGGACAAAGCATTTGAGCATGTAATTGTAAAAGACAAGGTCTATAAAGAAGTGCTGTCCATCAAAAGTGAACCGCTTCTGGCGGGCCACAAAGGAAAATCCTTTTCCCAACTCCAGCATAAACTCTTGGAGCTTGCCTATCAAGGCAGATTCAAGTTCTTTTTCCCTGAAAGCCGGGGTGTCTTTGAGGTTCAGAAATTCGAGGACGTAAGGGTCTCTTATTATGTCTTCCAGGGTGGGGCTTGGCTCAACTTCATGGATTTCCGCCTTCACAGGTTTCCGGTCGCGACTTGCCAATAGTCGCTCATAGTAGAAGGAGTTTATCTGCCGCTCAAGCTGGCGGGTGCTCCAGTTGGAGGAAATGCATTCCTCCAGATAGAATTCTCTCGCCGACTCCTTTTCCACTCGCATCAGCAGGCGATAATGAGTCCAACTCAATTGGCTACGCAGTGCGTCGCCAATTGGGAATGTAAGGTAAAACTGGCGCATATTCTTCAGGTTTGAGTAATCAAAACCCTTGCCGAAGTCTTTTGTTAACCGTTCCGACACATCCTGTAACAGATATTCGCCGTACCCGGCCCTGGCCTTTCCCCGTTGCTCCTCTTCAACGACCACCCTGCCAATATTCCAGTAAGCCTGTACCATTGCAAAGTTCACAGCACGGAATGCCTGAGAGCGGGCTGATTCCAGAATTGCCTTTATCTCGCCATAAATGACCGGCGTATGTTTTACCGCCTCACCCATCCTTCCCCTCCACAACCGCAATCTCCTCCTCAGTCAGGCGCTGCGGCTGGTTCTTAAAAAGTGTTTAGCGACACCCTCAAGGCTTTTGCTCTTTTCCTCAATGCGAAGCGGCACATCGGCCATCGCATCGCTGCAACGAGGAGTAAGGCGGCCCTTCTGGCAAAGTCTTTCGACATGTCTTTATCAAATTAGAGAAACGTGGTTCATCTTCGACTGTATTCCAATACTGTGGGGAACCGAACCTTCCGTCGTGCAAATTGCGCGGGGCCGTTCTCTGCCAGTTCAGATGGCTCGGGTATCTTCCCCTCACAATATAGAAACTTAATCTCATAATCATGTCTGAGTCGGCTTCTTCAAGCTTAATAGAATGGCGCGGAAGCACAGTTGCCGCCAATTTTAGTAGGTCATGATCTCGAATGTTAGGGATACCTATATACTTTCCGTTCTTCGTCAGCACCTCACCTAATTGTAGCCACATTCCCTTGAATAAACACTCAATGGCCATTGCCCTTAACATAAGAACGATCGGCATAATTTTGACGTCAACGGAGTTCAACGGAGGCAATTCCGCAAAGGTCGAACTTGGATCAAATAAACGTGAATGGGACGCAAGCAGTTCGCTCGAGGTAAGCAGGCTTTCCGCACGGTTTCTCCACCGATTTGGGCTGTTTGCTAAGTTGTCATACCTTGTAATTCCATTTCTAATTCATAAGTGAATTAATAATCCACGGCCAAGCAACAATAGACTTCACACGTTTGCTATCCAACTCCATTTCCCGTAACGATGACGATAAATTGTTTTCAAGAGCATCAATGCTGTCAAAAACTC
>JAUSKU010000012.1 GCA_030646755.1 Deltaproteobacteria bacterium
AAACGATTTGCTCAAAACCGTTTCGGTAGGCAACGGCGGTTAAGACAAAAAAAGAGTAGTTTTGGTAATATTATTGCAGCATAACAGCCTATACTGCTGATGCCCCGAATAGCTGCCCGATTCTATGTCGGAATTTGGGATACAAAATACCATTGACTTTTACGGGGACAGTCCCCTCGTCTATGGTGGCGCAAACGGATGAGGCTTGCCGTGCAGAGTTCCGGGCATCGAAATTCCCCACTTGGGCCAGAAAATATTGGGGTTCTGCCAAATCTGCCAAACTTCACTTAACCCTTATTGTATACATCTCCCCTTTCTGATATACTGCCCTCCCATGATACCTATAGTTTCCATAGTCGGCACGTCCGACAGCGGCAAGACCACACTTCTCGAAAAGCTGATCCCTGAGATTATTAAGAAGGGTTACAGGGTTGCAACAATAAAGCATGATGTCCACGGGTTCGACGTGGACAAAGAGGGTAAGGACTCCTGGAGGCACAAGAAGGCCGGGGCCAGGACAACCATCATCTCGTCCCCCGAAAAGATCGCGGTGATCAGCGATACAGACAAGGACATGACCCTTGAGGAGATAAGGGCAAGATATATTCAGGATGTGGATTTAATCATCTCTGAAGGGTACAAGAGGGAGGCCTACCCAAAGGTGGAGGTCACCAGGAAGGCCCAGAAGAGGGAACTCATCTGTACTGAGGATGAGAATCTGATAGCAGTGGCATCTGACTATCCGGTAGAGGTAAAGGTCCCAACGGTAGACATAAACGATGCTAAAGGTCTGGCAGACATAATAGAGGAAAAGGTTATAAAAGGCTACAGACCCGAAAGGATTACGCTTGTTGTAAACGGGAAACATGTTGCGCTCAAGCCTTTCATTGAATTGTTCCTGACCAACTCCATCTTAGGTTCTCTATCCGCCCTCAAGGGGTGCCAGAAGGCGGAGGATATTGTCATAAAGATCAAGACCAGGAAAAATGGGAAACCTAAAGCTTGAAGTTACCGGAATAATCCTTGCCGGCGGGAAAAGCAGCCGGATGGGTCGCAACAAGGCACTCCTTGACTTCGGCGGCCGGAGGATAATAGAGCACACTGTCGACCTGTTTAAATCGATATTTCCAAAGGTAATCATTGTTACCAACACCCCTGAAGAGTACGCCAATCTCGGCATTAAGACAGTAACCGATATCTTTCCAGGCAAAGGCTCCCTGGGCGGCATATACACTGGCCTTATCCATTCTTCACATGACCACTCCTTCATCGCCTCCTGCGACATGCCCTTTCTCAGGAGAGAGCTGATCGAGTTCCTTATAAGTCTAAAAGGGGGTTACGATGTGGTTGTTCCGCGACTGAAAGACGGCTACGAACCCCTTCATGCTGTCTATTCAAAGAGGTGCAGTAAGTCGATGGAGGCCATGATAAATAAGGGGGATTTGAGGATCATAGGCTTTTACCCTGAAGTCAGGGTAAGAGAGGTGTCGGAAGAGGAGCTTGCACCTTATATCTCTGAGCCCTCACCCTTTGTAAATATCAACACCCCTGAGGAGTATGAGGAGGCGGTTAACACCCAATCCGGGTATAATACCAAGTAAGCTTTCATTAACCTGATAAGCAGCTGTTTGAAAGCAACTTGGTCTAAAAGGACATTCTTATGAATAAAACCCAATATACAGTACCACCAGAAGATGCAGGACAGAGGCTTGACCTGTTCCTTACCCTAAAACACCCTTCGCTGACCCGCTCCCAGATACAGAGGCTCATAGAAGAAGGCCTTGTAATGGTTAACGACAAACAGGCCAAGGCGAGCCATAAGATCAGGGAGGCAGAAGAGATCGATATAACCATCCCTGAACCTGATGCTATAGAGGCGCTTCCTGAGCCTATTCCCCTCGAAATCCTGTACGAGGACAGCGAGGTGGTTGTGATAAACAAACCGGCCAAGCTGGTTGTGCACCCAGCGGCAGGAAACTATACAGGGACTCTGGTAAATGCACTCCTTTATCATTGTAAAGACCTCTCCGGAATTGGAGGGAAGCTACGGCCCGGCATTGTCCACAGGCTTGATAAGGACACGACAGGGGTGTTGATAGCAGCTAAAAGCGATAAGGCCCACCAGTCGCTCAGCGCCCAGTTCAAGAAACACTCCGTAAAGAGGAAGTATACCGCCCTTGTTCATGGGGTCATAAAAGGGGATAAGAGAACGATCGAGTCTGAGATAGGCAGGCACCAGAGTGACAGAAAAAAGATGTCTGTAAAGACGAGGAGGGGAAAGACGGCTGTAACCCACTTTAAGGTGCTAAGCAGGTTCGACCAGTTCACCCTTATAGAGCTTACCCTCGAGACAGGCAGGACTCATCAGATAAGGGTCCACCTCTCCAGCATAAACCATCCTGTAGTTGGAGACCAGGTTTATGGCGGAAAGGAGAGGATAATCGGCGTTAAGGACCCGAAGTTGAGAAAGGTTATAAAAAAACTCGGCAGGCAGGCCCTTCATGCAACTATTCTGGGATTCATACACCCTGAAAGCAACAAATATATGGAGTTTACAGCCCCTATCCCGGAAGATTTTCAGATTGTCCTTGATGCCCTGGGCGACGTCGTAGAAGATTAACTTACCGAAGAGACGCAGAGAAGTGCTTTGGACACAGATAATCACAGATTAGTTGTGATACATACTTGTGAAAATCATAAAAATCAGTGAAAATCTGTGTCAAGGTTCCTATTAAAAACATGCTGAAAACAATCCAGGGAATTACATACTATTCATCCCCGAAGCTTGAAGGGGTCCCAGGCCTTGTCCATGCCTTTCTTGGAAGAACCGGCGGGGTCAGTTCCGGCCACTTGGCATCCCTGAATCTGGGACGGAGGGAAGAGGACAGGGATGAGAACCTAACGGAGAACAAGAAAAGGGTGGCAAAGGCATTTGGAACAGATGGAGATAAGATATTTACAGTAAGCCAGGTCCACAGCGACCGGGTTGTTATAATAGACAGTACCGATACGACTCCAGAAGATGTGAAGCCGTTTGAGGCGGATGCCATAATAACCGATATAAAGGGGATTTCCATAGGGATACTGACCGCAGACTGCGTCCCGGTCCTCTTTTTAGACAGCAGAAACAAGGTCATGGCCGCAGTCCATGCAGGGTGGAAGGGGACTGCCTCAAAGATTGCATCAAAGACCGTTAAGATGATGGTCGAGAGGTTTGAAAGCAGGCCGCAGGAGATCAGGGCTGCCATTGGGCCTGCCATAGGGGCTTGCTGTTATGAGGTAGGTCAAGAGGTTGTTGATGCCGTGGGTTATAGAGGCAATGCCTCTGTCCAGCGGGAAGGTAAATGGTATTTAGACCTTCCCAGGGCCAACCTGCTTCAGTTGCAGGAAATGGGGATAGCCGATATAGATGTTTCAGGCATCTGCACCTCCTGCAGGACAGACCTCTTCTTTTCTCATCGGGGCGAAAAAGGAAAGACAGGAAGGCAGTTGAGCTTTATCTCTCTTGGAGTTTAACCATGCTGATAGTAGGCCTGACAGGCGGTTACGCCAGCGGTAAGAGTACAGTGGCGAAGATGTTCGTGGAGCTCGGGGCAGCCCTGATCGATGCGGACCAGCTTGCCAGGGAGGTCGTGGAGCCTGAAAAGGCTGCATGGTTTGAGATCGTGGCCCATTTCGGCAAGGGGATTCTGCTTGAGAACAGGGAAATAGACAGGAAGGCCCTGGGTGAGATAGTCTTCAGGGACAAGGAAGAGAGGGAAAGGCTCAATGCCATCGTCCATCCGAAGGTTCTGGAAGAAGAGCTTAAGGCGATAGAAATGATCAGGGAAAGGGAGCCGGATGCAATAACAATATTGAGCGTCCCCCTGCTTATAGAGAGCGGCCACTACAGGCATTGCGACAAGATCATCGTTGTAACTGTAGACGAAGAGACCCATATAAAGAGGCTCATGGAGAGGGACGGTTTCACCAGGGAAGAGGCCATAAGGCGTATATCCGCCCAGATGCCTCTATCTGAGAAGGCAGGGTATGCGGATTTTGTCATTGATAACAGCGGGAGTTTAAAAAATACGGAATCTCAGGTAAGGGATATATTGAATACCCTTAAACAGAATAAGGGGCATCATTAGGTAGTGACAGAAATTGGCGCTGGCACAAACCCCTCAGCCAGCTCCTTCATGAGCTCTGCAACCGATACAAGCTTGCTGCTCCTTGGGGCGTTTGTACCGGCAAAGAAGAGACCGTTTTTAATGTCGCCGGTTACGGCCTGCTTAAGGGCCAGAGCTATGCAGAACTCCTCCCCCATGTCCCTCTTGGCGCAGACCTTCAGGCAATTGGCCATACACCCTTTCCCTTTGGCCTTTTTCCCAGATTTCATGAATGCGGTATTTATCGCCCTTCCGGGCAGGCCTACAGGGCTGTGGACTATGGCTAGGTCTTCGTCACCGGCAGAGATATAGATCTCCTTAAACTTTATGTCGGCATCGCACTCGTGTGTGCATACAAAGCGGGAGGCCATCTGAACGCCTGATGCACCAAGGGCCATTACCATTTTTATATCTGCTGCATTCCAGATGCCTCCAGCCGCAATGATCGGGATATTTCCGAAGGGTTTGACCGCCTCTACGAGATCAGGTATAACCGCTGGAAACTCGTATTTGGGGTGCTCCAATTCATCATGGGAAGCGCCAAGATGTCCGCCTGCATACTTGGGATGCTCATAAATTATGGCATCCGGTATCCTGCCGTAACTCTTTTCCCACTTCCTGATAATCACGCTTGCGGCCTTGACGGAGGAGACGATGGGAACAAGGGCAACATCAGGGTATTCTTTGGTCAGACCTGGAAGGGATGTGGGAAGCCCGGCCCCTGATATAATCATGTCTGCGCCATTTTCAACAGACACCCTTACCATCTCTTCATAATCTGTGATGGCCACCATGCAGTTAACGCCGATAATGCCGCTTCCTGCTATCTCCCTGGCCTTTTTTACCTCGTCCCTTAGGGCCAGCTTGTTCGCCTCATAATAGTCAGATTTCTTTTTGAAATAAGGAGAGATAAGACCAAGTGCAACGGAGGCTATAACGCCAACGCCACCGTTCTTTGCCACTGCCCCTGCCAGGCCGGAGCGGGATACTCCTATGCCCATCCCTCCCTGGATTACGGGAATCCTTACCTTCTTTTTACCTATGGTCAATCCGACCGGCTCCAATAATGTCTCCTATTGCTTCATCACCAAGGACGTAGTGATTTTTTAATCCTTCACCAACTTCAGGTGTCTCTTCTCCTTCTGAACCTCTGCCTTTTTCCTTTTCTTTTTCTCTCCCCCATCCACTCTCCTGCAATAGAAGGCCATCTTGTCGCCCTCAACTGCATTTACTTCATCCCAGGGGATGAAGGCGTCATAGTGAAAGCGGTTTATAGAAAGGCCCGCCTCTATGCCTTCATCAGTCAGGTTCAGATAGGGTGTTGCCTTGCCTCCCAGGATCATCCTCTGTGTCCCTTCAAGGGGAATATCCAGCGCATCGGCATTTACTATCACAAAGACTGATCCCTCTTCCTCCAGGATGCACTCGGCAACGGCCTTAAGAAGCTCTTTGGTCTTGTCCATCATTTCATATATTTGTTAACATAATGCTGCTGTCCTATGGAAAGGACGTTATTAACCAGCCAGTAAAGCACGAGCCCTGAAGAAAAGTTCAGGAACATGAAGGTGAATATCACCGGCATTAGCATCATCACCTTCTGCTGTGCCGGGTCTGCGCTCGAAGGCGTCATCTTCTGCTGGATAAACATGGTGGCTCCCATAATGACAGGCGTAACATAGTATGGGTCCTTGGCGGAAAGGTCTGTAATCCAAAGAATGAATGGTGCGTGCCTCAGCTCAACGGCGCCGTTAAGGACCGTATACAGGGCAAAAAATACCGGCGCCTGGAGAAGCATGGGTAGACAACCTCCGAGGGGGTTCACCTTATACCTCTTGTACAGCTCCATGACCTCCCTGTTCAACTTCTCCTTGTCGTCCTTGTATTTCTCCCTGAGCTGCTCCATTAAGGGGGCAAGCTTCTGCATATCCTTCATGGACTTGTAGCTCTTCTGGGATAAGGGCCAAAATAAGACCTTTATTACAACCGTAAGCAGGATTACCACCAACCCATAGTTCGGGATCAAATTATACATCCACTTCAGGCCAAGAAGGACCGGATATGCAACCAGGTCAAAGAAGCCAAGGTCAATGGATCGCTCCAGCTTTGAGCCCGCTGCCTTGAGCATATCCACTTCCTTCGGGCCGAAGTATATCTCATACTCCTCTCCCCCCGATTCCCCAGGCTTGATCTGCAAGGCCTTGGAAACCAGATAGGCCTCGTAAAGCTCTTCGCTTATCTTTTTTGAATAAACCTCGCTCTCCCCATCCTTTGGAGGGATAACTGCGGTCATAAAGTACTTATCTCCGAGAAACACCCAATCTATTTTACCAGATCCAAATTTTTCATCTTTGAATTTGTCAGGGTATACCCTTTTGACATCCTTCCCTGAAAGGTAGACCAGCTCATGATAGAGAAGTCCCCGATCCTCAGCCTTAGAAAGCATTGACAGAGACAGGGCCGGTCTCTCCGTTATCATGGAAGGGCCGCTGTTTTCATATGAAACCTTTATACCCGCCTTATAGCTGCCCTCCGGGAATGTGAAGGTCTTTGTAATCTTGACCCCGTCAGGCCTCATGGCGGTGAAGTTTACACTCCCGGCGCCGTTCAGGGATTCCTTGTCGGACATGTATAAAAGGTTGTCAGGTGTCTTGTTCCCGTTTTCTACAGAGACGAGTCCGAGCTGCTCCCTTGCAGGCGGGACAAGGTCTATAGGAACTCCTCCATTGGCCTTGTCCTTATACCTCTTCAGTGTCCAGCTTTTAATCGAAGCGCCTTTTGAATTTAAAACCGCCCTTACGGTATCGGTTTCAACAACGACCTCCTTGCCTGACAACCCTTCTACCCCGGCATCTGCTGGAGTCTGCGTTTTTGGGGCCTCTTGAGCAGGTATCTGGGCCTTAGCCGGTTCTGCTGACTTCCCTGAAGTCACTGAAACGGATGACGTCTTTTCCGGTACCGTAGGCATTTCGGGCGCAAAGAGATACTGGTACCCGATTAAGACTATTAAAGAGAGTGTGACGGCTAATACAGCCCTTTTTTCCATTTATTAGACTCCGAAATAATAAAGCTTTTTGCTACTTAACAGGGTCATACCCGCCCGGATGAAACGGGTGGCACTTCAGCACCCTTTTTGTCGCATGGAACAACCCTTTTACAGGGCCATGCTTTTTTAATGTCTCTATGGAGTAGCTGGAACAGCTTGGATGGAACCGGCAGGATGGGGGGGTCATCGGCGAGACAAACCTCTGATATACCTTAATGGCAGAGACAAGGAAACGGGTCATTTAACCTCTCATCTCTTCCATATTGCCTGCCATATCATGTGCCATATCATGTGATGGGGTCTTGGAGGCAGGGATAAGCGCCCTCCCCAATTCCAGGGAGATATCTCTGAGACCTTTACCGACAGCCTCCTTCTTAGCTATAACAACTATATCTATGCCAGTCTCTATCAAGGCCTTATTGAGTCGGAAGAACTCCCTGACCACCCTTTTGATCCTGTTCCGCACTACCGAGCTTCCGACCTTTTTGGTAACCGTTATCCCTATCCTGGAAAGCCCCAGCTTGTTCGGTCTTACAAAGACAATAAAGCTTCTGGTATGCAGCTTCTTCCCGCCTTCTGTAACTGCGAGAAATTCCACCCTCTTAAGAAGTCTTTCTCCTTTGGTGAAGGAATGGTCCAGAGGTACAGCACCTCCCGCCAACTTTAAACTGTCAGGGATTTGCGCCCCTTTGCCCTTCTTCTCTTTATCACAAGGCGGCCGTTCTTGGTGCTCATCCTTTCAAGGAAGCCGTGGGTCCTCTTCCTTCTAAGGTTATTGGGTTGATATGTCCTCTTCATGGCAAAACTCCTTTAAAAATTAAAAAAGTCATTCTAAACGAAAAGTTTAATAAATGTCAAGTTATATATCCAGATTCCTCACATCCAGGGCATTGTCCTCTATAAACTTGCGCCTCGGCTCCACCTGGTCTCCCATAAGGACCGTGAACATGTCGTCCGCTGCTATGGCATCCTCCACGGTAACCTTCAAGAGGTGCCTTTTTTCCGGGTTCATCGTGGTCTCCCACAGCTGCTCCGGGTTCATCTCACCGAGTCCCTTGTAGCGCTGGATGTACAGCCCTTTCTTGCCATACTCCTCCACGGTGCCGACCAGAGACCTTATATTATCGACCCTGGCAACAACGGAGCCGTCTATCTCAAGCATACACGGAGGGCTCCCTATCATACGGAACTCCTGGCATATTCCCTTCAGTTCCAAAAACTCAGGAGATGTGACAAGGTTTGTGTCTATCACTGTTTCTATCTTAGGGCCGTTTCTCTTAGTAGAGGCCGTTATCCTGAAGGCGTTGTGCTCGGTGTCGTCGTCAACGGAAAATTCTACAGAGGAAATCTCCGGGAACTCCCTCACGGCACACCCCTTTAGTCCGCTCAGCGCCTTTTCTATGTATTCCCTGTCCCTCAAAGAACTTTCATTAAGCCCTTCCATCAATACCGCAGAGGCGATGATCCCTTTTTCTGCCCTCCTGTTCTCAAACTTGGAGAGTAATTCAAAGAACCTGTTGACCCCTTTCAGTATGGATGCGAGGCCTTTCCCCCCAACTGAGACCTTTTCCGTCTTGAGACTTATCTTGTCAGTCGCAAGCTCAAGGATATGGTCCTTAAGAAGCCCTTCGTCTTTTATATACTTCTCTTCTTTACCCTTCTTTACCCTGAAAAGGGGCGGCTGGGCTATATAGAGGTGCCCGTTTTCTATAATAGAAGGCATCTGTCTGTAAAAGAAGGTGAGGAGAAGGGTCCTGATATGGGCGCCGTCGACATCGGCATCGGTCATTATTATGGCTGTATGATAACGGAGCTTGGCTATATCGAAGTCTTCCTTCCCTATCCCTGTCCCCATGGCCGTTATAAGGGTCCTTATCTCCTGGCTGGTGAGCATCTTGTCGAACCTGGCCTTCTCCACGTTCAGTATCTTTCCCTTTAATGGAAGGATCGCCTGGTTTTTCCTGTCCCTTCCCTGCTTTGCCGAGCCTCCTGCCGAATCTCCCTCGACCAGGTAGAGCTCGCTCTTTGCAGGGTCCCTCTCCTGGCAATCCGCAAGTTTTCCGGGAAGGGAGCAGCCGTCCAGGGCCCCTTTCCTTCTGGTAAGCTCCTTTGCCTTCCTCGCCGCCTCCCTCGCCCTTGCTGCATCCACGGCCTTTTCAACTATCTTTTTTGCCACAGCCGGGTTTTCCTCCAAGTATGTGGAGAGCCTTTCATTTACAAGGCTCTCTACAAAACCCTTCACCTCGCTGTTGCCGAGCTTCATCTTTGTCTGCCCCTCGAACTGTGGGTTCGGGATCTTCACGCTGATAACTACCGTGAGGCCCTCACGGATGTCATCTCCTTCAAGGTTTTCCTTCAGCCCTTTCAAGAGGTTGTTCGCCGCTATGTAGCTGTTTACGGTCCTTGTAAGGGCGGACTTGAACCCTACCAGGTGGGTACCGCCTTCATAGGTATTGATGTTGTTTGCAAACGTATAGGTGTTTTCATTGTATGAATCGTTATACTGCATGGCAACTTCAATATGAACATTGTCCCTGTCGCCCTCGAGGTAGATCGGGTCATGAAGAGGTGTCTTGTTCTTATTTAGGTGCTCCACAAAGGATATGATCCCTCCCTTGTATTCAAACTCGTTCCTCTTGTTGTTCCTCTCGTCCTCTATGGTAATAAGGAGCCCCTTGTTCAGGAATGAAAGCTCCCTGAGCCTTTGGGAAAGGGTATCAAAACTGTATTCCGTTGTCTCAAATATCTCGGCGTCCGGCTTAAACCTGACCCTGGTCCCTCTTCTCTTGGTCTCGCCTGTAACGGTAAGCTGCGTAACCGGATTGCCTCTCTCGTACTTCTGGTGATAGACCTTTCCGTCCCTGAATATCTCAAGGTCGAGATACTCGGAAAGGGCGTTCACCACCGATGCTCCAACCCCGTGAAGACCTCCGGAAATTTTATAGGCAGAGTTTTCAAACTTACCGCCTGCATGAAGTACCGTCATCACTACCTCGGCTGCCGACTTGTTTTCACCCTTGTGCCAGTCAACCGGGATGCCGCGGCCGTTGTCTTCAACCGTGACCGAACCGTCCACATGGATTATAGCGTCTACTCTGGTACAGTAACCAGCCAGCGCCTCGTCTACACTGTTATCAACTATTTCATAGACAAGGTGATGAAGCCCTCCAGGCCCGGTGCTTCCGATGTACATTGCGGGCCTTTTCCTGACGGCCTCAAGCCCTTCCAGGACCTTTATCTGCTCTGCACCATATTCTTTCTGTTCCTGCTCAACCGTATCTTTTATCATTCTTATAACCTCATCGGCATGACTATCGAGATATATTCCTCACCTTCTTTACCCTTTATCCTTACAGGTCCGAATTCATCATTTATCTCTATCCTGATACTTTCTTCATCTATACTGTTAAGGGTTTCTATCATATATCTGGCGTTAAACCCTATCACTATATCGTTTCCTGAAAAATCTGCATCAATAGACTCGGATGCCTCGCCTATATCAGGGTTTGCAGTAAATACATCCACCTGTCCCTTTGTAAAGGAAAGCTTCACTCCCCTTGACTTCTCACTCGAAAGGATTGAGACCCTTTTTAAGGCCCTTAACAGAAGATCCTTATTAATCCTGGCCTCCCTTTCCCCTTTGGCAGGTATGACCTGCTTGTAATCTGGAAACTCCCCGTCTATCATCCTTATGGAAAGTAATGTGTTTCCTTTCTTAAAGACCCCGTTATTATCTTTTATATTAACCATCAGGTCGTCATCCCCGTCTTCCAGGAGCTTTTTGAGTTCACTGGCCCCCTTCCTTGGGATTATCACACCCTTACCTATCTCTACATCCTTTAGGGAAGGGTCTATAAAGTTCATTAATGACAACCTGTGCCCGTCTGTTGCCACCATTCTCAGGACGTCATCTTTCTTTTCAATAAATATGCCGTTTAGAGTGTACCTTATCTCATCTGTTGATACGGCATATATCGTCTTTTCAATCATCCTGCTTACAACCTTTGCCGATAAGCGGAAAAAAATACGATCTTCATACGAAGGAAAGGAAGGAAACTCCTCGGCAGGAAGACCGACTATATTAAATATTGCCTTTCCTGAGCGGACCTCCAGGTGGTTACTCTCCTTTTTCAATAACCTCAGTTCTCCTGTCTCCATCTCCCTGACCATTTCAAAAAGCTTTTTACCTGGTACAGTGAGGCTTCCATCCTTCTTCACATCAGCCTGATGAACCGTATCAACTCCAATCTCAAGGTCAGTAGCCTTTATCCTTAATGTGTCATTCTTCGCCTCCAGAAGTACATTTGAAAGGATCGGCATAGTGCTCCTCTTTTCAATCATGCTTTGGGTCTTAAGTAAACCTGTGAAGAGGTCTTCCCTTTTTATGATTAACTCCATTTAATAACTCCTTTCTTTTAAGAATATATATTTAGTGATTATAGTAAGCCTTGTGAAAATGTTTATAACCCAGTTAACTTATGAATAATAAAGTAATTAATCTGTTGTCTAATCTATTCCTTTATATGTTGATACAATCTGAATAAAATCAGATTATAGGTTATTTACCATAAAACAGATTTTTCTATACATCAATCCATCAGTTTTTTTAACAGCTTATCAACAGTGTTTTTTAATGTCTGGTTCTTTTCTATCTCCAGCCCCATCTTTTTAACGGCGTATATGACCGTTGAGTGGTCTTTGTTCCCAAATTCCCTTCCTATGTGAGGAAAGGAACCCTCAGTCAACGTCCTGCAAAGATACATTGCCACCTGTCTCGGTAATGCGATGGTCCTTAGCTTTCTCTGAGACTTAAGGTCTGATACCTTTATATTATAAAACGCGGCCACTACTTTTTGTATCTCATCTATGGTCAACATCTTGTTTTCTTCTCTGATCTTCAGGACATTTCTTACCATAGGAATAGAGACTTCCTGACCTGTCAGGGAAGCGAATGCGCCGACACTTATCAGGGCCCCCTCCAGCTCCCTAATGTTTGATTTTACATAGGTAGCTATAAAGAAGGCAACCTCGTCAGGGAGTGGAATAGAGTTTGATTCTGCCTTCTTTTTCAGGATTGCAACCCTCAATTCGAGTTCAGGAGGTTGGATATCTGCTATAAGTCCCCACTCAAATCTGGACCTGAGCCTTTCATCCAGTTTCTGGATATCTTTTGGAAAGGAGTCACTGGTCAGTACTATCTGTTTATGAGATTCAAAGAGGGAATTGAATGTGTGAAAGAACTCCTCCTGGGTCCTTTCCTTCCCGGCAATAAACTGGATGTCATCTATTAACAGTACATCCGACTCCCTGTATTTTGCCTTGAACTCAGACGCCTTGTCAAACCTCATGGCATTTACAACCTCATTTGTGAACCTTTCAGATGATACATAAAGTACCTTTGCCCTGCTGTTTTTTGAAAGGACATGATGTCCTATAGCACAAAGAAGGTGGGTCTTCCCTAAGCCGACACCGCCATATATAAACAACGGGTTGTATGTCTTTCCAGGGTTGTTGCTTACTGCAGAACATGCAGCCATTGCAAACTGGTTGGAAGGACCTACCACGAAATTTTGAAATGTATATTTATTCTCAAAGAAGTTTGTATCTTTTGGTGCCTCTTTTATACTCTTCTTCTTTTCATCACCTTCTTCAGACCCTTTGGTTGGGGCGGTCCTTACATATCTTCCCGTCTCTTTCTTCACCTTAAATATTACAGATATATCCTTACTGCTGACCTCTTTCAGGGTATCGGCTATCAAGCCGCTGTAATTATCGTCCAACCAGTCCTGGAAGAATTTATTCGGGACCTCCACCTCTACCCTGTTTTCATCCATTGAGATGAGTTTTAGAGGTTTGATCCAGGTATCGAAATTGTGGTTATTCACCTTTTCCCTTATCAAGGAGAGGCTTTTTTCCCAAATGTGGTCCATGCTCCGCCTGGGTTATCAACAACTTTATAAACATATGTGGATAACTAAAAGATTTAAAGATATTATATAGTTAAATTATTTAACCAGTCCTGAACTATAACAGAAAGGCACAAAGGTTTGCAACTGTTTTTTCTTAACAGGTACAGGTTTCCGTTCCTCATACAGGTACGGGGGTCCTTTCTAAAATGTCTGATATCACCCCTTCTGCATCTTCTCTTTCCGATTCCATCCTGGAACTTAAAATGACCCTGTGGGCAAGGACAGGTGATGCCATCTCCTTTATGTCATCGGGGATGCAGAATTCCCTTCCCTCAGCAAGGGCCTTGGCCTGAGCAGCCCTGTAAAGGTGTATGGCCCCCCTGGTGCTGACGCCCAGCGTCAGGAGATCGGAGCTTCTGGTAGAGTTTACGATCCTTAATATGTAGTCCACGAGGGAGCCTTCCATCCTGACCTTCTCTGAGAGGGCCTGAAGCTCAAGCACCTCTGCGGAGGAGACAACCGGGAGGAGGTTTTCCACCTTTTTGGTCCCCTGGTATGTGAGTATCTCCATCTCATTTGCAGCCGAAGGATACCCTATCCTTATCCTCATCATGAACCTGTCTAACTGTGACTCTGGAAGGGGGAATGTACCGTGGTATTCCAAGGGGTTTTGGGTTGCAAGGACCATAAATGGGGACGGCAGCGGGTGCGTCCTATTTTCTACAGATACCTGAAAATCGTTCATGGCCTCCAGAAGGCAGGACTGGGTCTTCGGGGTAGTCCTGTTTATCTCATCCGCCAGGATGATATTGGAGAATATGGGGCCAGGCTTGAACTCAAACTCATGGGTTGCCTGGTTATATATGGAAACCCCTATTATATCTGACGGCAGGAGGTCGCTGGTAAACTGGATCCTCTGGAATATGCAACCAAGGGACCTTGCAAGGGCGTGGGCAAGGGTTGTCTTCCCAACCCCTGGGACATCCTCTATAAGGAGGTGACCTTTGGCAAGGAGGGAAATTACGGCCATCCTTATCACCTCAGGCTTGCCCTTTACAACGCTCCCTATATTTTCTTCCAATGCCTTTATTTTCTCATTTTCAGCACTCATTTTAGCAGTCTATCAAAAGGGTTCGGAGGTGTCAAAGCTTTTTAAAATCCTAAAACCATATCTGTGTCCAAAAAAGTTTTTGGTATTAATCTTCCTCAAAAGGCTCATCCTTATCGAAATCCGGTCGATAGTAATCTCTGCTTGAATGCTCCTGAATCCAGCCGTTCTCAAGCCCGAATCTGTGGAGCCACTCGAGAACCCTTTCGTACTCTCGATGGCTTATCGGTCTTGAAACGAGCGGATATTCAGCTGCCTTATGGGTGGGGAAGTACTGGGACATCACGCTCATATACGTTTCTTTTCCCACCTCTTCACTTATAAATTTAAGACTCTCCTCGCTCCCTGCAAGGTCGTTGGGGAGCACAAGATGCCTTACTATCAGTCCTTTTACAGCGATCCCTGACGAATCAACAACTAGGCCTCCGACCTGCCGCTTCATCTCAAATATCGCATCCCTCGAATGCGTCACATAATCCCCTGCCTTGGAATATTCCAGCGCCGCATTGTCATCACTATATTTTATATCAGGGAGGTATATGTCTATTACGCCGTCAAGGAGCCTAAGCGTGTCAAGGGAGTCATATCCGTTTGTGTTATAGACAAGAGGTATCGTGAGGCCCTTTGATGCCGCTATATCAACTCCCTTGACTATCTGGGCTGCAAAGTGGGAAGGGGATACGAGGTTTATGTTGTGGCAGCCCCTGGACTGAAGCTCAAGCATGATATCGGCAAGCCTCTCAAAGGCGACTTCTTCGTCCTTCAAAGAGCATGTAGGCTGGGAAATCTGGTGGTTCTGGCAGAACACGCAGCGAAGATTGCAGTTGCCGAAGAATATTGTCCCTGAGCCTTTCCTTCCCGAAAGAACCGGCTCCTCGCCGTGATGGGCGCAGTAGCTTGAGACAATGGGAAGGTATCCTGAGCGGCAGTACCCGGTCTTGCCCGCACTTCTGTCTACATGACAGTCCCTCGGACAGAGGCTACAGTCATCAAGAATGGCCATGAGCTCTTCGGCCCTTTTATTAAGTTCGCCTTTCTTAAATAGTTTGAGATAGCCTGGGGCATAGCTGGTCATGCAAACAGTATATCACAGCTACCTATGCCGGATAAATTTATACCAAGTTGCTTTCAAACGTAAAATTGTGGTTATTGAAAGCTTAGTTGGTATTATACCAATGCATTAAAATGTTTCTTATTTGAAGGCTAATCGGTATAACATTAGAGAAAGGGTGGAAACTATAATACCTTAAAATAGACATTCCCCTCTCAAAAGCGCAAAAACCCCTCTTGGATAAAGGGTTTCAGTGAGGTATACTCCTCACCAGTTAGGTGAAACCACAATATCACAAAGAGGGGGTAGAAAGATGATACAACAAACCTT
>JAUSKU010000014.1 GCA_030646755.1 Deltaproteobacteria bacterium
ATGGTTGCTACCCGTCTGAGCGATGTTAACTTGTCTTGTGAGAGTTTGCCGAGAGAATCCCAACGCCCCTTGAATTCGTCAAGCTCGGCAATGATTTTCAGCACCTGAGCATCTATGTTAATTGCGTTAGAAGGGATCATCGTCATAGCTCCTTACCCGCTATTATACCCATAAATACCCAAAAGACAACCAAAATCAACGCCAGTCTCGGAATGAGAGGTTTCATTGACGAATCATTTGTACTGCACCGCAGCCAAAAGGAGGCACAGTCTACACTTAGTAATGGCTCCGTGATTCATTGATTGATGAGGTTTTAAGGTATGTTGTACGTTGAAAGTTGAAAGGCTTTAAAATTATTGGTGCCCGGGGCCGGAATCGAACCGGCACAGCGCATAGCACCGAGGAGTAAAATAGGGTCAGCGACCATTAAAAGAGCTCTGCGATAAAAAATGGAGTTCCAACACCTTTCTTTCCGGTGGGCTCAGCCCACCCTACATCTATAAGTAAGTATCCACTTAGAGTCCTATGGCAGGCGATATGTCGTTGCCCTGGTCTGCCCTTCGCGGATGACGAGCCCTGCATCAATGAGCGGCCTGATTATCTGGCCGACACGCGCCCTTGTTATGGAGAGGGCCTTTTCAATATCCGGCGATTTGACCCGGCCCCTGTCCCTTAGAAACCTGAGGACATCCTCCTGCCGTTTCGTAAGCGCCATGTGCTGCGCCTGGACAGAGATATGCAGCCCAAGTATCCGACCTTTTACCTTATTCAGCGTCTCGACTATGCCCTTTGCAACATATTCAATCCAGTAACTGAGGTCATCGTCCAACTCCCGTGCCTGCTGGATCTTCTGGTAATAGCGCTGCCTATCCTGCTCGAAGAACTCGTCAAGAGCAAATAGATGATGGGTGTCGAAACCCCGCAAGTAAAGCAGCCATATGGAAAGCGCCCTTGAAATACGGCCGTTCCCGTCCGTGAAGGGATGGACTGAGACAAGGCGATGATGGGCGATAGCGCCGACTATGATGGGATGCAGGGTCTCCGATTCCCTGGAATTTATCCATTCAAGAAGCTCCAGCGTCAGCGAGCGGGCCTTATCCGGCGAAGGCGGCGTATAGACCGTGATGCCCCTGTGATCAACTATCCTGTTTTGGCGGGTTTTGTAATGCCCTGACTGCTCGTCCGGCAGGACCTTTCTGGTAAGAATCCGGTGCAGGTGTAAAAGGTCCGCCTCCTTGATAGGGGTACCGGTCTTCCTATTCCATATCCAGTTCATGGCCGCAAGGGCGTTGAGTATTTCCTGTTCGTCTTTCGCTTTAGCCCCTATTTCTTCTCCACGGGCAAGGGCCTCCACCTCCGGAAGTGTCAGGGGGTTCCCCTCTATGGCAGTAGAAGAATGGGCGAGCCTTGCAGTAGTCTCACGCTGGAGGATCGGCAGCCACGAAACATCCACCACGGCCGAGTTTATCCAGGCCCTTGCCTCGGTTGCCAGCGTGACCAGGCGTAGGAGCTCCGGGCTTATAGTGAAATGCGGCTTATACATGACCGCCATGATAACAGTTATGTAAAGTTTATGTCAATGGTTTTGTAAAGGCCCATCGCCATTTTTTTTAGGACTTGTAATGCTTGAAATACTTGGATTTGAAAATAACGAGGTTTACAAAATCTCTTCAAATATGGTGCCCGGGGCCGGAATCGAACCGGCACAGCGCATAGCACCGAGGGATTTTAAGTCCGATTACCACTGTTTCCCATACCTTCCTAAAACATCATAAAACCCTTGACATTTCAATACTTATCCTGTTATTATCTTTCCCACAGCTTCCCACAATTTACCCCTGTTTCAGCTATAAATTAGGGAGAGATTAGGGAGAGATTTTGAAAAGGGATGTTTTTTAGGGATATTTTTAGGGAATTTGACAAAAGTGATTTTTTTAGGGAGAGAAATAGGGAGAGAAATAGGGCTTTTTTAAGGCCTATAAAGGGAGAGCGGCTGTTTTAGGGAGAGATTTTTAGGAGGGTCTATGTCTAAGAAATGGAAGGCAAGTGGAACCAGGGGGATAAGATACTATGAACATGAAAAAAGGAAGCATGGTGTAAAGAAGGATCGTTATTATGCCATAAGGTATACCGTGGACGGAAAACAGAAGGAAGAGGGCTTAGGCTGGGCCTCAGAGGGTATGACCGAGGAAAAGGCCTCTTATGAGCGAGGGAAGCTTATAGAGGCCCGGCGCAAAGGTGAAGGCCCTCGAACCTTGACAGAGAAGCGCGTCATAGAAACCCATAAGCAGGCCCTACTCCGAGCCGAAGGCCTGACCCTCTCTGAATTTTGGGAGAAAGATTATATCCATAACCTTAAATCAAGGATAAAGGAATCATCATGGGAGAAAGAGGTTGAGCATTACAATAATCAAATAAAACCTCTTATGGGTGATAAACCCCTAAAGACAATTACAAACATTGACGTTGACCGTATGCTTGACGATATGAGGGCCGACGGGTATTCACCACGTTCTCAGCAATACGCTGTTGGAACTCTATTCCGTATCTGGAAACATGCAGCAAAGAGAAAATTGGTAAAGCCCGGAGATAATCCGGCAATCGGCGTTACCCTTGAAAAGGTGAATAATACCAGGCTCAGAGTGTTTACCCCTCATGAGCTTCAGGAGATACTCAAATACCTTGACACTTCAGATAAAGCAGCCTATGACCTCACTTTGTTTTGTGCTTTCATTGGTTGCCGGTTTTCCGATGCAGCAAGGTTGACATGGGAACACGTGGACTTAAACAGAGATACGGCCACTTTCACCGATACCAAGAACAAAGACACCCGGACGGTATATCTTATTTCTGAGGTTGTAGAGATGCTGAAAAAGAGAGGTATAGGGAAGCCCGGGGCCTATGTTTTCACAATGAAGGACGGCAACCATTACACGGAACCCCCCTCAGCATTCAGGACGGCCATAGAGAAGCTTAATTTAAACGAAGGGCGAGGATTGAGGGATAAGGCTTCATTCCATACTTTAAGGCACACAGCCGCCACGTTTGCAGCAAGAAGGGGTGTCCCTGTCAAGGATATGCAAATCATCTTTGGTTGGAAAACTCCTTCAATGGTTTTTAGATACGCAAAGGGAGATGAAGACACACAGAGAAAGGCCATGAGTGGGCTTGCAGAGTCTCTTGCACCTGGCCGGGAATAACTTTCAAGAACAAGCGAAAGGAGTAAAAAAAGATGAAAAAAGAAAAGGCAAAAATAGAAACATGGTGTCCATTAACAGGGCCAGGGCCTTACGACAATATCATTGAACGCGCCCGACTCCTTTGGAGTAGACCTGGCATAGAATTGCGAACACCGGAGGGGCAAGTCCTTGCGAGTAACTGCTTCACGGAAAAGACTATTGAAAAGGCCCAAAAGATTTATGATCGATGGGATAAATTTCAGCATGACCCGTTGGAAGTTGAAATGCTGGAATTTAAAATGAGCATGGTAGTTAACCCCCTAACAGCCCACCGTGAGGAATATTTAAAAGACATTACATTATTATTTGCTGGCCTGGACGCATCTATACAGGAGGTTTTTTCAATCCTTGCCATATACGAAGTACGGGTATCAAAGAACCCTGCATGGCCATTGGAATTGCTGGCCTTGGCAGAGCGGTACAGCGAAAAGAACAGCCCCGATGCCTTGCGCGGAAAAAAGGTTATCAATGGTGCGATAAAATCAGGCCAGGCGCGGAGAGAGCAGATCAAAGAAGACCGCAAAGAGATATGGGAAGACTTACAGAATAGAGCGGAGAGAATTTGGGGCAAAAACCCGCGCCTGTCAAAAACACAAACAGCAAACAGCATTTACAATGCACTTATAAAAGAAGACCCGGCGGAGGTGCTCTCCGTTAGCACTATAAGGCAGAGGATAAAGAAAAAATGAGATAAGAATTTTTCTGACAAGCACCCTGCCACTCTGTCAGTTCATATAGTTTAACGTAAGCCCTAACAGTATCACTGTTGGGGCTTTTTCAATTTTAAACAAGGAGGGTAAAACAATGGACTTTGATTTTGGCAAGCTTGCAAGGAACTGGCAGTCACCGATTGTAAGTAGAACAGAGATTGGCAAATTCTCAGGCGGTCTTCTCACACCCAGGACGCTTGCGAACCTGGACTCCCTGAATGCAGGGCCACCGAGAGGAACCTGCGGGAGAAAGGTATTCTATCCAGTGGATGAGCTGGTTAAGTGGATGGAAGAGAAAGCAAGCGGCGGGGGTAAGCTATGACCCCACAGACGCTAAAAACAAGCGAGCCCTCAACCGGCAAAGTTGAAGGCTCAGAGACACTAAAAACAAGTGTCTCTACATTGCCACAAAACACCGAGGCAGTCAAGTCATTACTTCCTCCCAAATTCCGCGTTAGCTGCCCCATAAAACGCAAAAACCCTCTTGGATCCAAGGTTTCAGTGAGGTATAATCCTCACCTGTGTGGTGAAACCAAAAATCCAGGAGGGTTAAAGAGATGATACAACAGACCATATTTCC
>JAUSKU010000029.1 GCA_030646755.1 Deltaproteobacteria bacterium
GTATTAAAATCATGCCTAAAAACAATTTAGCAATCAGCCACTCAATTTCGCGCATGGGAGTTTGCAAAAGAGCAAGAAGTAACTTTTTTTCCTTTTCTTCGGCAACTTGCGCTGGCATTATAATGAAGCCTACCAGTAAAACTAACATTAGGACCCAGGTAGGCAGACTTTGTTTTTGAATGCCACTGTCCTGAAGAGGCTTAATATCAGAAATCCAGTTTATGCTATTTCCTTCTACTGCTTTTTGTAATGATGAAAAGCTCTCCACTATTGAAAGGGTTAATAAAGACTCCTTTTTTAAAACTACAAGAACTACACTGTTTTGCTCTTTTTCAGATATTAATAACAGGCCATCTATTTTTTTATCTTTTAACCATCTTCTGCCTTCCTCCTCATTGGAAACACGAGATACTGTGAATACTTTGTCGGCTGATTTAATAGTTTGCAGAATAACAGGAGCGTAGATTTGTTTTTCAACGAGCCCTATATTAATTTTTTTAAAGTGTGTATCTGCCCTATCTACCAACTTTAAAGATAAAAAGACAAAAAAAGGTATAAACAAAATCAGGTAGATTGTCTTATTCTTAAATGCAATGGCTAAATCATTCAAGGTCAAGGTAATGATATTTCTTATCATGCGTATAGATTCTCATGAATTTCTGAGTGGAAATATTTTTGGGGTGATCCATCGAAGACCAAAGATCCCTGATGCAGAACAATGATGCGTGTTGCAAGGGTTTTAATCTCTTCAGGGCGATGAGAGGTAAAAAGGATCGTTTTCCCAGAAGCATGAGTACTTTTTAGCAGTCTATAAATCTCCTTCGTCATCTCAAAATCCAGGCCTGAGGTTGGTTCATCAAAAAGAAGCACCGGCGGATCTGCTAAAAGAGAACGCCCTATGCTTACCCTTTGTTTTAACCCCTTTGATAAAACCTGTATCTTATTATTACGAAAAGGCAGCAAATCGAATTCCTTCAGAATTTCTTCTATCCGCAAAAGAGGGATTTGAAAAAGACGGGCGAATAGCTTGAGATTGTATTCAACAGAAAAGGAATCAAAAAGGTTAGGCGTTTCCGGGACAAAACCAACCTTCCTTACCAGAGCCGTCCTGTTTTTCAGATTGATTCCATCTACCAAAACTTCTCCACTGTCGGGAAGGAGCCAATTGGCTAAAATCTTTAGAAGAGTAGATTTGCCGGCCCCGTTATGCCCTACAATGGCAATTAATTCACCTTTTTCAACTTCAAAACTGGTTGGTAGAAGCCCTCTTTTTTCATTATAGACCTTTGTAAGATTATGAATCTCAATCAGCATGTATCTATTCCATCTTTTTAACTTAAGTCGGCATCGATAGGTTGCCACTCATGACATTGTCATGAGTGGGGGAGTGGGGTGGGCACCACTCCTTTAGCGCGTCAACGTAGCTGATAGTCACATGAATCGGTCTAATGTTAAGTCAGTTGCATAATTACTATTACCAAAATTACCACAACTAATACTGCAATAATGAATCCCATTTTTTCCTCCTTTCCACTACCGGCTATTACATAACCATACCAGCCAGCAGTGATAATATTACTCCGGCAACTATATATAAACTCCCCTCCCCTGGCGGGAGGGGATTAAGGGGAGGGGGAGACCGTTGTAAACTCACGATCTGTCACCCCCACCTTAATCCTCCCCCGTCAAGGGGGAGGAGATGCAATTTAGATATTTAATTGCCGTTCTAATAATCGGTCTAATGTTAAGTCAGTTGCATAATTACTATTACCAAAATTACCACAACTAATAAAGCAATAATTAAGTCCATTTTTTCCTCCTTTCCTCTACCGGCTATTGCATCACCATACGAGCCGGCAGAAAGAATAATTTGGGGTCAACGATTTGCCCCTCTTCTCTTTTCAACCCTTAGCGTTGAGTGCCAAATATCTCAAAGTTCCTTCTCTTGCCAGATCCTGTGACCATTATTCGCTGAGAAAATTAATCTTTGCGCCTTTCATATACTTCCTCAAAACGACCATGCAGCTTTACAAACATCCGCAGCACTTCCGGGTCAAAATGTGCAGGCAGTGTTCTCCCGTCGCCTTCCGCGATGATCTTGTATGTGGTTGCATGATCGAAAGCCGGTTTATAGGAGCGCTTGTTTCTCAGCGCGTCATACTGGTCCGCAATGCTCAATATCCTCCCTTCGACAAAGATCTGTTCGCCTTTAAGCCCCTGAGGATAACCGCTCCCATCCCATCTTTCGTGGTGCGAAGAGGCTATTTTATTTGCTGTGATCAGCCTCTGATGATTTCCTATGATCGTCGCCCCATACACCGTATGTTTTTTCATCTCGACCCATTCCTCGGGCGTGAGTTTTTCCGGCTTTTTCAGGATGTCGGGATGAATATGGATCTTTCCAACATCATGCAGGGTGGCCTGAACACGCATGGCCTCGACAAATTCCGCCGGCATCCCGAGACCCTCGGCAATCACGGCGCAGTAATCGCCGACCCGCAGAATATGATTGCCCGTGTCCTCGTCATTTATATCTGATGCACGCGCAAGCGCATAGACAGTGTATTCAAAAGCGGATTCCGTCTCGCGGATCTGGTCGGAGAGGGACTTCATAAACAGACTCTGCATGACAAAGCTGTTCAAGACTGATGCGTCATACGGCGTAACATCCCTGTCGTAATTCACGGCAAAGATACAGAGCGAGTCGCTGATATAGCTCGCCAGGTTGGAAACCGGTATCGACAGGGCCGCAAGCGATTTTACAATTGCCTGTATTTCCGGCTGGTTATGGCCGCTCTCGTTGTAAAATTGAACGGTCCTCAAATTGCCGGCGTTATCCAGCCCTTGCCGGAAGTCAATGGCAAGAAGCGTCCTTTTCAGTTCATTAAACATATATTCGTACTGGTACCACTGCCAGGCATGATGCTCATCCGGCACGCCGACGATGACCAATTGCGGTTTATCAAATGCATCGGCGGCTTTGCGGATGATCTGATTTACAATATTGTCCACCTTCGGGAGAAAAACAAAATTCAGCGGATCAAAGGAGAGGATGCTTGCTTCGCCGAAGTTCGTCATATTGTTGATCTCTTCGTAAGCGTGATTGAGACGGTCGTTCAAGGTCTTCATTTTGAGAAGCATTTTGACCCTGGCGAGTACCTCCCCCTTATCTATCGGTTTGGAAATGAAGTCCTCGGCCCCCGCCTCGATGCCTTTGATCCGGTCCTCCTTTGCCGAAAGCGCGGTAATCAAGACGACCGGAATGTTCCGCAGCCGCTCGTCTCCCTTGATCCTCCTGCATACCTCAAAGCCGTCGATCTTCGGCATCATAACATCGAGCAGCACGAGGTCAACACTGTTTTCCGCGATCGTCTTCAGGGCCTCTTCACCGTCCGCCGCCTTGAGAATTTCATGACCCTGCGGAACAAGATGTGCTTCGAGAAGTTCAATGTTTTGGGGCTGGTCATCAACAACTAAGATTACTGGTTTGTCTTTCATCCTCTACCTCTTATAAATTGATTTTTCAGGTTCTTTCTCATTTCAAGTGGGTAAACCCCATCCTTTGGCAAGAATTATCTATTTTATCTCCCCTCCCTTGATGGGAGGGGATTAAGGGGAGGGTGATAAGCAGTTGGCTCTGATCACCTCTAAAACACCTTCTGTGTTGGTTAATACTTCATTATTCCAAAACCTGAGAACCTTGAAACCCTGGCTATTAAGCCATTCATCCCTTTCGTTATCTTTCTCTGTTTCTGTAGAATGCTGGCCTCCATCAACTTCAATGACTACTTTGCTCTCAAAGCATACAAAGTCGACAATATATCTTCCAATAGGCTCTTGTCTCCTGAATTTGAGCCCTTCTATCTGCCTTGCCCTTAAAAGTTTCCACAGCAACCTTTCTACATCGGTGAACCTTTTTCTGAGATTTTTTGCGGCATAAGTAAGGTTGTTGTTCATCTTTAATACCCCTCACCCTCACCCTCTCCCACAAGGGGAGAGGGGACATACAGCTTACCACTTGAAATGAGAAAGAGCCACTTTTTAATATGTTAGAAACTCACTTAATAAATTGACTTATTTCTTTCGCAAAGATGCGCGTATTCCGGCATGAAGACCGATCGGCAGCCTTAACCGTTGTATGTTTCATAGATTTCCTCGAATTTGGAAGACAGGTCCGTAAACGCTTTTAGCACTGACGGGTCAAAATGATTCGGCATGGTCCGGCCGTCCCCGTTCGTCAATATCTCGCAGACAGTCTTGTGGTCAAAGGCCACTTTGTATATCCTCGGATTTCTCAGGGCGTCGTATATATCCGCTATAGCGCTTATTCTGCCTTCCAGGGGAATATTCTCCTTGTAGAGACCCTGTGGATAGCCGGTCCCATCCCATCTTTCATGATGGGTAAACGCTATAGTCTTGGCTATATTGAACCGGGGATGATCGCCGATTATCTTCGCGCCGAAAAGGGTATGCTGTTTCATTATAAGCCATTCCGCTGCGGAAAAGGCATCCCGTTTTTTCAGAAGAGAAGATGGGATATGGAGAGTGCCCACATCGTGCAACATTGCCTGGATGCGGATAGCATCAACGAAAGCAGGGGGGGCATTGAGTCTTTTCGCCAGCAGGGCGCAGTAAAGACCAACCCTTACTACATGTTTTCCTGTGTCCTCGTCATTTACCTCCGAGGCTCTCGCAAGGGACAGAACGGTGTATTCAAAGGCATCTTCGGTCTCTTTTATCTGCGAAGAAAGCGATTGCAGGAACAAGGTCTGCATGACAATGCTGTTCAGGACAGCGGCGTCATATGCGTTGACTTCTCTGGCATAATTGATGGCGAAGATGCTGAGGTCTTTGCTCATATAGGCAACCATGTTCCTGGGCACAATGTTATAGCCCCTGAGTCTTTCAACGAAGGACTGGAACGGCAGTTCTTCCATCACCGGCTCATTGTAGAAAATAAGCCTTGAATTTGTCGGTTTTGGCAACGTTAACGTGATGGCATCGAAGAACTCCAGCCGTTCAACCCTCTTGAGTGCGAACTCATAGCGATACCATTCATACTTCTGTTTTTCATTCAGGATGCTGACGAGGACAATTTGTGGTTGATCCGTCATATCGCTTTTCTGCCGTATGATCTGGGCTACAATGCCGTCTATCTTTGACTTGAAATCGAAATTGAGGGGATCGAATGTTTTTAAAATATTCTCTCCGATATTTGTCAAACGGGCAATATTGTCGTATGCATGGGTGAGGCTGCTCGTCAGCTCTTTCTGCCTCAACAACATCTTTATCCTGGCGAGGACCTCCCCCTTATCGATCGGTTTGGAGATGAAGTCCTCGGCCCCCGCCTCAATGCCTTTAATCCGGTCCTCCTTTGCCGAAAGCACTGTAATCATGACGACCGGAATGTTCCGAAGCCGCTCGTCTCCCTTGATCCTCCTGCATACCTCAAACCCGTCGATCTTCGGCATCATCACGTCGAGCAGCACGAGGTCAACGGTGTTTTCCGCGATCGTCTTCAGGGCCGCTTCACCGTCCTCTGCCTTGAGGATTTCATAACCCTGCGGGACAAGATATGCTTCAAGAAGTTCAATGTTTTGGGGCTGGTCATCAACAACTAAAATTACTGGTTTGGCTTTCATCCTATACCTCTTTTGAATTCGACGTTTCAACATATTAGAAAACTCACTTAATCCTACTCCGTCACATAACCCCATCCCCCTCCTGACCTCCCCCTTGAAAGGGGAGGAACATACTATTTTCCCTCCCCTTGAAGGGGATGGGATATTACTTCTCCCCCTTCAAGGGGGAGATTGAGAGGGGGATGGGTTGTTAAGCGGTATGTTTGATAGTTCTAAGTCACTAATTTCTTTCGGCAAGGTAAAGCTAAAGGTGCTGCCATTGGCGGGTATGCTTTCAGCCCATATCCGTCCCCCATGGCCTTCTATTATTGCTTTGGCAATGGACAACCCGAGCCCCGAACCCTCTCTGTTTCCAGCGCGGTAGAAGGCGTCAAATAGATAAGGCAGATGATCTTCCGGTATTCCTATGCCTGTATCTTTAACAGAGACAAGTATTTCATTGCCTCTGTCTGATATTTTAAACATTACAGTTCCTCCCTGGTCGGTAAATTTTATTGCGTTGACAAGAAGATTTCTGATCACGCGATTTACCATAGCAGTATCTGCATTAACTATAGGAGTTATTGTCTCAGGGTTTTCAAGGCCTATAGTGATTCCTTTCTTTTCAGCCTCCACTTTTTCCGCTTCAATATTTTTCCGGATTTCCTCTTCTACGTTAAATGGAGCGTAAACAGGCTTATATTCTATTGCTTCAAATCTCGAAAACTGTAGAAAATCTAATATTAATTGTGATAATTTGTTAAGCTCACTACGGATAATTTCAAGGTAGTTTTGTTGCTTTTCCGTCAACGCCCCTGCCTTGCCTGAGATGAGTCTCGACAGATAACCTTCCGATGTTACCGCAGGGTTTTTCATGTCATGAACAAACATGGAAAGGATATTCTTTCGCTCTCTTTCCAGCTTTCTGAATTTTGTAATGTCTTCAATAGCAAGGAGGATCATCTGAGAACCTTTTTCTTTGTGAGTAATACGGCGGGCATTGAGAAGCATTATTTTGTGCCCGATGTTTGAAAATACGTGTTCAACTTCATAGTCATCGAACTTGTTGTTTTTGGGAAGAATATCTTCAAGCAACGTCCGAAGCTTCGGAATATCCCACTGCCGGTTTCCGAGGTCATAGATAAAATGACCTATAGTTTCCTGCGGCGTGACCTTGAATGAACTATAAAAGCTGCGGCTTGCTGAAAGGACCTTCAAGTCTGAATCCAGTACAATAAGGGGTTCACGGACGGTGTCGATGACGCTATCGGCATATTCGCGGGCTTCAGCTACTTCGTCATGCAGAGACTTTATTCTTAGAAGCGACTTTACCCTGGCTAAAAGCTCGTGCTTATCAAAAGGCTTGGTGATAAAATCATCGCATCCTGCCTCAAGTGCTTTTATCCTGGTCTCGGTCTCTTTAAGCACCGTGATCATAACTACCGGGATAAGCTGTGTCTTTTTATCGGCGCGTAATTTCTCCAGCACTTCGAAGCCGGACATCTTGGGCATCATTACGTCAAGCAGAACCAGATCGATTTGATTATTGAAAAGTTTTTCCAGCGCTTCTTCACCATTCTCCGCTTTGAGAATGTCATACCCCTGCGGCTCAAGATGTGCTTCGAGAAGTTCAATATTTTGGGGCTGGTCATCAACAACTAAGATTACTGGTTTGTCTTTCATCCTCTACCTCTTTTCATAAGACGTTTCAACGTTTCAACGGGTCTGCGACAAATTTGTTGGTAGCGTAGAATTGTGGAGACCTAAACCACCCCTCACCTCAATCCTCTCCCTCTGAGGGGAGAGGAAGCTTTAAAGTCCCCTCTCCCTTGGTGGGAGAGGGTTAGGGTGAGGGGGTAAAAATTATGCCAGGTCTCCTATTTGATACGCTACCAA
>JAUSKU010000030.1 GCA_030646755.1 Deltaproteobacteria bacterium
AAACGATTTGCTCAAAACCGTTTCGGTAGGCAACGGCGGTTAAGACAAAAAAAGAGTAGTTTTGGTAATATTATTGCAGCATAACAGCCTATACTGCTGATGCCCCGAATAGCTGCCCGATTCTATGTCGGAATTTGGGGGAGTCTGTATGATATTTAAACAGGTCGAGGTCGGAGGGATGCTTAACTTTGCCTATATCTTAGGGGACAAGGAGAGCGGCGAAGGTCTGGTGATTGACCCGTCATGGGAACCGGAAAAGATTTTTAATATAGCCAATGGGGAAGGTCTTACAATCAAATACATAATAAATACGCACTGCCATGAAGACCATGTAAATGGGAATGCAAAGATGAAGGAGATGACAGGCGCCCTTGTCGCCATCCACGAGGATGAGGCGAAATACCTGAGGCACTTCTTTCCACCTGAGGCTGATGTAAAACTGAGGGATAAAGAGGTCATAAATCTGGGAAAGGTTAATGTAACAGTTATACACACACCGGGGCATTCGCCCGGATCCATCTGTCTTATGGCGAAAGACCGGCTCTTTACGGGGGATACGTTATTTGTAGGGAGTTGCGGAAGGATAGACCTTCCTGGAGGAGATGGGTCCGAATTTAAAAAGACCATGCAGAGACTGAGGAACCTGGATGATTCGCTAGTTATTTACCCAGGTCACAACTACGGGGATACCACTGTGTCTACCATCGGGAGGGAGAAACAGTATAACCCATGCCTCTTAACCTCTTAGATCTTATGAAAATAAATAGATTGACATCTGTCCTATGGAATTTTACAATAGCACATATTATATATAGAGATATAAGTCTTGTAAATCCGCGCTTCATGGGAAAAGGAAGGCGATGGACGGTTTTGAAGGTCATTTGAAGATAGAGCCCATTTCCAGTCATAAGACCGGGAACGGGCTTTTTTATTTCATCCTCGTCTTCACATCTCTCTTTCTTATCATTGCAAGTCCTGCATCGGCCAGACCGGAAAAAGACCTCTCTTTCCCTCAATTCATCCACGCAAAGGCTGCCATCGTGGTTGATACAAATAAATCTGTCATATATGCTAAGAATCAGGATGTAAAACTCCCTCCCGCCAGCACAACCAAGCTCGTTACTGCCATGGTTGCCCTGGACTATCTTAAACCAGAGGAGAGGGTTGTGGTCAGCCGGAACGCGGCGAGGGTCCGTTCTGTTAGGCCAAGACTCAGGGCGAATGATGAGCTGACCGTCGAAAACCTCCTTCACCTCGCGCTGATGAAGTCCATAAATTCTGCAGCTGTCACCCTTGCAGAGGAGATCGCAGGCTCTGAAGATGGTTTTGTGGAATTAATGAATCAAAAGGCTTTATCTATCGGCGCGGTAAATACAAGGTTTGCCAATGCATCCGGGCTGCCTGAAGGGACACAATTTACCACCGTTTATGACCTTACCCTCATAATGAATGAGGCCCTCAAATATCCCCTTATCAAAGAGATACTGGGCAAAAAAGAATGCTCAATAGCCACACCGGAAGGGAAGAACCTGCTTCTTAGAAACACCAACAGGCTTCTCTGGGCCACTGACAGTATGATAGGAGGAAAGACAGGGTATACCGGGCAGGCCCAACACTGTTTTGTCGGAGCGTTTCAAACCGAGGATGGCCTCATATTTACGGCAGTCTTGGGCACTTCATCTCGTAACAGGTTATGGAGGAGCACGGCATTACTCTCAAGCTTGATAACCGGACCCAAGGGGATTGCCTCCATAAAGGTGGAAAATTTTATAAGTTCAGGCAAAGGCAAAGTTGTAAAGCTTAAAAAGAAGCGCCATCTGTCAAAGAGGAAAAAGAAGACCCAGCCAGTAAGACTCGCCCGCAAGATATAACCCTGTCCAGCCTTATAGAAAATCCCCCCCCCCCTTCCACCAGGAATGGGGGGGATGGGGCTGATTTTCATAACCTGGAGGGTGACGAATACTTGAAGTTCCCGTCATGCTCGTTTAGATTGAAATATGTTGATTAGTGGTCAGGGGCATGGTATGCTTTCTGCAAAAAACTTAAGGAGGATTAATAAAATGAGATTCTACTCGATCATCGCTGTCGCAGTTTTTGGGATTTTGGCTGTTGGAGGTTTTGAGAAGGCTTCCTATGCTGCCGAAAAAGCGATCACAAAGGCCAAGGGCGGCTACACGGTAGAGGAACTCTTCGCAAAGAAGGACAAGCTCAGCGGCAAAAAGGTTGCTGTACGCGGAAAGGTCGCAAAGTTCAGCAGCGGGATAATGGGGAGAAACTGGATTCACCTGCAGGACGGCAGCGGCAAGCAGGGAACTAATGACATGACGGTTACTACTAACGAGAGTGCCCAGGTCGGGGATGTAGTCCTCGTAACAGGCAACCTGGCCACAAATAAGGACTTCGGTGGTGGTTACAAGTATGAAGTCATCATAGAAGATGCCACGGTAAAGGTTGAGAAATAGATAAGAGGTTTCTGGCCATGAAGATAAAAGACATCCTTTCAAAAAACGAGTTAAGCATTTCATTTGAGTACTTCCCTCCCAAGACAGAGGAGGCGGAGAACCATCTTCTTGAGACCGCAAAGGTTCTCAATTCATACAACCCGAAATATGTGTCGGTGACCTACGGGGCAGGCGGGAGCACCAGGGAAGGGACCAGGCGCATAGTCAAGAGGATGATCGACGAGACAGGGGTAACCACCATGCCCCACCTGACCTGCGTAGGCTCAACCAAGGATGAAATCAAGACCATTCTTGAAGACTACAGAGGGATGGGCATTGAGAATGTCCTCGCCATGCGCGGCGACCTCCCTGCAGGGATGACCGAGATCCCGCCGGAATCAGGCGGCTTCCAGCATGCCTCGGACCTCGTATCCTTCATTAAGCCCATGAACAAATTCTCCATAGGAGTGGCCGTATATCCTGAGGGGCACATCCAGACAAAGAGCCTCGAGGAGGACATAAAGTACACGAAGCTGAAGGTGGATGCTGGGGCAGACTTCGGTATCACCCAGATGTTCTTTGACAACAAGTACATGTATGACTTCATGGAAAGGGCCCACAAGGCAGGGATCAATATCCCCATCATCTGCGGGATCATGCCTGTGGCCAAGTATGACCAGATAAAGAAGTTCTGCTCTCTGTGCAGGACCACCATCCCTGCGACGCTTGATCAGAGGTTAAGCAAGGCAACAAGCCATGAAGACGAGATGAAGATCGGTATGGATTTCGTCGCGGAGCAGGTCCATGACCTGATGAAGAACGGCTTCAAATTCTTCCACATCTTCACCTTAAACCGCACAGATGTGACCACCACGCTTCTTAGCAACCTTGGGATAAAGCCTCACACTGCCTGACGTCGAACGTCACCTCCCCACTGCAAGCCTCTGCGCCAGTTCTGACGGCAACCCCGCCTCCATGATCTTTTCCTGGGTTGCGGCTATGTCGTAATCAGCCCTGTAAAAATTTACCTTTTCGTTAAACTCATCATAGATAAGAAAGGATGCGCTTGGGTCCATGTCCCTGGGCTGCCCCACACTTCCTGGATTTATAAGATACCTCTTCCATGGGGCGATCTTCAGTTCCTCATCCGGTTCCAGGAATACCTTCCCCCTCTGAAGGCTCATGGCAACCCTCACATGGGTATGACCGTAAAAACCTAATCTGACATCACCGTCCAGGTTTTCAAGGAGCTGAAAATTGTCGGATGCGTTCCTTTCGTCAATGATATAACGGTCTGTATCTCTGATAGAGCCGTGGAAGACTATAAAGCCTTCTATTGCGAGTTCCCTCGGCAACCCCCTAAGGAACCCCTTATTATCTTCGGTCAACCTGTCCCTGGTCCACAATACAGCCTCTTTAGCCAGGGGTGTAAAGTTGTCTGGCTCCTCCAGCCCGGAGGCCCTTGAGTCATGATTCCCCATGATGCACCGAATCCCTGCCCTTCTCACGATGTCGATGCACTCGTTCGGGTTTGCGTTGTACCCGACTATATCCCCGAGACAGAGGATTTCATCCGCATTCAGTTCCGAAATCCTTGACAGAACGGCATTCAGGGCCTCCAGGTTTGAGTGGATGTCGGAAATGATGGCATAGCGCATAATGAAAGGATAGCAGTCTTGCGGGTCTATTTCAAGCCAAGGGAAGGCCGTCAGTAACTCTCATACCTGTTGGTAATCGGCATCCTCCAGTCCTTTCCCAGGGCGCGGGAGGTTATCTTGATCCCCGGAGGCGCCTGTCTCCTCTTGTATTCGGAGGAGTCAACCATGCGGATAACCTTCCTGACAATAGCCACGTCAAACCCCATGGCTGCAATATCTTCAAGACCCATGTTCTCCTCGATATAGGCCTTGAGTATCGAGTCCAGAAGTTCATAAGGCGGAAGGGTGTCCTGGTCTTTCTGGTCCGGCTTGAGCTCTGCGGTCGGTGCCTTTGTGAGAACCCGTAGGGGGATTATCTCTCTCCCCTTTGAGGCGTTTATATATCTGCAGATCTCATAGACCATGGTCTTCGGGACATCCTTTATGACTGCAAAACCGCCTGCCATGTCGCCGTAAAGGGTTGCGTAACCTACGCTCATCTCGCTCTTGTTCCCAGTGGTTAGGACCAGCCACCCGAACTTATTTGAAAGGGCCATGATGATGTTCCCCCTGGTCCTGGCCTGAAGGTTTTCCTCGGCGGTATCCTCCCCCAGCCCGGCGAAGGTCTCTTTCAGGGCCTTCAGATAGCTTTCGAACGTCTCCTGGATCGGTATGATTATAAGCCTTACCCCGAGATTTTGCGCCACAGCCTCGGCGTCCTCCCTGCTCTCCCTTGATGAATAAACGGAAGGGAGGAAGCAGGTTGTGACCTTTTCCTTACCTATGGCGTCCGCAGCAATGGCCGAGACCAGCGCAGAGTCTATCCCTCCGCTCAGGGCAATGACCACCTTTTTGAAACCGTTCTTGCTCAAGTAGTCCCTGGTCCCCATAACCAGGGCCTTGTAAACCTCTTCTGCCGTGGAGGGAGGAATAATCTCCGTTTGCTCCGGCAGTGCTGAAGATGCCGGTTTATTCTTTATCGCAGGAAGCTCGATTATTCTTACACCTTCATCCTGGGCCTCCGACCTCCGACTGCCGACTGCCGACTGCCGACTGATATCTATTGTTATCAATTCCTCCTCAAACGACCTCCCCCTCGCTATAAGCCTCCCCTGCTCGTCAAAGACCATGCTGTGGCCGTCAAACACCAGCTCATCCTGTCCGCCGACTGTGTTGATATAGGCGATTGCCACTGAGTTATCAGAAGCCCTCTTGGCAACCATATCCTCCCTTACCTTCCATTTTCCGTAATGGAAGGGTGATGCATTTATGTTTACGATCAACTCCGCCCCTGCCGCGGCCTGGGTCCTTGTCGGCCCCTCCGGGTACCAGATGTCTTCGCAGATGTTTAACCCTATCCTTATGCCGTTTAAGAGAACTATAACCGGCTCCTTACCTCTCTTGAAGTACCTCTCTTCGTCAAAGACGCCGTAGTTCGGCAGGTACATCTTCCTGTAAACAGCAGAGAGCTCGCCGTTATGAAGGACTGCGGCAGCGTTATAAATCTCCTTCCCACCCTCCACAAAGCCGACAACGGCGGTTATCCCTTTGGTCTCCTCCTGGATTCTTTTGATTGCCTCCAGGTTGTCTTTTATAAAATGTGGTTTGAGAAGAAGGTCTTCAGGAGGGTAACCTGTTACGGCCATCTCAGGAAAGGCGACTATATCCGCCCCCTGTCCCCTTGCCTCTTTGATGTATTCGATGATCTTCTCTGAGTTCCCATCCAGGTCGCCCACGGTGGGGTTTATCTGAGCCAAGGATATTCTGAGCTTTTCCATGCCTTAAAATTAACAAAAAAGATACGGTATGTAAAGGTGAAATGCCGTTGACAAGAGAAGCATGCCTTGTTAATCTCCCTATGACCGGCGGCAACTTTATGCAGGCAAGAGAGGGGATTTTATGAAACGTATAGGGGTAATGACCAGCGGGGGGGACTCCTCCGGGATGAATGCGGCGCTTCGGGCAGTCGTAAGGACTGCCCTTGACCATGAGGTTGAGGTGTTCGGATTCCTGAGGGGTTACTCAGGGGTCATAAACAAGAAATACGAAGTGATGGACTCAAAATCCGTGAGCGGTGTAATTCAGCGCGGCGGGACCATTCTCAGGAGCGCCAGGTGCGAGGAGTTCAAGACCGACGAGGGGCAGGAGAGGGCTGTCGGGAACCTGAGAGAGCTTGGAATCGACGGAGTGGTGGTAATCGGCGGAGACGGCTCTCTCAGGGGGGCGAATGCCCTCTCAAAGAAGGGGATACCTGTAATCGGCATACCAGCAAGCATTGACAACGATATATTCGGGACAGATATGTCCATAGGGGCAGACAGCGCCCTGAACGTGATAGTTGATGCTGTGGATATGTTAAAGGACACGGCCTCATCCCACGACAGGGCCTTTATCATAGAGGTGATGGGGAGGAACTGCGGATATCTCGCAGCCATGGCTGCCATTGCATGCGGGGCAGAAGTTGCCATAATACCTGAGATAACATTTGACCTGGATAAGATAGCAGAGAGGCTTTATGCCCGTTACAAGGAAGGAAGGACTAACAGCATCGTTCTGGTCGCGGAAGGGGCAGCATCTGCCTACAAGATTGATGAACAGCTGAAAGGAAGAATAGGGTATGAAACAAGGATAACCGTCCTCGGCCACCTCCAGAGGGGTGGCTCCCCCACCGTGTTTGACAGGATACTTGCCTCCCGCCTTGGGAGGAATGCGGTTGAATCCCTCCTCCAGGGCGAAAGCGGAAAGATGGTGGGGCAGGTGAGGAACAGGATAGTCCTTACAGACCTGGAAGAGGTGCTGGGGACCTGCAAGATGGTGGACCTGGAGATGATAGAGCTGACAGATATATTGGGGAGGTAAGATTCAGGATCTGACCCTCGGTCTCTCCAAGCGGCTTGCTTCCTTGTCCAAACTGAGCCTGTTTATTCCTGTTTTCCAGCGAACTCCGGTATTATGTCAAGAAACTCCGCAGGCGCCATTATCCTGAAGGGGTATCTCCCTTTCATCATTAAAGCCGCAAAGTCCTTCTTGTCACCTGTCACGAGGAAATCAGCCCTGCCTTTCAGGGCCGATGCAAGGACAGGTATGTCCTTTTCAGCAGTATGGCCGGAGAGCTTCTTTAACTCATCTTTTGACGGAAGAGGGATGATCTCAAGATTAAGCCTTGGGAAATATTCCTCGTAAACAGGGAGGGCGGCGGGAAGCTTCTTTGCCAGGTTACGCTCTATCTCCATGATATTGTATCTCCCGGTAACACCTTTAAGAAACGGCAGGTTGAGACAGAGCAGGTCGAGGATAGTTTGCGGAGCTCCCTTATCGAATAGAAGGCCCGAGAGGATCACATTGGAGTCAAGGAACACCCTAACGGCCTTTTTTGCCATACTTTTCTCTGTATACGGTTTCTCTTTCTTCTTCCAGCCCCTTTAACAACTCCTCAAGGGAAAGGCCGGAGCCCTTCAGTATCTTTTTGAACTGCCTCCTTGCCTCATCAAGTTCAAGCCTTTTCGGCGTCACAATGATGGAGTCCCCTACAGGGATGATCGAAACAATCTCCCCCTCCTCCATATGGCTCGCCTCCCTGATCTTCTTCGGTATCGTAAGCTGGCCGCGCGCCTTTATCTCCGCAGTCACAGATTTAACAGCTTCCATAATCACCTCCATATTAATCTGAATTCAGATTATCAGATTTCTGAATTAATGCAAAGATAAAAACGGATGATAGATAAGTCAAAAAGTAAGGGGATGTCGGGCAAGCGGCGGTAAATGAGCTGTGGGCTATGGTTTGTGGGGATGCAAGAATGCCTTGTAATTGAAGATAGGGTTTTAAAGCCCAATATACAATGTTTTCTCTATTCTTTCTTTCCTTTTAATCTCTGCTCTAACTCTCTTGCTCTCAACGGGGTCTTTCTTCTTTTCCATGATTACGTCAATGTATTTCATGCCGGTACGACATGCCAGGCTCAACCTGTGCTGCCCGTCCAATAGGAAGTAGTCTTGATTTATATGGATTGGCTGCCAGACCTCTTCATCAAAGCCATGTAACATATAATCCACCTGTTGTTCATCTACTTTATTTTGAAAGGCAAACAGGCTTTTATCGACCTACAACCGATTTCTAATTTTAACAAAATCCCGTCCACTTCCTTGTAACACACACCACATATTACCTTCCATGGTGTTCCTAAATTCGGAAGAAATACACCACTATCATTGCTTCCATCCGTTAGCCCATAGACAACAGCACGGTCTAAGATAATGCCGCCGCATATATCGCATTCGATTGTATGTTTCTGATTCATGCTGCTTCAGTTCTTAGTTCGGCTCTTACATACCTTCGCAAATTCAGAGCCTTCCATTTCCTGCATAAAAGTTTCAAATTAGTTTAGAGCCTTCTTAACGCTGCCAAAAACAGCTATTAATTTTTCTTCAAGTTCCGCATTTTGTAGCCATTTATCTTCTCTATAGCAATAGAAATCAATGAAATCAGGGCTGTTAATATAGCTGTTAAATTTACTATTCTTCATTTACAACTTCCTAAATTGCTAAAACAAATTTTTGCGATCATTGATCACTTATCATGGCTTGTCAAGATCAATTTAAAGCATTCGATACTCTCCCTTTCCAAGAAACTCTACAACTCCTCTATCCCTTAATATCTGAAGCTGCTGGCGAATTTTAGCTTGAATATTATTATTTTCGGGATGGAGTATCTTGAGATGCTGTTCATAAGCATACATATCCGATAAGTTGAAAATTTGTTTTTTGATGTTCTCAATGCAGAAAAGGATATCAGTAATCCATCCTCGGCTTTCAAAGTCCTTAAACTCTGTCAAAAACCTTATTTTATTCCACTCTGCCCGAACTGATTCAGCTCTATGAATTTTTTGATTTTCAATTACAAAGAGTTTGCCCCTATCTGCAATTTGAGATAAAAGGATATTGCATCCTGTCCAGCCTGCTCTTCTTGCATTTATTGAAAGTTGGTTACGCTTTTCAATCACAGGTAGGTTTATAAAGACACGCGGGATAACCATCAAATTGGTTACTTTGAATTGTGTCTGGTTATAGGTTAGAAAAAAGAAGTTAGGCACTCTCCCTTCTTTAATCGCCGTAATCATGGTGCCATGTTCGCCATCTACTAATTTTTGGCCCAAACTATTTTTCTTGCTCTTGAGCTGAAATTGTTCACTGCACCTACTGCAATAAAAATCGGCTACTTTATAGTTATTGGAAAATGGTTCCAGTGTATCACTGTCACAAGCTGGGCAAAAAGCCTGCTTACTAAGCCACTCCTCTGATACGACACGAACTATTTGCGAAGGGCTTTTATACTTATCAGCTAATTTAAGATAAATATCCTTGTACGTTATATCCATAATCATTTATTGTAAGGTAACCGCTTAGACAGGCCACCAGCAAGCCTCGGTTTAGTGAGTAAAATAACGACAAGCAAGATTTGGCGGGGCGTTACGTTTATACCAGATGATGTCATTTAAAATCTTAAATTCCAACTGCTGCATGGCAAAACCGATAGAATGGATTATGCGGGAAGTCCCTGAAACCCAGATAGTCCCATTGGGCTTTAGAACCCTCTGACACTCTCCCAGCCAGTTAAGATTGAACTGGTGGTTATCCTCGATACCTTTTGAAATATCCCATTTGCCCTTATTCACAGATACCATCTTTCCTGCATGGCATGTAATTCCACCATTTGAAAGGAAATAAGGCGGGTCGGCAAAGATAAGGTCAACACAGTTATCGGGGACTTTCTTCAAAATCTCGATGCAGTCGCCTTGAAAGAGCTTTATATGATGTACAGGATCGTGGAAATAGGGGAAAAAGGCTTTTTTCACTTCATAAGAAGCGGTTTCCTCTTTTACCTCAAACTCGAAAGGATTAAACGAAGGATTATATTCATGCTTGGTTTTACGGTGGGATACCTTCCAGTTCATTGTCTCTCCATATAAAAGCGTAGACATTCTACATTATCAAAATTTGAAAAGGAAGCTCTTTTTAGTGAAAGAGCCGGGTAGTTGCATTTGCTATTTGCGCCTAACCGACTTCAGCGCCGCCCTTTTTTCCAGCATCCTCCTTGTCCTCTCAACTTCCGCCGCCAAGGTTTTTTCATCAGGCAGGGCCATGCGGTATTCTGCTGCCAGGACCTGGTTATTTACTGCAATTGCAGTAAATATTGCTGCATGCGCAAAGGATAAGGCCCTCACTGATTCAACAACTCTATGAACTTTTCCTTTGAAATTCCGGCCTGGTCAAGGATTGCCAGCAGTGTGCCTTTTGGGATATCTTTTTTGTCGGGGACAATAACGAGACGGGTCTTATCTTCATCTCTTTTTACGAAGGCAAGGTGACTCCCTTTGCCTCTTTTTGGCGCATACTCAAATCCTGCGCTTTGCAAGACCCTTATTATCTGTTTGGATGATACAACAGGAAGCCTTGTCATTGCATTGAAATCTCAACATGCGATGTAAACTTTTCGCGCGTTGTGAGGCTTTCTTCAACGTCTCCAAGTAATCCAAGGACCTCCGCATTTTCAAGATATAACTCAACCGCTTCTTTCAGGTTTTCTGCCGCTTCATTTATAGATTCTCCGCAACTCGCGACCCCTAGCTCCGGACACTTTGAAACATAACCTTCGCTTTCTTTCCAGACAACCATTGTATAATCGAATGTTTTCATCATTCCCCTCCTTCAGAAAGGATAGTAGCGCTATTGTTGATTGTCAAATGTTAGAGCACCTACGGACTTGTTACTTCAGATCTCAAATAATCCCATTATTTTTATACACGCCGTAGACTGTGAAGTCAATGGAAAAGCAGATACGGGGCAGGTTTGAATCCTGTCCTACGAAACCTCAAACGCATTCCTGATAACCCTCACCTCTTCCTTCTCACCTGACAGAATCACCGCCACCACATCAAATCTGGCAGGGCTGTTAAACAACTTCTTCCTTGAGAGATAAAACTGGGCGGACTTTGTCATCTGGTGTTGTTTCCTCCGATTCACCGCCTCTTCTGGAAGGCCGAATTTATTGGAGCTTCGGGTCTTGACCTCCACAAACACCAGGACTCCTTTGTCTACGGCTACAATATCTATCTCTCCAAGAGGGCAACGGAAATTGCGTTCAACTATCTTGTAACCATCTTTAACAAGAAAAGCTGCTGCTGCATCTTCCCCCTTCTTTCCTTTAGATATGCGCTCTATTGTCATCTCGGCATTAGAGCCGATTTTGTGATAAAAATCAACTGACCGCCAATTGGCCAAAAATTCCTTGACAAATTTATACCTCGGTGATATTTTTTGCAGGTTTTAAACGTACAATAATAAATTTTCAGTCAATAATTAAGAGATAGACAACGCCTATGATAAGTTTAAATTTTACACTCTTTGTCCAGATGGGCCTGTTCCTGGTCCTTATGCTCATCCTGAACATCCTTGTCTTCAGGCCTATGGTGGCTCTTCTTGCAGAAAGGGACAAGAGGATAAAGGACCCAGGGGCAGACGCCAAGGGAATGGAGGCAGAGGTTGAGAGGATGCGCCTCAGGTATGAGGCCACTTTGAATGATGCCAAGATGAAGGCCATTGAGGAGAGGAACAAGCTGAGGAAGGAAGGCACAGACCGGGAGCAGGAGCTGGTAAAGGCGGCCTATAAGGTCTCCGAGGAAACGCTTTCAGATGTAAAGGGAAAGATAGAGAAAGAACTCGCTACAGCCAGGGCAACCCTCAGGATAGAGGCAGCCTCCCTTTCAGCCAATGTGGCGGAGAAGCTTCTGGGGAGGGCTGTGTAATGACCAGAATAGCCTCCTATATATTTCTTTTCCTCCTGACGGCCTCCACATCCTTTGCTGAAGAGGCCCACAGAAGTACTGTTCTTGACATGACATACAGGTTCATCAACTTTGCCATCCTCTTTTCCGTACTGTATTACGTACTTGCAAAGCCGCTTAAAGAGTTCCTGGCATCCCGTAGCGATAACATAAAAAAGTCGCTTGACGAGGCCAAGAAGGTAAGGGAAGAGGCGGAGAAGAGGTATAAAGAGTATCAGGAAAAGATGGAAAGGCTGGTCGGTGATACCAAGGAGCTGAGGGATTCCCTGATTGACGAGGGGAACAAGGAAAAGGCAAGGATCATAGAAGAGGCAAACAAGGCTGCCCAGAGGATAAAGGAACAGGCCCAGTTTTCCGCAGAGCAGGAGATAAAGAAGGCCAGGCAGGCCCTTAAGGAAGAGACTGCGAACCTTATTGCAGAGATGACAGAAGAGAAGCTGAAGCACGAAATAAAGGGATCCGATCAAGAGAGGCTGGTGAGGGAATACCTTTCCGCGTCGGGAGGTATCCATTGAAGACTGGGGCAGCAGCGCAGAGATATGCAAAGGCGGTATTCTCTCTTGGGGTTGATTCGGGAGAGTTTGAAAGGATAGGCCAGGAGATAGGGGCCGTTGTTGAGGCCATTGATACCAATGATGCCCTCAGGATGATCCTGCTTAGCCCGCAGCATGATGCAGAGGTAAAGAGGGGTGTAGTTGAGGCCATTGCATCTAAAAAGGGTTTCACTTCAACAACTAAAAACTTTCTCCTCCTTCTTGTTGATAAGGGAAGGCTTCCTCTCCTGCAGGAGATGTATCGGTCATATCAAAAACTCTCCGATGAAAAAGCCGGGAGGATGAATGCCACTGTGGTGACAGCATCTCAGCTTACCGAACAGCTCATCAAGGAGATAGTAGCCTCCCTTGAGAAGAAGACCGGAAAGAAGGTCTCTCTCAGCTCAGAGGTTGACCCGGCCCTCATTGGGGGCGTTGTCATAAAGATCGGCGACATCATATATGACGGCAGCATAAAGACCCAGCTTAATAAGCTTAGAGACAATATCAGAAAAACGGTTTAAGTCTAAAATTGACGCAAAGACACAACAGATTAGACACAGATTGACACGGAAAAATATGATTCACACAGATAAACCTCTGTGAAAATCATAAAAAATCAGTGCAAATCAGTGTCAAAAAAAAGACCTTTACAGAAGGGGTAAAAAATGCAGATTAGAGCAGAAGAGATCAGCGAGATAATCAAGACGCAGATCAAGGACTACGAAAAAAAGGTGGAGATGAGTGAGACTGGTACTGTTCTCACTATCGGAGACGGTATCGCCCGCATCTACGGCCTGGAAAAGGCAATGGCAGGCGAACTACTTGAGTTCCCGCATAACATCTTCGGCATGGTGCTGAACCTTGAGGAGGCCAATGTCGGAGCCGCTATCCTTGGTGAGGACTACCTCATAAAGGAAGGGGACATAGTAAAGAGGACAGGAAAGATTGTTCAGGTTCCTGTCGGCGAGGAGCTTATTGGAAGGGTTGTTGACGCCCTTGGACAGGCGATAGACGGCAAGGGACCCATAGAGGCCAAGAGCTTCAGAAAGATCGAGATAAAGGCCCCTGGGATCGTTGACAGGAAGTCTGTGCATGAGCCTTTGCAGACCGGCATCAAGGCCATTGACGGGATGATTCCAATCGGACGTGGTCAAAGAGAGCTTATAATCGGCGACAGGCAGACCGGAAAGACCGCAGTCGCACTCGACACAATAATCAACCAGAAGGGTCAGAACTGCGTATGTATCTATGTAGCCATCGGCCAGAAGCGTTCTACTGTGGCAAGGGTAGTGGATACCCTTACAAAGTACGGCGCAATGGAGTTCAGCATAGTGGTATCCGCTACAGCCAGCGAATCGGCCCCGCTTCAGTTCATAGCTCCATACTGCGGCGTTACCATGGGAGAGTATTTCAGGGACAGCGGTAAACATGCCCTTATCGTATATGACGATCTCTCAAAGCATGCAGTAGCATACAGGCAGCTTTCACTCCTTCTCAGGAGGCCGCCAGGACGTGAGGCTTATCCGGGAGACGTATTCTACCTCCATTCAAGACTTCTCGAGAGAGCGGCAAAGCTCAGCGATGCCCTGGGCGCAGGTTCACTTACCGCCCTTCCAATCATTGAGACCCAGGCAGGCGACGTTTCCGCTTATGTCCCTACCAACGTTATCTCTATTACAGACGGCCAGATATACCTGGAGTCCGACCTATTCTATGCCGGTGTAAGACCAGCCATCAACGTTGGCCTCTCTGTTTCCAGGGTTGGAGGTTCGGCCCAGATAAAGGCCATGAAGCAGGTTGCCGGGACACTCAGGCTCGACCTGGCCCAGTACAGAGAGGTTGCGGCATTCGCCCAGTTCGGAAGCGACCTTGACAAGGCTACCCAGATGCAGCTTTCAAGAGGGAGCAGGCTTGTAGAGATACTGAAGCAGCCCCAGTACTCCCCTAGCCCTGTTGAGAAGCAGGTGCTGATCATATATGCCGCCATCAATGGATTTCTGGACAGCTATCCTGTAGCAGCCCTGAAGAAGTATGAGAGCGAGCTCATGTCTTTTGTTGACTCAAGACACCCGGAGGTATTCGCCGCCATCAAGGAAAAGAAGCAGCTGGACGACGAGGTAAAGGGGAAGATCAAGACCGCACTTGAGGCATTCAATAAAGTGTTTGTGGCTTAATTAATACCCTTCGACAGGCTCAGGGCGAACGGCTATTATCCCGTTCATGGTGAGCTTGTCGAACCATGCTTCAACTGTCATAAGGATATTAAATGGCTAATTTAAGAGACATAAAAAAGAGAATAAAGAGCGTAAAGAACACACAGCAGATAACCAAGGCCATGAAGATGGTCTCTGCTGCCAAGCTGAGGCGTGCAGAGGAGTCTGTTAAGCAGGCCAGGCCGTATGCAAATAAGATGCTTGGGGTCCTTTCATCTCTGGCTCTTCGGGCCGACTCATCCGCGCATCCTCTCCTTGCGAGGCGCGAGGTAAAAAAGATTGCGGTCATCGTGATTACATCGGACAGAGGGCTTTGCGGCGCATTCAATTCAGGCATAATCAAAAAGGCAGATTCTTTTCTTCGCTTGAATAAGATGAACTACGAATCAATCGGGCTAACCGTAGTCGGGAGAAAGGCTTCAGACCACTACAAGAGGAGTGGGGCGCAGATCAGCAGGGAGCATACGAACATCCTTTACGGCTTCGGATACCATACAGCCGCTGAGATTGCCGGGGATATCATCAATGCCTATACCAATGAAGAAGTAGACGAGGTATACCTCCTTTATAACGAATACAAGTCTGCACTTGTCCAGGAAGCAACGATGGAAAGGCTCCTTCCGATAACCCCGCTGGAAGGGGAGACGGAGATGTCGGTTGTTGACTACATATATGAGCCAAACAAAGACAGCATACTTGAGGAGATACTCCCGAAGCATGTGGAGATACAGGTTTACAGGGCCCTTTTGGAATCAATCGCCAGCGAACACGGCGCGAGGATGGCGGCCATGGACTCGGCCACCAGGAACGCAAAAGATATGATAGGACGCCTGACCCTATATTACAACAGGGCGAGACAGGCAACCATCACCAGGGAGCTTGTTGAAATAGTCAGCGGCGCAGAGGCGTTGAAATAACGTGAACTATTGCAGGGGCCGATCACGAGCCGCCCCCGCAAAAGAGATATAGGAGGCTTTAAATATGAGCACAGGAAAAGTAACCCAGGTAATAGGCCCTGTGGTGGACGTTGAATTTGAAAGGGGAAAGCTTCCGCCTATATACAATGCGGTGAAGCTGACCAACCCTTCCATTGATGACAGGGAGGGAAATCTGGTTCTTGAGGTCGCCCAGCACCTGGGTGAAAATACCGTCAGGTGTATCGCCATGGATTCAACGGACGGCCTTGTCCGCGGAATGCTGGCAGTTGATACAGGGCAGCAGATAACAATGCCAGTCGGCAGGGAGGCCCTTGGAAGGATAATGAACGTCATCGGAGACCCTGTTGACGAGATGGGACCGATAATGACCAAGGAACGCTGGCCTATTCACAGGTCTGCGCCTGCCTTTGATGAGCAGGAGTCAACGGTTGAGGCCCTTGAAACAGGCATAAAGGTCATAGACCTCCTTGCTCCTTACTCAAAGGGTGGAAAGATCGGGCTGTTCGGCGGAGCCGGTGTGGGAAAGACCGTTCTTATCATGGAACTGATTCACAATATAGCTGTTGAACACGGAGGATTCTCCGTATTCGGCGGCGTTGGCGAGAGGACAAGGGAAGGAAATGATCTCTGGATGGAGATGAAGGAGTCCGGGGTTATTGATAAGGCATGTCTGGTGTACGGCCAGATGAACGAGCCGCCTGGAGCAAGGGCCAGGGTCGCCCTTTCGGCGCTCACAGTTGCAGAGTATTTCAGGGACCAGGAAGGACAGGACGTTCTTCTCTTCATTGACAATATATTCAGGTTCACCCAGGCGGGCTCTGAGGTTTCAGCGCTCCTTGGCCGTATCCCGTCTGCTGTGGGTTATCAGCCTACCCTCTCAACCGAAATGGGCGAGCTGCAGGAGAGGATTACATCTACAAAGAAGGGTTCCATCACATCCGTGCAGGCCGTTTACGTCCCTGCCGACGACCTGACAGACCCGGCCCCTGCAACGACATTCGCCCATCTGGACGCCACAACCGTTCTTTCAAGGCAGATTGCAGAGCTTGGGATATACCCGGCCGTTGACCCTCTCGATTCAACATCAAGGATCCTTGACCCATTAGTGCTTGGGGCTGAGCACTATCAGGTAGCCAGGGAGGTTCAGAGGATTCTTCAGAAATATAAGGACCTCCAGGACATCATCGCCATCCTCGGCATGGAAGAGCTTTCAGAGGAGGACAAAATGGTAGTGGCAAGGGCAAGGAAGATCCAGAGGTTCCTCTCCCAGCCGTTCTTCGTTGCTGAGGCATTTACAGGTGCTCCCGGCAAGTATGTGCCGCTGAAGGAAACCATTAGAGGGTTCAAAGAGGTTGTAGAAGGCAAGCATGACGACCTTCCGGAGCAGGCGTTCTACCTGGTCGGCGGCATTGAAGAGGCGATAGAGAAGGCTGAGAGGTTAAAGGCGTAATGGCAGAAACCATCCTCCTTGAGATAGTTACCCCGGATAAGCTCGTCCTTTCTGAAGAGGTGGACGAGGTAACGGCACCCGGTTCCGAAGGTGAGTTCGGGGTATTGCCCGGGCACACCCCTTTCCTTGCCACATTGAAGGTCGGGGAACTGACCTACAGAAAGGGAAAGGAAGTCCATCACATGGCTGTAAGCTGGGGTTACGCAGAGGTTACGCCAAAGAAGGTTACGATCCTTGCAGAGGCGGCAGAGGCAGCAGCCGAGATTGACATAGAAAGGGCCAAGGTAGCCATGGAAAAGGCAGAAAAGGAACTCAAGAAGCTTTCCAAAGAGGACAGGGACTATTTGATTGAGGCAGCAAGGCTTGAAAAGTCCCTGATCAGGCTCCAGGTCGCAGAGAGGGCTGGAAAGACGATAATACGCTAATATTTGAGCTCCACCTCCCACGCTCACTTGTGGCGTAAGGATTGTTACACCATTTCAATCTCTTTTTCCCAACTTATCCCTTGCCTTTTTTGAGAAACTGTATTAAGTTTTCTCTAACTTATTCATACCAATCAACGAGAAAATCTATTTTGGCAACATAAAGAGGAGGTAATTATGGCTTCTGAAAAGATTGTTGATGTAACGGACGCTACATTTGAGGCGGAGGTTTTAAAGTCCGACAAACCGACCCTTATAGACTTCTGGGCATCCTGGTGTGCTCCATGCAAGGCCATAGCCCCCATACTGGAAGAGCTGGCTGCGGAATATGAGGGGAAAGTGAAAGTCACAAAGATGAACGTGGACGAAAATCCCATGACCCCAAGCAAGTTCGGAGTCAGGGGCATCCCGACCCTTATACTGTTTAAGAGCGGCCAGGTGGTTGAGCAGAAGGTGGGGGCTGTGCCAAAGGCCCAGCTGGCAGATATGCTAAAAAAAGCCCTTTAACAGTATGGGCAATTCATGAATTGCCCATACTACATAAATCTCCTCATCCTGATATTCAGAAGCAACCCTATCCCCATCATGACGGTAATGACGAAAGAGCCTCCGTAGCTGAAGAAAGGGAGAGGCACACCGACGACCGGGAGAAGACCGACAACCATTCCTATATTTATCAAGAAGTGCCAGGCAATCATGGCCACTATCCCGAAGGACAGAAGGGTCCCGAACTTGTCCTTGCACTCCTTGGATATGCTTGCCCCCCACAATACAAGGAAAAGGAAACCCAGGACGACAACCATAGAACCCATGAACCCCCATTCTTCAGCCAGTACTGAGAATATGAAGTCTGTATGATGCTCAGGCAGAAACTGAAGCTGGCTTTGGGTTCCTGAAAGAAACCCCTTCCCCAGGACCTTTCCCGAACCAACGGCTATCTTTGACTGGATTATGTGATACCCTGACCCCAATGCATCAAACTCAGGGTTTAGGAACGTCAAGAGTCTCTTCTTCTGATAATCCTTCATGAAGTGCCAAAGAACCGGGGCACTTCCGGCCGCCAGGACCCCGGCAATTATAAGGGATTTCAGCCTGACCCTTGCAAAGAAGACAATGGTTACGAACAGTGAAAGGAGTATCAGGGCAGTCCCAAGGTCTGGTTGTTTCATTATCAGAATGGTAGGGACCCCGACTAACAGGAAGGGGATGCCAAGCTCCCTTAGTTGATAGCCTCCGATATTATTTCTGTTATGGAAGTACTTGGCAAGGGCAAGGATAAGGGAGAGCTTCATAAGCTCCGAAGGTTGATAGGTTAAACCTCCTATCCCGATCCATCTCCTGGCCCCTCCTCCTGTCTTCCCTACTACCAGGACTGCCACAAGAAGCAGCACGGAGAATCCATAGATCCAGTAGGCATATCTCTCCAACTTCTTATAGTCAATCTGCAGGATGCCCAATATGGCGGTGAGCCCCATAAGGATGTAATAAACCTGCTTCAGGAATACAGGGGTGCTCCCTGAGCTGAAACTATAAGAGGCGCTGTAAAGGTTCAGGACCCCGAGGGATGTCAGTAACAGGGTGGAGCCCAAAAGGGTCCAGTCGAAGTTGGTAATAAGGCGTCTATCTATCATAGTGAATCAGATACAGGTGAATCAGGTATAGGTAGAGGTAAAGGTATAGGAGAAGGTGAAACTGTAGATACCGATTTTTTCTCTCCCTCTGCCTTTGCCTCTCTCTCTACCTCTACCTTTACCTCTCCCTGGGTTCCCTCTTTTCTCTGTTTTTCCAGATCAAAGAAGCTCTTTAAAATCTTCCCGGCGACCGGGGCTGCGGCGTGACCGCCGCTGTGCCCGCTGTGCTCAATAAAGACCACAAGGGCAATCCTTGGATCCTCCGCGGGAGCAAAGGATGCGAACCAGGCATGGTCCCTGAACCAATATGGCAGGTCCTGGCCCTTTACCCTCTTGTCAGCCCTCATCTTTACCACCTGGGTTGTGCCTGTCTTGCCGCCGACCTTTATATCCTCAAGCCTGGCAGAACGTGCGGTCCCTCCAGGCTCATTGACAACTCCCTGCAGTGCATCTTTAAGGAGTGCAACGGTTTCAGGGGAGAGGTCGAGCCTTTTCTTGATCTTGGGCTGGAAGGTCTCCAGGACTTTCCCGTCAGGGCCGACTATAGCCTTTGCGAGATGCGGCTGGTAAAAGGTTCCTCCGTTTGCAAGGGCCGCGTAGGCTGAAAGGAGCTGCAAAGGTGTCACAAGGTTAAAACCCTGCCCTATGGCGCATGAAAGGGTCTCGCCGTCTATCCAGGGGGAGCCGAATCGCTTCTTTCTCCAGGCCTTGTCAGGGACAATCCCCCCCTTTTCATCTGAAAGCTCTATCCCTGTGGGTTCGCCAAGACCGAACTTCCTTGCATAGGCGGCCATCCTGTCTATCCCAAGTTTCAGGCCTACCTGGTAGAAGTAAACGTCGCAGGACTCAACCAGCGCCCTGTGGAGGCTTACGCTTCCATGCCCCTCCTTTTTCCAGCACCTGTAAACCCTGTTGCCGAATCTGTACCCGCCTTTGCAGTGAAAGGCCGTGTCCTTGGTTATAACTCCTTCTTCAAGGGCGGCCGCGGCAACAAAAGTCTTATAGGTAGAGCCTGGCGGGTATTGGCTCTGGATGGCCCTGTTCTGCATGGGTTTCATAGGGTCGTTTATGAGGCGGTTCCACTCCTGGGGGTCCAACGGGCCTGCAAAGATGTCAGGGTTGATGGCCGGACTGCTGATAAAGGCCAATATCTCACCGTTACGAGGGTCCATGGCAACCACCGCCCCGGCCTTGTCCTTAAAGGCATCTTCTGCCACCCTTTGAAGCTCCAGGTCTATAGTGGTGACCAGGTTGTTGCCTGGATAGGAATCCACCTCTTTTAATACAGATACCTCTCTGCCTGCCGCGTCCACCTCCACGTACTTCCCGCCGTCAACCCCCCTCAAATACGTCTCATACTTTGATTCAAGTCCTGACTTGCCTATGAGGGAACCCATCCTGTAACCCTCATACCCGCCGCCATCAAGCTGTTTTTCAGTTATCTCCCCTATGTGTCCAAACAGGTGGGAGGCCAAGGTGCCGTGGGGGTAACTCCTTTTTGGTTCTATGGAGACAGTAATTCCGTCAAGGTCAAGTTTATTGGTCAAGAGCATCGCCAGGGTGTCCCTGTCTATGTCCTTTTTGATCCGTACCGGTATGAAAGGGGAATCTCTCCTAACAATCGCCTCAATGTCCTCAGGCCTTGATTTTATCATGCCGCTGACATTCATTATCGTTCCCTTGAAGTCTTTTGCATCCTCTCTAAGCATAAAGACATCAAAGGCAGGGCGGTTGTCAACCATGACCTTGCCGTACCTGTCAAGGACCATCCCCCTTCCGGCCTGGACCGGCCTGATCCTTATCCTGTTGTTTTCCGATTTCTGACGGTACTCGTCACCATGGAGTATCTGGAGATACCAGAGCCTTGTAAATATAATAAGGGCGCCGATTACCACTATGGTAGAAAATATGAAGAGTCGGGATGGCACTCCGCTGATACCCTCCCTTGAATAGAGTTCCAGATTCATATTTTTATATTCCCCGGCGTTGTGGTTCGTTCATTCTGAAACCTTAAAAACCGCTCCATCTTCCTTATGGCGGAGATAATTACTGGGGAAAGGATGGCTGTGGCTGCCCCGTCTCTCAGGATGACCTTAAGATATGAATATCCTGTAACATCGATATTAAAGAACCTGAATAATGAATAGACTATGCCTCCGTATAACAGATAAAATGAAAATACGACGAGGCTCTGGGAAAGCCTGTTCTGTATAACTATCCTGCTTCCGAGAAGATAAGAGAGGTAACAGAGAGAGACCATGGAAAAGGAGTTCAATCCCAAAAGGCCGCCGGAGGCCAGGTCTAAGAAGTATCCTAAAAGGAAGGACATGATAAGTCCTGTTATTGGCAGATAAAACTGACCTGCATATACGACGATGACCAGGGTAGGATTGAGCGTTAAGGGCAGGGGAGGCAGGCTCCCCTGCCCCACTATCAAGGCCAGACCGGAAAGTGTTAATAGTATAATATGATGCATCTTTTTATCCCCCGCTACCATTAGGGGATTCGGTTATTACAAGGACCTCTTCGAGCTTCGAAAAGTTTACCGCAGGCCTTATTTCTGCGTACTGGAATATCCCGCCCCTATCCTTGTCAACCCTCGAAATGGAGCCTATGACAAGGCCCTTTTGGAATACCCCCCCTATCCCTGATGTTACCACCAGGTCTCCCTCCAGAGCATCGGCGCTTCTGGGGAAATATTTAAGCTGAAGAAGATCAGGCTCCCCCCCCTCGGCTATTCCCCTGTCCCTGCTCCTCTGAACTACGGCATCCACATCACTGTTTCTGTCCGTTATAAGAAGCACCTTGGAGGCGCTGGATGATGAGCTGAGGACCCTTCCCACAACACCATCATTGGTTACTACTGCCATTCCCTTCGCGACCCCGTCCGCGCTTCCCTTCCCGATAGTTATGGTCTTGGAGAAGCTGGCAGGGGAAATCCCTATAACCCTTGCAGTTACGACACGGTAACCGGTCTTTTCCTTAAATGACAAGAGCTCTTTGAGTCTCTGGTTCTCCTGGACAGCTTCCCTGAAGGTGTTGAGGCTTTCCCTGAGCTCGGCAGCCTCTTTTTTCAGCATCAGGTTTTCTTTCCTGAGGCCTGCGAGGTATATGTACCCCGACCATAACCCCTTGCCAGACTGATAGGAGTTAGCGATACCCCTCTGGGCTACCGAGGTAGAGTCTACAACTAATTCATCAAGCAGGCTAAGCTTTCCCCTGTTTTTTACATCTATCGACATAAGGAGGAGGGATAGAATGAGGAGGGATAGGAAGATAATGCTTACTTTATTTCTCTTTGCGAATCTCTGGGGCATGATTTACCTTTACTGCACTGAAACATTCCTGAGGAGGCTTATATTATCCAGCGCCTTTCCAGCTCCCATTACCACGGCAGTAAGGGGGTCGTCAGCAATTATAATGGGGAGCCCTGTCTCTTCCCTCAAAAGGATATCCAGGCCCTTAAGGAGCGCCCCACCCCCGGCCAGGACAATCCCCTTGTCGACTATGTCGGCGCCGAGTTCAGGCGGGGTCCTCTCGAGAGCAACCTTTACGGCCTCTACAATGGCGTTTATAGGCTCACTCAAGGCCTCCCTGATCTCCTCGCTGCTGACATCAACGGTTTTGGGTATTCCTGTTACCAGGTCCCTTCCTTTTACCTCCAAGGTCCTGATCTCGTTTTCCGGGTATGCGTTTCCTATGGTTATCTTTATGACCTCGGCAGTCCTCTCGCCTATCAGGAGGTTATATTTTCTCTTTATATACTGGATTATGGCCTCATCCATCTTGTCTCCGCCGACCCTTGTGGAAAGGCTGTAAACTATCCCTGACAGGGATATTATGGCAACCTCCGTCGTCCCGCCGCCTATATCAACGATCATGTTTCCGGAGGCCTCCGTTATAGGAAGCCCTGCCCCGATAGCCGCTGCCATCGGCTCTTCTATAAGGTAGACCTCTTTTGCCCCGGCAGAATGGGCAGAGTCCCTTACAGCCCTCTTTTCAACCTGGGTTATCCCTGAAGGAATGCCTATGACTATCCTCGGCCTGACCAGCATCTTCCGGTTATGTACCTTCTGAATGAAGTAGCGGAGCATCGCTTCAGTGACCTCAAAATCAGCTATGACGCCGTCCCTGAGAGGCCTTATGGCCGTGATATTCCCCGGAGTCCTCCCGAGCATCTGCTTTGCCTCTTTCCCCACCGCCAGGACCTTCTTTACCCCCCTGTCATCCTTCTGGACGGCCACCACCGAAGGTTCATTGGCTACGATGCCCTTTCCCTTCACATATATAAGGGTATTGGCAGTACCTAGGTCTATTGCGAGGTCGTTGGAAAACTTGCTGAGGATGGAATCAATAAACATTTATATCTCCCTTAAAATATTTCAAAATTTGGCACCTCTCATACTTAATTATACTATTTAAATAATGTAGCAAAACGGCCTTATTTTATCAAGAAAAATAAAGGAGTGGAGCAAAAAACTATTGCATTTTGTTAACCTTTAGATTACTCTTTAGAGGTTTAAAATCAGTACCGGAGGGAATAGATGCTTGACGTCATGAGAAGACATGCCCAGTCATGGGTTATAAAAGGGGTATTCGCTATCATCATCATTGTCTTTGTCCTGTTCTGGTCCGACCCTGGGCAGCAGGGAACAGGTCTCCAGGTTGTTGCGGTGGTGGACGGCTCCAAGATCACCATGACTGAATACAGCAGATCATATGAAAACCTGATGGCTGCATACAGGAACATCTTCAAGGAAGGCCTCTCTGAAGAAATGCTGAAGATGATGAAGATCAAGGAGAAGGCGCTGGACAACCTTATAGAAAGCAGACTCTTGCTGTCTGAGGCCGAAAGATTAGGGCTCAAGGTCAGCGATGTCGAGTTGATTGACTCTGTCTCAAGATACCCCGCATTCCAAAAGGAAAACACCTTTGATAAAGCCCAGTATCTGGCTGTGCTCAGGGCAAACCGCCTGACTCCTGATGAATTTGAAGAGGGACAGAGGAGGAGCCTCCTTGCAGGAAACGTCGAAGACCTCATAAAGGAAGGGGTCAAGGTAGGAGATGACGAGGTTTGGGATGCATATGCAGCTCAAAAGGAAAAGGTTAATGTTGACCTGATAAAGATAGAGCCAAAGAGTTTTCTGAAGGAAGTAAAGGTTTCGGAAGGTGAGGCAAAAGATTTTTTTTCAAAGAACAAGGATACATTCAAGCTGCCGGCCCTTGTAAAGACAGAGTTTATAACAATGAATAGTCAGGATGTTGAAAAAACGATAACTCCCTCGGAGGATGAACTCCGGAAGTATTACGAAAAAAACATAGATCTCTTTAAGAAGCCTGAAAAGGATGGAGGGGCAAAGCCTTTTGAGGAGGTGCTGGGACAGGTTGCCGTCCTGTACAGAAGGGAGAAAACGGACGAGGTCTTGAGGGAAAGGGTTTACAAGGTGGGGGAAGATGCAGTAAATGCCAAGGGGCTGGAAGATTTGGCAGTAAAGGAAAAAATGCCTTTAATCAAGACAGGTTTCTTTGGCTTCGGGGATACGGTGGAAGGGATCGGTGCAAACCCTGAATTTTACAGAGAAGCCTTTACATTGAAGGCGGGCGAGATAAGCCAGCCAGTGAAGACTCCAGCAGGATATGTGATCTTGAAGGTTGTTGAAAGAAGGGAGCCAAGGATTCCTGAGTATGAGGAGGCCAAGGAGAAGGCTTACGCTGCAACAGTCCAAAAGAAGGCCGAGGAGACGGCCTTCAAAAAGGGTGAGGAGATGCTTGCAGGACTTAGAAACGGAAAGCTTAATATATCGAAGCTGCCATACAAGCCTTCAAATACAGGGTTGTTTGGAAGGGGTGGGAGCGTACCAAACGCAGGGCCTTCTGAGGAGATGAATAAGGCCGCCTTTTCCCTGACAAAGGATTCACCTTATCCCGCCAAACCCTTTGTCATCAACAACATAACTTACATAATGAGGCTTAAAGAAAAAGTTGAGGCCGACATAGAAGGCTTGAAGGCTGAAGAGGGGTCCATAAGGGAGAGGCTAAGACAGCAGAAGGGCGAAGAGGCCCTGAAGTCCTGGCTTAAGATCGCAAGGACAAAGGCGAAGGTTAAAACATATGAGGAGCTATTGCAGTAGCCATCTTTCTTCTTGACATGGTTAGACAAAAAAATATAATAGTTTAAATTTTAATTAACGGAGGCATAAAATGGGAATGACGGAATATCTTTTCACGTCGGAATCAGTTACCGAGGGGCATCCTGACAAGGTTGCAGACCAAATATCCGATGCTGTCCTTGATGCCATAATTGCTCAGGACAAGAAGGCCAGGGTAGCTTGTGAGACCCTTGTTACCACAGGGCTTGCCATGATAGCCGGAGAAATTACAACCGATGCCAGGATTGATTACCCTAAGGTGGTGAGAGAGGTTATAAAAGAGATCGGATACAACGAGTCCGCAATGGGTTTTGACTGGGAGACCTGCGGAGTCATAACCTCCATAAACAGGCAGTCTCCGGATATTTCTGCGGGAGTTACAGAGGGAGAGGGTCTTTATAAGGAGCAGGGGGCTGGCGACCAGGGACTTATGTTCGGGTATGCCTGCAGGGAGACCCCTGAGTTTATGCCTATGACTATCATATATGCCCATAAGCTGACGAAAAAGCTTGCAGAGGTCAGGAAGAGCGGCAAGCTCGACTATCTCAGGCCTGACGGGAAGTCCCAGGTGACCATAGAGTATGTAAACAACAAGCCTGTAAGGGTTGACGCAGTTGTTATATCATCACAGCACAAGGATAGCGTTTCCCACGCAACCCTTAAGGAAGGGATAATAGAGGAGGTCATAAAGCAGATAATTCCCGCAGAACTTCTCGATAAAAATACGAAATACTATATAAACCCAACCGGAAGGTTTGTTGTGGGCGGCCCCATGGGCGATTGCGGTCTTACCGGAAGGAAGATCATAGTTGACACTTACGGGGGGCATGGCTCCCACGGCGGAGGCGCCTTCTCCGGCAAAGACCCGTCCAAGGTGGACAGGAGCGCTTCTTATATGGGCAGGTATGTTGCAAAAAACATAGTTGCAGCAGGCCTTGCAGATGAGTGCGAAGTCCAGCTTGCCTATGCCATTGGCATTGCTGAGCCTGTGTCCGTCATGATAGACACCTTCGGCACAGGTAAGATCCCTACCAACAAAATAGCAGAAATAGTAAAGAAGACCTTTGATATGAGGCCAAAGGGGATTATAGAAACCCTTGACCTCCTCAGGCCTATATACAGGAAGACGGCTGCTTACGGTCACTTCGGAAGGAATGAGCCTGAGTTCACCTGGGAAAGAACAGACAAGGCTGATGCACTGAAAAAGGCGGCAGGGATATAGAAACCGTTCAAACGGTTTAAACTGTTTAAACGGCTTAAACCGACACAAAAAAATAGGGGGAAAAATGGCTACAAAGACGGGAAATAATAATTACGATGTGAAGGATATAAAGCTCGCCGATGGCGGTAAGAAGAGGATTGAGTGGGCTGATAACGATATGCCTGTTCTAAGAGTCATCAGAGAAAGGTTTGCGAAGGAGAAGCCTTTCAAGGGGATGAAGATGTCTGCCTGCCTTCATGTCACGGCAGAGACTGCAAACCTGGTAAGGGCGCTTAAGGCCGGAGGAGCTGACATAGTACTCTGCGCATCCAATCCGCTGTCCACCCAGGACGATGTGGCCGCAGCCCTTGTTAAGCATTACGATATCCCTGTCCATGCCATAAAGGGAGAGGATAACAAGACCTATTACAAACACCTGAAGTCCGCACTGGAACATAACCCTGTCATTACAATGGATGACGGCGCTGACCTCGTCTCTGAGATCCACAAGTCATATCCTAAACTTATCAAACAGATAGTTGCTTCTATGGAAGAGACCACCACAGGCGTCATAAGGCTCAGGGCCATGGAGAGGGATAAGGCGCTTAAGTTCCCTGTGATTGCAGTGAATGATGCGGACACAAAACACCTCTTTGATAACCGTTACGGCACGGGCCAGTCAACCATTGACGGGATAATCAGGGCGACAGATGTCCTCCTTGCAGGAAAGACCGTTGTGACAGCAGGTTATGGCTGGTGCGGCAAGGGTTTTGCCATGAGGGCAAAGGGAATGGGCGCCAATGTTATAGTGACAGAGATAGACCCGGTAAAGGCGATAGAGGCAGCCATGGACGGTTTCAGGGTTATGCCCATGAAGGAAGCCGCAAAAGAAGGTGATGTATTCTGCACCCTCACAGGGAACCATTCGGTTGTCAGGGAAGAGCACTTCAAGGTAATGAAGCATGGAGCAATGGTCTGCAACTCCGGCCACTTTGACGTGGAGATAGACATACCTGCCCTGGCAAAGCTTGCCACAAAGGTGAACAAAAGCGTAAGGAACTTTGTGGATGAGTATGTGATGAAGGACGGAAGATCTGTCTATATTCTCGGAGAGGGTAGGCTCATAAACCTGGCAGCAGCAGAAGGGCATCCTGCAAGTGTCATGGACATGTCCTTTGCAACCCAGGCCCTGGCCTCTGAATATGCAGTAAAGAACAAGGCAAAACTCCAGGCAAAGGTATATACGGTGCCTAAAGAGATCGACTCATGGGTAGCGT
>JAUSKU010000032.1 GCA_030646755.1 Deltaproteobacteria bacterium
AGGCCAGGTACTTGCAAAACCAGGGACCATAACCCCCCATACAAAATTCAAGGCAGAAGCCTACATATTAAGCAAGGAAGAAGGCGGAAGACACACCCCGTTCTTCAACGGATACAGACCTCAGTTTTACTTCAGGACCACTGACGTCACCGGGATAGCAACACTTCCTGAAGGAGTAGAGATGGTAATGCCGGGAGACAACGTAGCCATGACGATCTCGTTGATAACTCCGATAGCCATGGAAAAAGGTCTCCGTTTCGCGATCAGGGAAGGCGGCAGGACAGTAGGCGCAGGCGCCATCAGCGAAGTGATAGAATAAATGTAGAGACGCCACGACGGGGCGTCTCTACCGAATATTAAAGGAGAAATAAATGAGAGATATAATCAGTCTGGGTTGTGCCGAGTGCAAGAGAAAGAATTACACTACAACTAAGAACAAGAAGACCACTCCTGACAAGCTGGAGTTTAAGAAATTCTGTTCTCACTGTAGAAGGCATACATCTCATAAGGAAACTAAGTAGATTACAGGCCAGTAGCTCTAATGGTAGAGCGTCGGTCTCCAAAACCGAGTGCTGGGGGTTCGAGTCCCTCCTGGCCTGCCAGAAAATATTAGGTAAGGATAGGGGTATAGGTAAAGCGAGCACACTTATCTTTTCCTCTACCTTTACCTCTACCTGATGTTAAAAGGGGTGTAAATGGAATACATAGACAAGGCGAGAGATTATTTTAAAGAAGTGATGGTGGAACTCAAAAGGGTTACATGGCCGTCAAAAAAAGAGACAATGGCAGCTACCTGGGTGGTGATTATTACTGTCATAATTTTATCCATATTCCTTGGGATAGTGGATCTTGGTCTTTCACAGCTTATAAAACTGTTCATAAAGTAAATAGGAGATACAATGGCGCATCAGTGGTATGTTGTTCATACATACTCCGGGTTTGAGAACAAGGTAAAACAAGCCTTAGAGGAGCGGGTAAAATCTCAAAATAAGGAGAATTTTATTTCCGAGGTAATAGTACCTACAGAGAAGGTTGTAGAACTTGTAAAGGGGGAGAGAAAAACCACCTCAAGGAAGTTTTTCCCAGGGTACATACTGGTTAAGATGGAGCTTAATGACGAGTCATGGCACTTTGTCAAGTCTACTCCAAAGGTGACCGGATTTGTGGGAGGGTTAACCCAGCCGACACCGGTATCCGATGAGGAGGTAGCCAAGATAACCCACCAGATGGCGGAAGGCAGAACCAAGCCAAAGCCAAAGGTGATGTTCGAGGTTGGAGAGCTGGTCAGGGTCATAGATGGCCCTTTCACCAACTTTAGCGGGGTCGTTGAAGAGGTAAGGCCTGACAAAGGAAAGCTTAGGGTCATGGTAAGTATCTTCGGGAGGTCTACTCCTGTTGAACTGGAATTCATACAGGTTGAAAAAGGATAAAATAAGGAGAATATAATGGCAAAGAAAATTCAGGCGTATGTTAAGCTTCAACTATCTGCGGGGAAGGCTAATCCTTCTCCACCCGTTGGTCCAGCCCTTGGGCAGCACGGAGTGAATATAATGGAGTTCTGCAAGGCATTCAATGCCCAGACCCAGGGACAGGAAGGGATGATTATCCCGGTGGTAATCACCGTTTACTCAGATCGTTCCTTCTCATTCATAATGAAGACACCTCCTGCGCCGATACTATTATTGAAGGCGGCAGGAATAGCGAAGGGTTCCAAAGAGCCCAATAAATTGAAGGTCGGTAAGGTTACAAAGGCCCAGGTGACCGAGATAGCCAGGACCAAGATGCCGGACCTGAATGCGGTAGACCTGGAAGGGGCAATAAGGACCATAGAGGGCACAGCCAGGAATATGGGTATAGATGTAGTGGCGTAAAAATCCAAGGGGTCAAGGGGTTAAGGGGTTAAGGTAATTGGAATTTTTAGTTACTCGAACCCTTGGACCCCCGAACCCCGATAATTATTAAAAGGGGTAGACAAATGGCAAAGACAGGCAAGAAATATCTGGCAGCAAGAGAAAAAGTTGGAGAGGCTGATAAATTTGCTGTTTCTGAGGCCTTGGGTAAGGTAGTCGAGGCTACCTATGTCAAGTTCGATGAAACAGTAGACGTGGCTGTACGGCTTGGCGTAGACCCAAAGCATGCAGATCAGATGGTCCGTGGTACGGTGGGCCTTCCGCACGGCAGAGGCAAGACCGTCAGGGTTGTGGTGTTTGCCAAGGGTGAGAAGGAGAAAGAGGCGAGGGATGCCGGAGCTGAGGTTGCAGGCAGCGATGACCTTATAGCCAAGATAGCCGGAGGCTGGATGGAGTTTGATTGTGCAATAGCTACTCCTGACATGATGGGAGCGGTCAGCAAGCTCGGGAAGATACTTGGTCCACGCGGGCTGATGCCGAACCCGAAGGTTGGTACAGTCACATTCGATGTAGGGAAGGCTGTTATTGATGTAAAGGCCGGAAGGGTAGAGTTCAGGGTTGATAAGACCGGAAATCTTCATGTTCCCATAGGTAAGGTATCTTTTGGTGCCGACAAGCTCAAGGACAACTTTATGGCTCTTATGGAGATGGTAGTAAAGGCAAAGCCAGCCACCAGCAAGGGGACATATCTTAAGACCATAGCTGTGTCGTCTACAATGGGCCCTTCAGCAAAGATAGACCCTGTGCAATTGGGAAGCCTGTTCAGGTAATTTGTAAACTTTTGTAGGGGCGGGTCGGTGACCCGCCCCTACAATTTTAATAGTCAAAGACAGTAGGCGCATAAAGCTTAATCGGATTATATCCAGCCTGCCGAGACGATTGTTTGGATAAGCGATGGGTGATGAGCCCGTATCTCTTATACTGATTTTCTCCAGTCTTTGACGGTAATCCATAATGAAAGGGGGCGATAAAGATTGGAGAAAAAAAAGAAAGAGAGTGAGATTACCGAGCTTCGGGAGAAGTTTTCCAGAGCCAACGCGGCAATTCTCGCTGAATACAGGGGATTGACTGTATCCGAGATAGACAAGCTGAGGAAGGCCCTTAGGAATGTTTCCGGAGAGCTTAGGGTCGCGAAGAATACCCTTGCCAGGATCGCATCCAAGGGGACGGGTATCGAGAAGCTCGAAAGCCACCTCACAGGCCCGACAGCCATAATCCTGAGCTACTCGGACCAGGCGGCAGTGGCAAAGGCCTTGACTGCGTTTGCCAAGGAACAGGACAAGTTCAAGATCAGGGTCGGAGTGCTTGGTACCACCATCCTCGATGCACAGGGATTAAAAGCCCTTGCAGAGCTGCCTGGAATAGATCAGCTCAGGGCCAATATCCTGGGGCTCATACAGGCTCCTGCATCAAAGCTGGCAAGGCTTATGGCTATTCCCGGCTCGCAGGTTGCCAGGGTTGTTAAGGCATATTCAGAAAAATAAACATAAATTAAAACAATAAAAGGAGATAGAGAAATGGCAGATTTACAGAAGATAGTTGATGAACTTAGCAGCCTTACCGTTATCGAGGCCGCTGCACTGAGCAAACTTTTGGAGGAAAAATGGGGTGTTTCTGCTGCTGCACCTGTTGCTGTTGCCGCTGTTGCTGCTGCCCCAGGCGCAGCTCCCGCCGTTGAGCAGACGGAGTTTACCGTTGTGCTTAAGGCCATCGGAGACAACAAGATCAACGTCATAAAAGAGGTCAGGGCTATTACCGGCCTGGGACTGAAAGAGGCCAAGGAACTGGTAGAGGGAGCTCCTAAGAACGTTAAGGAAGGCGTCTCCAAGGATGAGGCCGCGAAGATAAAGAAGCAGCTTGAAGGCGCGGGCGCAGCAGTAGAGGTTGTCTAAAGACGTCAGAGGTTGAGAGGCTAAGAGGTTAAGGGGCCAAAAGGCTTCTTCGCCTTTTTGCCTCTTTGCCTTTTGACCTATTTGCCGTTTCGGCTTACGATTTTTTTAGAACAAGGAGAGTTCATGCTCAATTCGTCCAGTACCCTGAGAGTTAGAAAAGACTTTTCCAAGATACCAAAGGTCCTCGAGATATTTAACCTCATCGATGTCCAGGTAAGGTCGTACGAAAGGTTTCTCCAGACCGATGTCAAACAGGAAGAACGGAAAGAGGCTGGGCTGCAGGCTGTTTTTAAAAGTGTATTCCCCATAAAGGATTTTAGTGAAACCTCTTCCCTTGAGTTTGTAAATTATACACTCGGCGAACCGAAGTACGATGTCCTGGATTGTCAGCAAAGGGGCATGACCTATGCCGCCCCCATGAGGGTGACGGTTAGGCTTGTGGTCTGGGACAAAAACGAGGAGACCGGAGCCCGGACCATCAGGGACATAAAGGAGCAGGAGGTTTACTTCGGCGAGATCCCCCTTATGACCAAGAACGGAACCTTTATCATAAACGGCACCGAAAGGGTTATAGTCAGCCAGCTTCACCGCTCACCAGGCGTCTTCTTTGATCATGACAAAGGGAAGACCCATGTCAGCGGGAAGGTCTTATATGTCGCAAGAGTCATACCATACAGGGGTTCATGGCTCGATTTTGAATTTGATCCAAAAGATATCCTTTACGTTAGGATAGACAGGAGGAGGAAGTTTTATTCCTCAGTCCTTCTCAGGGCCCTGGGATATTCACTGGAGGAGATACTTAACTACTTTTACAAGTCAGAGACAATCTATGTGAAGAACGGAAAGATCCAGAAGAAAACGGACTTTGAGTTACTTTTGAACCAGCATGTGCCTCATGATATCCTGGACCCAAAGACGGGTGAGGTCATAGTAAAGGGCAAAAAGAAGATTACAAGGCTTCATATCAAAAAGATGAAAGAGGCTGGAACTGAATTTGTCCCCATAGAGTTTGAGGATGTTGTGGGGAAGATAGCAGCTTCAGATATATTTGACCCCAAGACAGGGGAGGTTATAGTAGAGTGCAACGGGGAGATTACCCCTGAAAAGATAGAAGAGATAAAGGGAAGAAAGATAGCAGAGTTCAAGACCCTTTTTATTGACCCCATGCAGACCGGGACCACCATAAGGGACACCTTGATGCTGGATAAGATCTCTACTCCTCAAGAGGCATTGATAGAGATTTACAAAAGATTGAGGCCGGGGGAACCGCCAACGCTTGAGACAGCAAGGGCCCTTTTTGATAATATGTTCTTCAACCCTGACAGGTACGACCTTTCAAGGGTTGGAAGGTTAAAGCTGAATCACAAGCTGGGCCGTGATCTTCCGCTTGACCACTTAACGCTGGCCAAGGAGGATATCCTGGCAGTTGTCAGGTATCTGGTAGACCTTAAAAACGGCATAGGTGAGATAGATGACATAGACCATCTTGGAAACAGGAGGGTGAGGGCGGTTGGCGAGCTCCTTGAAAACCAATATAGGATAGGGCTTGTAAGGATGGAGAGGGCGGTTAAGGAAAGAATGTCTCTCCAGGATACACAGGGGATGATGCCCCATGATCTGATAAACCCGAAGCCGGTTGCTGCAGTAGTAAAGGAGTTCTTCGGCTCAAGCCAGCTTTCCCAGTTCATGGACCAGACAAATCCTCTTTCAGAGATAACCCATAAGAGGAGGCTCTCCGCCCTTGGACCAGGGGGGCTTACCAGGGAGAGGGCAGGGTTTGAGGTCAGGGACGTGCATCCAACCCACTACGGGAGGATATGCCCCATAGAGACGCCTGAAGGGCCGAACATAGGTCTTATTGCGTCCCTTTCTACATATGGCCGGGTAAATGAATTCGGCTTTATAGAAACCCCTTACAGGGTTGTAGGGGACGGCAGGGTCACCATGGAAATAAGGTTTTTGACCGCCCTGGAAGAGGAGGAGCATGTAATAGCTCAGGCCGATGCTCCCCTTGACAAAGAGGGCAGATTCAATGTCCCCCTGATCTCAGCGAGGAGGGCCGGCGAGTTCATCATGGTTAGACCTGATGAAGTCACCTTGATGGACGTCTCTCCCAAGCAGCTTGTCAGCGTGGCCGCATCCCTCATACCATTTCTTGAGCACGATGACGCAAACAGGGCACTTATGGGTTCAAACATGCAAAGACAGGCAGTGCCTCTGCTTAGGACGGAGGCCCCACTTGTAGGTACCGGAATGGAGCATGTAGTTGCCAGGGACTCAGGTGTTGCCATAGTTGCTAAGAGGGGTGGGATTGTTGAAGGTGTGGATGCGTCCAGGATAGTTGTCGGGGCAAAGGAAGGTTCCGGCGTAGATATATACGACCTGATAAAATACCAGAAGTCCAACCAGGGGACATGCCTTAATCAGAGGCCGATTGTAAAGGAAGGGGACAAGGTAGCGAAGGGCCAGATAATTGCCGACGGCCCGGCTACAGACAACGGAGAGCTGGCTCTGGGTAAAAACATAGTAGTGGCATTTATGCCGTGGAGAGGCTTCAATTTTGAAGACTCCATACTTATAAATGAAAAACTGGCAAAGGAGGATACCTTTACCTCTGTCCATATAGAAGAGCTGGAGGTTGCGGCCAGAGACACAAAGTTAGGGAAGGAGGATATTACTGCCGATATCCCTAATGTCGGAGAGGAGGCCCTTAAAGACCTTGATGAGAGCGGCATAATAAGGATAGGGGCCAGAGTGAAGCCCGGCGACATCCTTGTCGGTAAGGTCACACCAAAGAGTGAAACCCAGCTTACTCCCGAAGAAAAACTCCTCCGGGCCATATTCGGCGAGAAGGCAGGAGATGTGAGGGACACATCCCTTAAAGTTCCTCCCGGAATTGAGGGGACCATCATAAATGTAAAGGTCTTTTCCAGAAAAGGGGTGGAGAAGGACGAGAGGAGCAAGGGTATTGAGGACCTGGACATATCCAAACTGGAGAAGGACCGCGGTGACGAGGTTAAGGTAATCCAGGAAGGGGCATACAATAAAATTAAGGGACTTTTGATTGGCAAGACAGTTTCTGCCAATATTCAGGATGATGAGAAAAAGGTTGTTTTGGGAAAAGGGAAGAATATCACCGAGGCTTTACTTGGAAAGCTCCCCCGAAACAAGTGGCTGATGATCTCCGTGACCGACAAGGAGGCAGAGGCCGAGGTCGAAAAGATTATTGACAACATGAATGACCAGATTGAGCTGGTCAAGACCGTATTTATGGAAAAGATAAACCGTTTGAAGAAGGGGGATGAACTTCCACCTGGAGTTATAAAGCTTGTAAAGGTAAGCGTGGCAATGAAGAGAAAGCTTCAGCCGGGCGACAAGATGGCAGGACGCCATGGGAATAAGGGCGTCCTTTCCAGGATCGTCCCGGAGGAGGACATGCCATACCTTGCCGACGGTACCCCTGTCGACATGGTACTAAACCCACTGGGAGTTCCATCCCGAATGAACGTGGGACAAATATTGGAAACTCACCTGGGTTGGGCTGCCAAAGGTTTGGGGCTTCAGGTAAGCAGTTACCTGGAGAAGAACTACTCTGCCTCTGCCTTAAGAGACGCCCTCAAGAAGATATATAATTCACCCCCTATCTCCAAGATCATAAATGAGGCTGATGATGAGGGGATATTCAGGATGGCAAAGGATGTCAGGAAGGGTATCCATATGGCAACGCCGGTTTTTGAAGGCGCCGATGAGGCTGAACTAAAGGCGGAGTTGAAGAGGGCTGGCCTTCCGGAGTCGGCCCAGTCAACCCTTTATGACGGCAGAACAGGTATAGTATTTGACTCAGAGGTGACGGTAGGGATCATGTACATGCTCAAGCTCCACCATCTGGTAGACGACAAGATCCATGCGAGGTCCATAGGTCCGTATTCACTCGTGACGCAGCAGCCTCTTGGCGGAAAGGCGCAGTTTGGAGGTCAGAGGTTCGGAGAGATGGAGGTGTGGGCCCTTCAGGCGTATGGCGCGGCCTACACGTTGCAGGAGATTCTGACAGTCAAGTCTGATGATGTTACCGGAAGGGTCAGGGCCTATGAAGCTATTGTTAAGGGAGAGGACATCATAGAAACCGGACTCCCGGAGTCATTCAAGGTCCTTGCAAAGGAACTGCAGAGTCTTGCGTTGAATGTAGAGTTACTGGAAAATAAGGAAGATTAAAAAAGTAATACCAATTAGCTATCAGACATTAAATAGTTCTATGGTCCTGGTATAATACCAAGTAAGCTTTCAGCTATGTATATCCTTAATGTTTGAAAGCAACTTGGTATAAAAATGACTTAAAAGGAGATTACCTTGGAAGATATTCAGAGCTTGTTTGACAGACCTAACTCATCCCAGGGCTTTGATGCCGTCAGGATATCCCTGTCATCACCTGAGAAGATAAGGGAGTGGTCCCACGGTGAGGTGAAAAAGCCTGAGACGATAAACTATAGGACCTTCAAGCCTGAGAGGGACGGCCTTTTCTGCGCCAAGATATTTGGTCCTACAAAGGATTACGAGTGTAACTGCGGAAAATACAAGAGACTGAAGCACAGAGGCGTTGTCTGCGAAAAGTGCGGGGTAGAGGTCATCCAGTCAAAGGTCCGGAGGGAGAGGCTCGGCCACATCGAGTTGCACGCTCCTGTTGCCCATATCTGGTTCCTGAGGAGCTTGCCGAGCAGGATAGGAACGTTCCTGGATATGACCCTCAGGGACCTGGAAAAGGTCTTATACTTTGAGTCTTACGTCGTAATTGAGCCAGGGAATACCCCGTTAAAGGAGAAGGAACTTCTTTCCGAGGAGAGGTACAGGAAGGCAGTAGAAGAGTATGGGGCGGAATTTAGGGCAGAAATGGGGGCCCAGGGTATAAAGGAGCTCCTGAAGAAGCTGGATATGAAGAAGCTTTCCGCTGAACTTAGGGAGGAGATGAGGAAGACGGCTTCGGAGGCAAAAAAGAAGAAGCTTGCCAAGAGACTCAAGATCTTAGATGGTATCCTCGCGTCCGGCAATAGGCCTGAATGGATGATCCTGGATGTCATTCCCGTGCTCCCGCCGGATCTGAGGCCGTTAGTCCCATTGGACGGCGGCAGGTTTGCCACCTCAGATCTCAATGATTTGTATCGCCGGGTTATAAATAGGAATAACAGGCTCGCGAGGCTTCTGGAGCTTAATGCGCCTGAGATCATCATAAAGAATGAGAAGAGGATGCTCCAGGAGGCCGTAGATGCCCTCTTTGACAACGGCAGGGGTGGCAGGGTCATTACTGGTCCGAACAAGAGGCCGCTCAAGTCCCTGTCTGATATGATCAAAGGGAAACAGGGGCGGTTCAGGCAGAACCTCCTCGGTAAAAGGGTGGACTATTCGGGACGTTCCGTTATAGTGGTCGGTCCTACTCTTAGACTCCATCAGTGCGGCCTTCCCAAGAAGATGGCCCTCGAACTGTTCAAGCCTTTCATATATAACAAGCTTGAACAGAGGGGAATTGCCACGACTATAAAGAGCGCCAAGAAGATGGTGGAGAAGGAGAGACCAGAGGTATGGGATATCCTGGAGGAGGTAATAAAAGAGCACCCTGTACTTCTTAACAGAGCTCCAACCCTCCACAGACTCGGCATTCAGGCATTTGAGCCTGTGCTTATAGAAGGGAAGGCCATCCAACTGCATCCTCTTGTCTGTACAGCGTTCAATGCCGATTTTGACGGGGATCAGATGGCCGTCCATATCCCACTTTCCATAGAAGCCCAGATTGAGGCCAGGGCATTAATGATGTCGACCAACAACATACTTTCCCCTGCCAGCGGGAAACCGATCATAGTGCCAAGCCAGGACATAGTCCTCGGTATTTATTATATGACCAGGGAAAAGGCGTTTGTTAAGGGAGAAGGAAAGATATTTGCAAGTTTTGACGAGGTCAGGATGGCCTACGAGGCCGGCGAGATTGATCTTCAGGCGAGCATAAAGGCCAGGATGCCTTCGACATCAGCAGGGAAGGCAAGGATCGTTGATACAACGGTGGGCAGGGTTGTCCTGAGCGAGATAATACCAGAGGAGATACCTTTTGATACCATAAATAAGATAATGAACAAAAAGGAGCTGGCAAACCTCGTAGACCTGAGCTACCGTCTTGCCGGAAGTAAAAAGACAGTGCTCCTTGCCGACCGCTTAAAGGACCTCGGTTTTGAATATGCAACCAGGGCAGGTATATCCATCGCCCTGAAAAATATGAGGACCCCTGCCAAGAAGGGGCAGTTAATAGGGGGAGCCAATAAAGAGGTCCAGGAGATACAGGACCAGTACACGGAAGGCCTTATTACCGACGGCGAGAGATATAACAAGGTCGTGGACATATGGGCCCAGGTTACCGAGGAGATCGCAGCTGAGATGATGCGGGAACTTGGGACCGAGGTAGTCACAGGGCCTGATGGCACGGAGAGGAAGGTCCCAAGCCTAAATCCTATCTTCATGATGGCGGATTCAGGCGCGAGGGGCTCTGCACAGCAGATAAGGCAGTTGGCAGGCATGAGAGGCCTGATGGCCAAGCCTTCTGGAGAGATTATAGAAACTCCTATAACTGCCAATTTCAGAGAAGGACTGACCGTTCTTCAGTACTTCATATCAACCCACGGCGCCAGAAAAGGTCTGGCTGATACAGCCCTGAAGACGGCCAACTCAGGTTATCTGACTCGCAGACTGGTAGATGTGGCCCAAGACGCCATAATAACAGAGGATGACTGTTCAACCGTTGACGGGATATGGATCAATTCCCTTGTAGAAGGAGGGGAGGTCATAGAGAGGCTGGGCGACAGAATCCTTGGAAGGGTTACCCTTGAAGATGTAGTAGACCCATTTGCCGGGGAGGTACTAGTCGAGGCAACCCGGGAGATAGATGAAGATCTCGTAAAGAAGATAGAGGATGCCGGCATAGACAGGATAAAGATCCGTTCCGTTCTGACATGTCAGGCCAGGCGCGGCATCTGTGCCATGTGTTACGGTAGAGACCTGGCCAGCGGGAAGATGATTAACAGAGGTGAGGCTATAGGTGTTATTGCAGCCCAGTCCATAGGTGAGCCAGGTACGCAGCTTACAATGAGAACCTTCCATATCGGCGGTGCCGCCTCCCGTAGGGCGGAGCAGACTATCCTCGAGATAAGAAACGACGGTATCGTAAAGTTCTTTAATCTGAACGCTGTCAGGAGCCGAGAAGGACAGCTGGTGGTCATGAACCGTAACGGGGAGATCGCAGTCCTTGACGAAAGCGGAAGGGAAAAGGAAAGGTATTCCCTGATATACGGGGCAAAGCTCAGGGTTGAAGAGGGAAGCAAGGTCAAGTCGGGGGCCATTCTGGCTGAATGGGATCCATATACCCTCCCCATACTCACAGAGGTGACGGGTAAGGTGAAATATGGAGACCTGGTAGAGAACATGACTATGCAGGAGCAGTTTGATGAGGTTACCGGCCTTTCAAGAAAGGTCGTTATTGAGTCGAAAGATTCGGAGTTGAGGCCCAGGATATCCGTAAAGGACGAGTCCGGCAGAACGGCAAAGATACCCGGGACAACTGCACTGGCTCGCTACCTGATCCCTGTCGGAGCCACCATTAACGTCTCTGACGGTCAGGAGTTGTATGCAGGAGACGTCATAGCCAAGATCCCGAGGGAGACCACAAAGACAAAGGATATAACCGGAGGCCTTCCGAGGGTGGCGGAACTTTTTGAAGCCAGAAAACCTAAGGAGTGTGCTGTCATAAGCGAGATAGACGGCGTAGTATCTTTCGGCAAGGACGTGAAGGGAAAGAGGAGGGTGATGGTCACCCCTGAGGTTGGGGAGCCCGCTGAGTACCTTATCCAAAAAGGTAAACATATAAGCGTTCATGAAGGTGATTATGTAAAGGCCGGGGAAGCTTTGATGGACGGTTCTTCCAACCCCCACGACGTCTTGAGGATCCTTGGCGACAAGGAACTGGCCAAGTATCTGGTTGACGAGATTCAGGAGGTATACAGGCTTCAGGGTGTTAAGATAAACGACAAGCACATCGAGGTCATTGTCCGCCAGATGCTGAGAAGGATAAAGATCAAGGATGTGGGAGACACCGAGTTCCTGGCCGGCGAGCAGGTGGAGAAGGCCATCTTCGACGATATTAACTCCAAAATGATATCTCAGGGCAAGAAGCCGGCCATCGGAGAGCCGCTGCTTCTGGGAATTACTAAGGCATCCCTGAGCACCGAAAGCTTTGTCTCCGCTGCATCTTTCCAGGAGACTACGAGGGTCCTGACGGAGGCTGCTTTGGCTGGAAAGATTGACAACCTTTACGGTCTTAAGGAAAATGTGATAGTTGGAAGGCTCATACCGGCTGGAACCGGCCTGGAGGCATACAAGAAGATAGACTTAGAGGTTGGTGAATAAAAAGATAGGTTCGAAAGAAAAAAGGCTTGACAAACAATATGGGAATTGATAGACTCTCGTTCTTTACGTGAGAGGCTCCAAAGGCGGGGCCAGGAAGCTTGAATGAACAGGATGGAGAGATATGCCAACAATAAATCAGTTAGTGAAGAGCGGCAGGGAAAAGATGGTCAGAAAGACCACCGCCCCCGCGCTTAAAAACTGTCCTCAGAAGAGAGGCGTGTGTATAAGGGTGTATACCACAACCCCAAAGAAGCCGAATTCTGCACTTAGAAAAGTGGCCAGGGTAAGGCTCACCAACGGAATGGAGGTTACATCCTATATTCCGGGCGTGGGGCACAATCTGCAGGAGCATTCCATGGTTCTGATCAGGGGCGGCAGGGTGAAGGACCTTCCCGGCGTCAGGTATCATATAGTAAGGGGAATCCTTGACTCTGTCGGGGTTCAGAACAGGAAGCAGAGCCGTTCCAAATACGGCGCTAAGAGACCGAAGTAGCGAGGGATAGTATGCCGAGAAGAAGAGAAGTTGCAAAGAGGGAGATTCTTCCAGACCCCAAGTATAATGATAAGGTGGTGGCAAAGTTCATCAGCTGCATCATGAGGAGTGGTAAGAAGAACACTGCTGCGGGGATCCTTTATAGTTCTCTTGATATTATACAGGAGAAGATCAAGGATGATCCTATAAAGGTATTTAAGAAGGCCTTGGATAATGTGAAGCCTATGCTCGAGGTTAAATCGAGGAGGGTTGGCGGGGCTACATATCAGGTGCCGGTCGAAGTGATGTCGGGCAGGAGGGTCTCCCTAGGCATGAGATGGCTTGTAGACTATGCCAAGAAGAGGGGCGAGAAGACCATGACGGAGAAGCTGGCGGGCGAACTCCTTGATGCTTATAATAACAAGGGCTCCGCAGTGAAGAAAAGAGAGGATACCCATAAGATGGCAGAGGCCAATAAGGCCTTTGCTCATTACAGGTGGTAATGTTTGATAGAGGCTGATTGTAAACCCGCCCCTACAGAAAATATATTGATTCAGGAGAGTTGTTTTGGCAAGAGCAGTATCATTAGATAGATGCAGAAATATAGGAATAATGGCGCACATAGATGCCGGTAAGACAACGACTACTGAGCGCATACTCTTCTATACAGGAGTAACCTATAAGATAGGTGAGGTCCATGACGGGACTGCAACTATGGACTGGATGGAGCAGGAGAAGGAGAGGGGTATAACAATTACCTCTGCTGCAACTACCTGCACCTGGAAAGACAACAGAATCAACATCATTGATACCCCTGGGCATGTGGATTTCACTATAGAAGTTGAAAGATCTCTAAGGGTTCTTGACGGCGCTGTAGCAGTATTCTGTTCCGTCGGTGGTGTTGAGCCGCAGTCAGAGACGGTCTGGAGACAGGCAGACAAGTACAAGGTTCCGAGGATTGCATTCATAAACAAGATGGACAGGATCGGCGCCGACTTCAAGCGCGGCGTGCAGATGATAATAGACAGGTTGGGCGCTAACCCTGTTCCGATTCAAATCCCTATAGGGATAGAAGACTCCTTTAAGGGAGTTGTAGACCTTATAAGGATGAAGAGCATAACCTATAAGGATGAGACCATGGGTGCGGATTATATTCTCGGTGATATTCCGGCCGACATGAGGGAAGAGGCTGAGGCGTACAGGGAAAAGCTGATTTCTTCCATAACTGATTACGATGATGCACTGACAGAAAAGTATCTGGAAGGGAAAGAGATTGGAGAAGAGGAAATAAAGAGGGCTCTCAGGAAGGCAACCATAGATATCAAGGTGATTCCTGTGCTTTGCGGCTCTTCCTTTAAGAATAAAGGGGTTCAGCCGCTGCTGGATGCAGTGGTCGACTTCCTTCCTTCTCCTCTCGATATAGAGGCTGTTAAAGGGATAAATCCTTCAACCAGCGCTGAAGATCTCAGAAGGCCCGATGATGCTGAGCCGTTTTCAGCCCTTGCCTTCAAGATAATGACAGACCCCTTTGTTGGGCAGCTTGCATTCGTTAGGGTTTATTCGGGATGCCTGAATGCCGGCTCATACGTATACAATTCTACAAAGGATAAGAAGGAGCGTATAGGCAGGCTTCTGAAGATGCATGCCAATAAGAGGGAAGATATTAAAGAGCTTTACGCCGGAGACATAGGTGCTGTGGTTGGCTTGAAGGACACTTATACTGGCGATACGCTCTGTGATGAAGCAAAGCCGATAATCCTTGAGGCGATGATCTTCCCTGAGCCGGTTATATCGATTGCCATTGAGCCAAAGACCAAGGCAGACCAGGAAAAGCTTGGGCTGTCCCTTAATAAGCTTGCGAGTGAGGACCCTTCGTTCAGGGTAAAGACCGATGAAGAAACCGCTCAGACCATCATATCCGGCATGGGCGAGCTTCACCTGGAGATCATTGTAGACAGGCTGCTCAGGGAGTTTAAGGTTGAGGCCAACGTCGGCAAACCTCAGGTGGCATACAGAGAGGCAATTACTAAGAAGGTTGAAGTTGAAGGTAAATATGTAAGGCAGTCCGGCGGTCGTGGACAGTACGGTCATGTATGGCTTATACTGGAGCCTCTTGAGCCGGGTAAGGGTTTTGAGTTTGTAAACAAGACTGTCGGCGGTTCGGTGCCAAAGGAATATATTCCAGCTGTTGAAAAGGGTGTCAAGGAGGCATTGGATAACGGTGTGCTGGCTGGGTATCCAGTAGTAGACCTGAAGGCAACCATATTTGATGGTTCATACCATGATGTGGACTCTTCGGAAATGGCCTTTAAGATCGCAGGTTCTATGGCCTTTAAAGAAGGTGCCGCCAAGGCAGGTCCCGTACTCCTTGAACCTATAATGGCTGTTGAGGTTGTCTCTCCTGATGATTTTATGGGAGATGTTATGGGAGACCTTAACTCAAGACGCGGAAGGATCATGGGTATGAATTCCAGGGCGGGAGCCCAAGTGATAGAGGCACAGGTGCCATTGGCCCAGATGTTCGGTTATGCCACTGATCTCAGGTCGAAGACCCAGGGAAGGGCTACATATACCATGCAGTTTGCCCACTATGAACAGGTTCCGAAGAACGTTGCAGAAGAGATAATAGCTAAGGTTAAGGGATAATATCTATTTTAGGAGGCACATATGGCGAAGGCAAAATTTGAGAGGACCAAGCCGCACGTAAACATTGGGACCATAGGTCACGTTGACCACGGGAAGACCACGTTAACAGCGGCAATAACCAAGGTACAGGCAGATAAAGGTATGGCCCAGTACAAGGCAT
>JAUSKU010000045.1 GCA_030646755.1 Deltaproteobacteria bacterium
TAACTCGCTAACAGTACGGGCTTTTGCCAAACATTCCCTTGCTTTTTCAAGCAACTTTTTGCCACTTGCAATTCGTGCCATAGTCTCACCTCCAATGGGATGAGACCATTATTACATATTTGAATTAGAAATGGAATTACATCATGGAACAAAGGAGTTGGGCTTTACCCTGAAAACAAGATATTAAAAGAGCTTCTGACAAAGGCTGAGAGGGAGACAAAGGCTGAGGAAGGGTTTGCAAAAGACAACACATTTCATTTCACCGTTCAATACGATGCGGGAAAGGATGAGGACCTCGGCAGGATAGTCCTTGATATACTGGAAGAGGCTTACTCCGACGTTAATCTTGACCTGGCCCACTATCCGGAAGGAAATACAATTGTGGTATTGTATACACAAAAGGCCTTTAAGGAGGCTACCCAAAGCCCTGACTGGTCGGGAGGGGTATATGACGGGAAGATAAGGCTTCCTGCTGGAGGCATCAAGGAGGTCACAGACCAGCTTAAGGCGGCCCTGTACCACGAGTATACTCATGTGGTTGTCAGATCTATGACAGGTGGAAAACGGGTACCCATGTGGCTCAACGAGGGGATAGCAGAATATGAAGGGGCGAGGTTTATAAAAAGACCGTTGAAGGAATTGGCCAGGGCAGCAAAAGACGGGAAGCTGCACCCCTTAAAAAGGCTTGAGGGCAGCTTTTCGGCCTTATCGGACAAAGAGTCCCACCTTGCCTATCTGCAAAGTTATTCCATAGTAAATTACATAATAGACAGGTTCGGCAGCCATGCTGTCAGGGATATGCTTGAGAATATCGGAAGGGGTGACAAAACAGAAGATGCGGTAAAAAAAGGTGTAGAGGCATACTCCCTGGATTATGACAGGCTTGTGGCGGAATGGGAATCATCCCTGAAATAACGCCCCTCCCTTGGCGGGAGGGGATTAAGGGGAGGGGGAACCAAATTGCAACAGTCTGAAATTACAAACTAATTCACCCCCACCCTAACCCTCCCCCATCAAGGGGGAGAGGAAAAACTGGGTTTCCAGATAGATTCTAATTAACCGGAGCTACTGCCTCCCCTGTCTTTACAGCCGTTATCTCGGCTTGCCCCCCTCCAATGGTCACGCTTACTGGAAAGGAGACAAAGTGTTTCCTGTGGCCGTTCTTGTTGTCGTATAAAGCCAGGCCGACAGTAAAACCCTTCCCTTCCTGCAACTGGATGTCCATCTTGTCCTGAGTCGTCAGTTTACGCTGAATGGCCAGGGTATAAAATCCATTCTCCCAGGCTCCCTGCGCGCTCAAATCCTGGGAGGAGTCCTTGATCCTGTCGTAAAATATAGACTCATCAGAAGTAACTACATCCTTTCCCTTAAAACCGGCGACCCAGAGGTCCATGAACCCGCCTGCCTTAAGGTACTTCTCCATATCCTGTTCAGGCTTCAGGCTTGACCATCCCCTGCTCCTGGTGAAATGTGCGTACAACCTGACGTCCTTCCTTTTCTGGCTGGCATAAAAAGGATTTGCGGAGACCTCGTCTTCGGAAGGGGAGTCCGGCATATAGGCCGAATCGTTGTGGCATGCCATAAAACAACCAGCCTTGCTGAAAGACCTGAGGTTTCCGTTCAACTGGATGGCGACCCTGTCGGAAAGCCCCTGGGCATCCAGGGAAGGATCTTTGAAGCTCGCCCCTTCGGGAGAAGGCCATTTGAGCCTAAGATAAAGGTTTATTGAATCATAAGCAGCCTGCACATCCACATCCTTGAACCCTGTGATGCCCTTAGGGGGCTCCGGCTCAAGAGAAATACCTTTGCTCTTTATTCGAATCTTCCCCTTCAAGATATCGTCGGCAAATATATCAAATCTCCCTTCCTTTACATGGCAGTCCTGACAGGACTTTTCACCACGCGCAACTGCATTACCGCCTGTTGCATGGTCCTGGCCTACCAGGTACTCCCATGATGTCATCCCCGGATAGAACAGGGCCACCTTTTTCACGGGAACCGCATTCCAGTCCACCTCTGCATAGGATGTTGCAGGAAGCAAGATCAGCATCCACAAGAAAATAGTTACACGACTCATTTTTCTCCTCCTTATTTTGCAATTAGTGGACACAGCCCACAGTTCACGTCTCACGTCTCACATCTCACGCCTTACGTCTCACATTGGGCGAACACAACGTCTCACGGCCTCTATCCTATCCCTGCCAGCTCCAGCCTCCCTTTCCACCTCTCCCCTAACATCTCTCTTAAAAGGCCATTTTCAGGCCTTGAGAGATGAGGGTCTTTCTCTATGAGCCTGAAGGCCTCGGCCTTGGCCTCAGCCAGCAACACGGCATCTCTTATAATGCTGCCGACCCTGAAGTCAGGCATTCCTGACTGCCTGGTTCCAAGGAAATCTCCGGGGCCCCTTATCTCCAGGTCCACCTCCGCAATCCTGAACCCGTCGGTGGTCTCCTCCATCACCTTCAACCTCTTCCATGCCTCCTCGGACCTCTTGTACTGGGCGAGAAGAAGGCAGCGGGACTTATGGGATCCCCGCCCTACCCTTCCCCTCAGCTGGTGAAGCTGGGAAAGACCGAACCTTTCCGCATGCTCTATGACCATGACAGTGGCATTAGGGACATCTATCCCGACCTCGATAACTGTAGTGGCAACAAGGATGTCTATCTCCCTGTCTTTAAACCCCTTCATCACTGCCTCTTTCTCCTCGGCCTTCATCCTGCCGTGCAACAGGCCTATCCTGAAATCTGGGAAGACCGCCTTCAGCCTCTCTGCCATATTTGTGGCATCCATCAGTTCGCTCTTTTCAGATTCCTCCACCAGGGGGTATACAACGTATGCCTGCCTCCCGGCCTCTACATCTTTTTTTATGACAGCATAAACCTTCTCTCTCTCTTTTTCATTGTAAATCTTTGTCTCCACCGGGCTTCTGCCCGGAGGCATCTCATCTATCACAGAAAAATCCAGGTCGCCGTAAACAGTCATGGCGAGGGTCCTTGGTATAGGGGTTGCAGTCATGACAAGGATATGGGGGTTATCCCCTTTCTTCTTTATGATACCACGCTGAACAACACCGAACCTGTGCTGTTCATCGATTATGGCGAGACCGAGACTTTTAAACTCTACAGCATCCTGGATGACGGCATGGGTCCCGATGACAATTTGGACCACCCCTGTCCTTATCAGGGAGAGGATCGCCTCCTTCTCCTTACCCTTGATCCCGCTGGTCAAGAGAGCAATCTTTATACCAAGGTTCTCGGCAAAGCGGTGTATATTAAGATAATGCTGCTCTGCGAGAAGTTCCGTGGGGGCCATAATAGCAGCCTGGTATCCGTTTTCAACAGCAATAAGGACGGAAATAAAGGCCACTATGGTCTTCCCGCAACCAACATCCCCCTGCACCAGCCTGTTCATCGGATGATTTGAAGCCATGTCCCTCTTAATCTCCTGAATAACCCTCTCCTGGGCCATGGTAAGATTAAAAGGAAGGAGCTTCCTGAGTCTTCCGGTAAGCCCTCCCCTCTCTTCCATAGTGATGCCTTTCTCCAGGATTACCCCTTTATGCTTAAGAGCCATTCCGAGTTCGAGGAAAAAGAACTCATCAAATACAAGCCTCTTTCGGGCTGCGGAGTTCCCTGACATTAATGCGGATATGTCATCTCCGTTGTCGGGAAAGTGGACCTTACGGAGCGCCTCCCTGATGGGCAGCAAACCTTTTTCTCCCGATATAAATTGCGGGATGCCGTCTATGACGGCGTCAAGATAACCGGCAATGACCTGGCTTATTATCCTCCTTAATGTCTTTTCTCCCAAGCCTTCGGTAAGGGAATAGACAGGGACTATCCTTCCGAAATTGAGCTTGTCCGTATCGTCAAAAGGTTCAATATCAGGGTGGTGCATCTCCCTCTGTCCCCCGAAGGCCCTTACTTCGCCGGTCATTATGACCTTATCGCCCTTTTTAAACCTTCCCTTCATGTACCTCAGGTTGAAGTGAAACCACTTCCCTACGATAAAACCGCTGCCGTCCCCCACCATTATCTCAAAAAACTTTTTCCTCCCACCCTTGAATCCGACATCATCGACAGCAAGGACATCACCCGTAACGGTCTCCACCCTGCCGGCCTCGACCTTTGATATCTTCCTGATCTCACGCCTGTCCTGATACTCCCTTGGGATAAAGTACATGGCGTCCTCCACAGTCCTTATCCCCTTTTTTTCCAACAATGATGCCAGCTTCGGCCCGACCCCCTTTATGAACTGTATGGAGGTCGAAAGGGATTTTCTGGAGGCGAGGAGGTCGAATGCCGAAGGCATGTCAGAAGTTGAGAGGTTGAGGGGTTGAGAGGTTGAAGGATTTTTCCGCAATTCCCCAAGTATCTCAATAGCCCTGAGAACGCTATCTTTCTTCTCGGAGATAGGCATGTCGTCGAACCCCTTGAGGCTCTCTGCAATCCTCTGGAGTTTTTCCCTCTTATCTGAGCTGGCTACTGACTGCTGACTGCCGATGGCTGTTATCTGCCGGATGGTGGATTCGAGCCCTTTAATGTTTGAAAGGTGGGAAAAAGAGTTTTTGGATGCAAAAAGGAGAGGTCTTTCAATACTGTCCAGGATATTTTCCATCTCACCCATGGTTGCCGATTATATTAGATGAGGAGGAAAAGTCAATCATCATCAGGAGCCTTAAAATAGACATTCCCCTCTCAAAAGCGCAAAAACCCCTCTTGGATAAAGGGTTTCAGTGAGGTATACTCCTCACCAGTTAGGTGAAACCACAATATCACAAAGAGGGGGTAGAAAGATGATACAACAAACCTTGAT
>JAUSKU010000046.1 GCA_030646755.1 Deltaproteobacteria bacterium
TAACTCGCTAACAGTACGGGCTTTTGCCAAACATTCCCTTGCTTTTTCAAGCAACTTTTTGCCACTTGCAATTCGTGCCATAGTCTCACCTCCAATGGGATGAGACCATTATTACATATTTGAATTAGAAATGGAATTACAATTGGAACAATTTATCTTCCAAAAGGGGAAAACATTTTTGATTTAATTTCAAAATGCTCAGAACGATAAGCTATGCTACCCGATAATTGCGTAACCTATGGGGTCAGACATTTATATATTGACAGCAATTTACCCCAGAATTCCTTTATAAGTAAAGCAAGATTCTTCGGCTCCGCCTCAGAATGACAAACCCACGACTGTCACCTTGAGTGAAGCGAAGGGTCTTGTTCTTATGTCTTCTTAGTATAAAAGCTTTTCTCTGGGGACTCTGTGACCTCTGTGGCCATTTAAAGACTTTTTACGAGATCAACATTTTTACCTACTTCTCCGGCAGTTCGCAGATCAAATGGCCGCACACGCCATTCATATATTTTGCGCATTCGACACAAGTTACCAGCGTCATAATAGATTGGGCATGGATTATCGCCTGGTCCGTGTGCTCGAAGAGATTTTCTTTCCCTATCATCTTTATTATCCCCATATTCTCCAATACCTCCCTGGGTTGCGGCTGAAGCCCTGCTATCAGGAGATGGGCGCCTATCCTGTGCAGGTGTTCAACAATGCTCCGGAGGGCCATAGCACCGGTTGCATCCATCGCTGTGACCCTTCTGAGCCGAAGTATCAGGACCTTTATGTTGTCATGCTTCTTTATGGTCCCTACAAAGGTGTCGGCGGCTCCGAAGAAGAGAGGGGCGTCGAGCCTGTAGACAAATACGTGGGGGCAGACCTTCATGGCGGAGTCAGGCATCGGAAACATGGTTTCTAAGGTTTCCATAGATTCCTTTATCATCCCAAGCTCGCTCATCCTCTTTACGAAGAGGATTCCTGCGGCCATCAGCCCGACCTCCACTGCCAGGACAAGGTCAAAGGCCACGGTGATAAAGAAGGTCAGCAGCATGACAAATATATCGGCCCTCGGCGAGCGGAGGACCGCCTCAGTGTTCTCCACTTCCACCATCCTTAGGGAGGTCATCATTAATATACCGGCAAGGGCGGCAAGAGGGATCTCGGAGGCCAGGTCTGCGAAGACGAACATTATGATAAGAAGGAAGACAGCATGTAGCATTCCGGAGAGCTTGGTCTTGCCGCCGTTCCTGACGTTTACAGCGGTCCTGGCAATGGCGCCTGTGGCAGGGATCCCTCCAAAGAACGGCGCCGCGATATTTGCTATCCCCTGGCCGATCAACTCCTTGTTGCTGTCATGCTTTTCGCTTAAGGTCATACCGTCGGCCACCACTGCTGAGAGGAGGGACTCTATCGCCCCAAGGGCGGCAATGGCAATTGCAGGGCGGATTAAGTCTTTTATGATGCCCCAGCTCACATCTATTCCATGGGGCATCGGCAATGTCCTTGGGATCTCCCCTATCTTCTTTACATCGAGTCCTAAGGCCCATGCGGTTGCGGTTGCTATGATCAATCCTATTAGGGAGCCCGGTATCGTCTTTATGTAACGGGGGACAATGACCATTGCAGCTATGACAGCGGATGCGATCAGAACGGCCATGAGATTTGCCTCATCGATATGAGATAGGGACTCCCAGACCTTTAGAAAGAAGTTTTCCTCACCTGAGTGGATTGAAGCTGGAAGCCCCAGGAAGTTATCAATCTGCCCAGCAAATATGATGACAGCTATCCCGTTCGTAAATCCTGTCGTGAGCGGAAAAGGGATGTAGGTTATAAGCTTCCCCATCCTGGCCAATCCCATAGCAACCAGCATGATCCCTGCCATCACCCCTGCGATAAGTACCTTGTCGTATCCGAACTTCGCAACTATCCCTATAAGCACCACTGTCATTGCCCCTGTCGGGCCTGTAATCTGGACTGGAGAGCCTCCGAAAAGGGAGGCGAGAAATCCCGCGACGATAGCAGTATAAAGGCCGTACTGAGGGTCCACCCCTGACGCTATGGCAAAGGCCAGGGCCAGTGGAAGGGCCACTATGCCAGCGGTCAGGCCTCCGAAGATATCGCCTTTTAGGTTTGATGTGTATTTATTTAGATCCATGTATTTGAACTCCTGTCACTAAGCCCCTGGGATTACCAGTATGATGATGGTTTCCTTATCCCCCATATTCTCCCATTTATGCGGCTTTGTTGAATTGAAATACACGCTGTCCCCCTCTTCGAGGAGATACTCCTTCTCTTCAAGGGTAAACCTGACCTTCCCCTGAAGGATTATTCCAAACTCCTCTCCGTGATGGGATGAATATGGGTGTTCCCCGCTTTCTCCTCCAACCTCAAGGGTCAGCATGAAAGGCTCTATCTTCTTCTTGCTGATCTTGTGGGCGAGGGGCTGGATTATTGCCTTAGAGCCCTGGCTGTATATCCTTTTCCTCTCACTCCTTCTCATCACTATGCTGTCAGGCTTTGTTTGATCGTCAAAGAAGTGGGTTATGTGGACATTCATGGCGTTTGCGATGTTTTCAAGGGAGGCAATGGACGGAGAGACCTGGCCGAGTTCAATCTGGGAAAGAAAGCTTGCGGAGAGCCCAGTCTTCTCCCCCAGTTCCCGCAGGGACAGCTTTGATTCTTCGCGAAGTTTTTTCAGTTTGTTGCTGATAGTTATCATTTATAATGCCAGTATTTATATTTACATAGATGCTTTACAGTTGTCAATATATACTGCACTGAATGCCATTCTGATTTATTGACATATCAGGCCTTTTCCTTTACTATTATCGAATTCTAAACACAGCAATAAGGAGAAGAGATGGGTTTTAACTGCGGCATAGTAGGTCTGCCAAACGTAGGGAAATCGACGATATTCAATGCATTGACGTCAGCCGGGGCGCAGGCTGCCAATTACCCTTTTTGCACCATAGACCCTAATGTCGGGGTCGTGCAGGTCCCGGACGAGAGGCTTGATAAACTGGCGGAGATCGTCCACCCTGAAAGGGTTCTGCCTACAAACATGGAATTCCTTGACATAGCAGGCCTTGTGAAAGGGGCATCGCAGGGGGAGGGCCTTGGGAACCAGTTCCTTGGTCATATAAGAGGGGTCGATGCCATAGCCCATATTGTAAGGTGCTTTGAAGACCCTGATGTTGTCCATGTCCACGGGACAGTCGACCCAAAGAACGACATAGAGGTTATAAATACGGAGCTTATCCTTGCAGACCTGGATACGGTTGAAAAGAAGCTTGCAAGGCTTGAAAAGGCAGCGAAGTCCGGGAACAAAGAGGCCCAGGAAGAACAGGGCGTTGCACTGGCAGTTAAGGAGGCATTGAACAGCGGGAAACCAGCCAGGACTGTAAAGGTAGAAGGTGGAGACAAGGAGAAATATTTCAACGGCCTTCAGCTCCTTACGGCAAAACCTGTCCTTTACGTGGCTAATGTGGATGAGTCAGGCCTAAGCGAAGACAATCAATATGTAAAACAGGTGCGGGAGATAGCTGAATCAGAGGGTGCAAAGGTTGTAGTTATCTGCGGGGATGTTGAGTCTGAGATCTCCGAACTCCCAACTGAAGAGAGGGCTGAGTATCTGAAAGGTATGGGAGTTAAGGAATCAGGACTTGACAGGATGATCAGGGCAGGGTACGAACTACTGGGGCTCGCCACATACTTTACGGCAGGGGTTAAGGAGGTCAGGGCGTGGACCATAACGAAAAACACTAAGGCCCCGCAGGCCGCTGGTGTAATACATTCCGACTTCGAGAGGGGTTTCATAAGGGCAGAGGTGATCGCCTATAATGACTTCATCCGCTGCGGTGGCGAGCAGGGGGCCAAGGAGAAGGGGTTGCTCAGAGTTGAGGGGAAGGAATATGTCGTAAAAGACGGGGATGTGATGCATTTCCGGTTTAACGTTTAACACCACGTTGCTTTCAAGCATTTGGCGGGCGCAGCCCGCCCTACCTTGTTTCTGTTTCACGAATATTGCGTTTAATCTGTTTTCTCTTTATCATCAGGACCGAGCTTCTTCTTGATATCTTCGTATTTTTCCCCCACCTTTTTGGCAGTGTCCCTGGTGGTCTTTTCATATCTTTTCAGACTTTTCCCTGTTTCTTCAGTCTTCTTTCCGAATGTCTCAAGGTAGCCTGGCCCACCGAGATAGAGGAATAAGAAGAGCAGTAATACGCCGAGGATTATACCTATCAATAACCTTATCATGGCCCCTCCAAAAGGTTTTATGAGGCCCATGGTATCATCCAAGGTCTTTGCTGTCAAAGGGTTTTAAGTTTGTTGACCGCTTGAGGTGTTGTCAAGGAAGGGGGCTTAATTTTAGAAAATGGCCTTAAAACCCAGCAAGGCGCTGGAAAAGAGCTTGACGACACTTATTTTGTATGTTAACTTTCAGCGCTAATATTTTATATTATTCCAGGAGGGTCAATATAGATGAAGCAGTTGAACATCAAGACCAGTCAGCAGATGGAGATGATAGACATAACAGGAGAGGTCAGGAAGGTAGTTAAGGACAGCGGTATGGGCAGGGGTATGTGCTATGTATATGTCCCTCATACCAGCGCAGGTGTGACCATAAATGAGAACACTGACCCCCATGTAAAAGAAGATATACTTAATCAGCTTTCCAAACTGGTCCCTCAGAAGGGGGAATACAAGCACGGCGAAGGTAACTCGGCAGCCCACATAAAGACAAGTATCGTAGGTTCTTCGGAGGCTATTTTTGTGGAAAACGGGAAACTGGTTTTGGGTGCATGGCAGTCCATATTCCTTTGTGAGTTTGACGGGCCACGCAGTAGGAATGTACTTGTGAAAGTTGTTAAAGAAGACTGATAAACAAAATTACCGCAAAGACGCTAAGAACGCAAAGTTAGGATAGCAGGCGAAAAGATTTTCTTTGCGACCTTTGCGCCTTTGCGGTGAAAAAATCATGTCAAAAGTCGCCCTCAAGAGATGTCCTGATTATAATATTGAACGGGTCTACCAGTCTATAGCCGAATCCATAGAACTCCTCGGCGGCATATCCTCATTCATTAAGAAGGGCGAGAGGGTACTCCTCAAGCCAAATCTCCTTTCAGCAAAACCCATCGAAAAGGCAGTAACAACTCATCCAGCGGTCATTGAGGCTGTAATACGCATTGTAAAGGATGCAGGCGCCAATCCATTTATTGGCGACAGCCCAGGTATAGGTTCTGCCGCTCAGGTGGCTGCAAAATCCGGGATAAAAGAGGTTGCTGATAGATACGGAGTTGAAATTGTAAATCTCTCAGATGGAATTATGGTAGAAAACAGTAAGGGGAAGGTGTTTAAGAGGTTTGATGTATCAAAGACGGCATTTGAAGCAGATGCGATTGTAAACATCCCGAAGCTGAAGACTCACGCCATGATGACCTTGACTCTTGGCGTAAAGAACATCTTTGGCTGTGTCCCGGGGAAGAGGAAGGTGAGCTGGCACTTTGAGGCAGGGCATGACAAGATGGCATTTGCAAAGATGCTGGTGGAGTTTTATCAGATGTTGAGTCCGCGCCTTACTATTCTGGACGGGATAATCGGCATGGAAGGCAATGGTCCGGGGAGCGGAGTCCCAAAGGAGATGGGGATCATCGCAGTTTCATCCGATGCAGTTGCCATGGATATTATTATTTCTGGGATGGTAGGTCTTGAGCCTGAGGAGCTTCCTACTACAAAGGCAGCTATGGAACTTAGTATCGGTGAGACAGATCTTGAAAAAATAGAATTAGCTGGAGATGCAGTTGGGATGGCCTTTGAGAACTTCGTATTACCTGAAACAGCAGAGCCGAGGTTCGTAACCTTCCTTCCTTCATTTGTAAAGAAACATATTGAGAATGCCCTTACCTCAAGGCCTGCTGTGAAGCATGACCTTTGCAGGATGTGCAATATATGCGTAACCTACTGCCCGCCCCAGGTCATGGAGATCACAGACAAGCTAAGGATCAATTACGACGACTGCATCCGCTGCTACTGCTGCCACGAGTTGTGCCCGGAAGGGGCGATAGATATAAAGAAGGGATGGGGGATGAGACTGCTTGGTAATAGGTAATGGGTGATAGGTAATAGGCTGTAGATCGCTAACCCATAATCTATGACCTATGACCTTTTTCCAATTTTAACAGCCACTCCTTTATCCAGACCCCGCCCGAATACCCGCCCAAAGAGCCGTCGGAGTTAATGACCCTGTGGCATGGGATTATTATCGGGATGGGATTCTTTCCGTTGGCGCCTCCTACGGCCCTGAAGCCTTTGGGAGAGCCAACAGCTTCGGCAAGCCACTTGTAGCCTCTTGTTTCGCCATAAGGTATCTCAAGGAGCTTTCCCCAGACCTTTTTTTGGAACTCTGTCCCTGATGAAATGTCCAGGGCGTGCCCATGAAAGTCCACTTCTTTGCCGAGAAAGTAATCTTTTAGCTCTTTTCTGAGTTCAATAAATCTTTTGTCATCTCTTTCCGGTATTCCATATTCCTTGATTTCGGAGAGGAACGCCTCTTCAGCGACGGCCAGAGAGATGGCGCATATACCCTTTGAAGTCGAGGCTATAAAGACGATTCCTATTGGAGAGTCAATAGAGGTGTAAAAAGCTTTTGCGTCTAACGTCTCATGTCTCATGTCTTACGGCCTTTATATTATCCCAAGGTACCAGTATATAATCGGTTCCCCGAAAAATAGATACAGGAGAGCTCCCATGGAGAGGAAAGGGCCGAAAGGTATGGCGTACTTGCTGTCCTTCCCCTGGGCAACCATCATGGTAACACCTACGATTGTTCCTACCAGGGAGCCGGAAAAGATGGTGAACAACGCACCCTTCCATCCGAGGAATGCACCTATCATGGCCAGGAGTTTGACGTCTCCTCCACCCATCCCTTCTTTCTTGGCAATAAACTCATATCCGATGGCAACAAGGAGGAGGAGCCCTCCGCCTATGACAATACCTATGAGAGATTCCTTATAAGTAATCTCAGGCAAGACGAATGACGCCAGGAAACCTAACGGTATCCCAGGCAGAGATATGATGTCAGGGATTATCTGGTGGTCAAGGTCAATGAATGTGATCACTATCAGGGATGCGACGAATGCGAAATATATAAGATAAGCCACTGACGGGCCGAACATAATCATGGTCGCCAGGGAGAATAGGGCGGTTAGAAATTCCACCAGAGGGTATCTGAAAGATATCCGCTCCTTGCAGTTCCTACACTTACCCATCAGGATTAAATAGCTGATAATAGGGATGTTGTCATACCCTCTTATTGGAGAGTCGCATTTTGGGCAGTGGGAAGGAGGATAAGCTATCGACTTCCCAGCGGGTATGCGAAATATGCAAACATTCAGAAAGCTTCCGACTATTGCTCCGAATATAAAGGAAAGGACAAAAAGCATTGGTGATAAATATCGTAAATCCAGGCAGATGTCAAACACCAAAGTTCAGCAAGGCCTTGATTTAAAATCCATAATGTCCTATATTCTTCAGAACGGAGGAAGCCTTGTTAAAGAAATTTGCATTCATACTGTTTGTACTGTCTCTTATCCATTCCCAGGTAGCTATGGCGCAGGATAAAAAGAACCTCACCATCCTTTACACCAACGACGTGATCGGTGAAATAGAGCCCTGCGGCTGACCAAACCATCCTCTCGGCGGTCTTGCCAGGAAAGCCACATTTTTGGAAGAGGTTAAAAAGGGGGGGAGTATCCCTCTCATCCTTGATTCAGGAAACCTCTTTTTCAACCAGAACCCGATCCCGGACGAGATGAAGGCCCAGATGAGGTTAAAGGCCGACCTCCTGGCAGACGCCTACAAGAAGATAGGGATAGATGCCTTAAACGTGGGGGAGCTGGACCTCGCCTTTGGAGTGAATTACCTTTTTGATAAGAGAAAAAACCCTGGTCTTCCGTTCGTTTCCTCAAATATAGTCTATAGAGTTGGAGGAAAGGAGGTTTTTCAACCTTATATAGCCAAAGAGGTTAAGGGGGTAAAGGTCGCCATATTCGGCCTGATTCCGCTCCTCCCTAACCTTGGGAATAATAAGGATATAAAGCTCCTGTCTCCTTTCGATACAGCAAGGACAATGATCGGAAAGCTCAAGGGAAAGGCGGACCTTATAATCCTTCTCAGCAATTTAGGACAGCAGGAGGATGAGAAACTGGCAAGGGAGGTCCCTGGGATAGATCTGATTGTCGGGGGAAGAACCAGGGTGCTCCTTCAGACACCTGTAAAGATTGGAAATACCCTGATACTCCAGGCCCAGGCCCAGGGGAAGCAGATCGGCAGGCTCGACCTGAATCCAACCACTAAGGCCTTTGTAAACAGCATGACCCCTATGGACGAGAAGGTTGCTAAAAATGAGGAGATAGACGGGATGGTGAAGAGGTACAAGGATGCCGTTGTAACCCTTCACTCAGAAAGGCCCCAGCCAAAGGTGCAGGAACCTTTTTTGAAGACGTACATTGGAGAGGCCGAATGCGCCAGATGCCATCCAGCTCAGAGTGCATTTTGGAAGGAGACAAGTCATGCCAGGGCGTACGAGACCCTGGTGGTGAAGAAGAGCCATATGGACCTTGAATGCATAGGGTGCCATACCACGGGTTACGGGGTTCCCGGCGGGTTCAGGCTGCGGATGGAGGCACCCGACCTCAGGAATGTCCAGTGCGAGGCGTGCCACGGGCCGGGCGGCAGACACATGGGCAAGGGTGATATCCGCAGGATTATCGATCCCTCTGTATGCACGGGATGCCATAATAAAGAGAGAGACCCGAAGTTTAATTTCATCTCATCTGTCGGAAAGGTGAGATGCCCGAACCTTAAAATAGACATTCCCCTCTCAAAAGCGCAAAAACCCCTCTTGGATAAAGGGTTTCAGTGAGGTATACTCCTCACCAGTTAGGTGAAACCACAATATCACAAAGAGGGGGTAGAAAGATGATACAACAAACCTTGA
>JAUSKU010000047.1 GCA_030646755.1 Deltaproteobacteria bacterium
TAACTCGCTAACAGTACGGGCTTTTGCCAAACATTCCCTTGCTTTTTCAAGCAACTTTTTGCCACTTGCAATTCGTGCCATAGTCTCACCTCCAATGGGATGAGACCATTATTACATATTTGAATTAGAAATGGAATAATAGCCCAATCCCAGACAGGCTCAGGGAAGACCGCCGTATTTCTACTCACCATATTCAGCAGGCTTTCAGCAGCCCAACCGGGAGATTCAGGAAAACCGAGGGCTCTAGTGATGGTGCCGACACGGGAGCTTGCCACGCAGGTGATTGACGACTGCGTAAAACTCTGCAAGCACTTCCCTTTCAGGTCGGTGGCCGTATACGGCGGAGTAGAGTACGACAAGCAGATACAGGCCTTTAAAAAAGGTGTGGATCTTGTGGTGGCCACTCCGGGACGGATGATAGACCTTTACAAGTCAAAGACCCTTTCCCTCGACAACATGGAGATATTCGTAATCGATGAGGCTGACCGTATGTTCGACATGGGGTTTGCCCCGGACATAATGTACATAGCCAGCCGGCTGCCGAAGAACAAGCCGAGGCAGACCATGCTTTTTTCGGCTACCATTGACGACAACGTCAGGAGTCTTGCGTCCCGCTACATGAAGCCAGACCCTGCGATGATCGAGATAGAGCCCGATCAGGTGACCGTGAACACCATAGACCAGAAGGTGATTTACGTCTCTAACGAGGAGAAGCTCCCGATGTTGATGACCCTTCTTAAACGGGGGGAGGTGGAGCGCAGCATCATATTCACGAACATGAAAAGGACTGCCGAGATGCTCGGGTGGAAGCTTGCAGCCAACGGTTTTCCGGCAAAGGTGCTGACTGGGGACGTGAGCCAGGATCGCCGTCATAAGATCATTGAGGGGATGAAGTCGGGCGATATCAAGATGCTTGTGGCGACAGACGTGGCCGCCAGAGGACTGCACATAGACGACATAACGCACGTCATCAACTACGACCTGCCCGAGGACGCTGCGAGCTACGTCCACCGCATCGGCAGGACGGCAAGGGCCGGGAAAAGCGGCAAAGCATACAGCCTCGTGTGCGAGGACCACGTCCTTAACCTTCCTGAGATAGAAAAATATATAGAGCGCAAGATAGAAAATGAATGGATAGAGACCTCGGAGATGGTAAAAGATACAGCCCCGGCGTACAGCTACGGAAGGGGAGTAAGGGAAAAGGGCTTTGAGAAACGGGACGGGAAACCCGGCGGCTCCGAAAGAGGGAGAAAGACCTTTTCAAGAGACGGCTCAAAAGACAGGGCGGCACAGCCCAAGATAGAGAAGAAGGGCACTCAAGCCTCCGGCCACGGGAGGCGCCGCTTCCCTGCCGGGGAAAAAGAGGCCGGGACTCAAGTGAAGACAGAAAGCCGATCTCAGGAGAGGGCCAGATCCGATCGGCCTCGGGGAGAAAGGCCCAGGCCCGGCAGCCGCCGGCCTGTTGAGCGAAAGAGGGAAGCGGCCGCTCAAGCCGTGCCCACTGCCGTAAAGCCTCAGTTAGCCGCAGAGCGCAGCGAAACAGGCCCAAAGGAAACGAAAGAAAAGGGCGGGATACTGATACGGTTTCTAAAAAAGATACTTAAAAAGTCCTGATAGCGGCCAGTTTGACAACCAGCCACTCCTTTTTAGTTCCTGAACTTGCTATGGCACTGGACACATCCGTTCAGGAGCTTATGGGTTGTCTCCTGCACGGTCTTCATATCTTTCTTCCTTGATGCCTCGATAAGGATCTCAAGCTTCTTGTGGAACTGCTCGTCCAGCTCGATGAACTGCTTCATCTTGTCGCCGTTTTTTGGGAGCTTGATCTCGCCCTTTTCCAGTGCAGCCTCAGTATTGGCTTTTGCCTTGTGTATCTCATGGAAAGGCTCCTCGATGGTCTCCGGGGTATTTAGGATCAAAGAATCTATGAGATTCTTGAAGGCATCATTAAGGAGCCTCATCTCTATCTTCACTGGGCTTACGCCTGCTGCCGGAGCTGTTTTGGCCTCTTCTGCATGAACAATTGCTGTACCCAAAGCTAATGAAACAACTGCACTCAAAATATATTTTTTCATGAGAGAGAGTTTACACCATAAAAAGAGACTGAGCCTATGATTTAAAACATATCTTTGCTAAGGGACTCAGAATTTGCTGATATACCAGTTACTCTTCTGTCATGCCCGAATGATTCTGTCGGGCATCCAGTCTTAAAACCTGGATTCCCGCCAAAGGCACGCGGGAATGACAGGGTTATGGGATACGGGGGATTTTCACGGTAAATGTCACTGCTAAATTGCCCTTGCAAAAATCGGTAAGTTGTGAAAAAATACACACCTTAATGGGAGGTAATATTTCATGCTTATCGGCAGGAATGACAATATAGCCCACAAAGGGAAGGTATACCACGTCCAAACAGAGGACAGCGGCCCAAACAGGCCTCATATAATCACCCTCCTCTATTACGGGGGAAATATTATCTCGTCTAAGAAGACCAGTTACGCTGATATTGTAAGCTCTGAGTTCATGGAGGATGTTGTCAGGGGCCTCATGGATGAACAGCATGCACAGATGATAAAGGCCCTAAAGTCCGATGCTTTTGACAAACCGGCTGGTCAGCCTAAAGAAAAGACAGTTGATGCGGTTGTCATAAATGCTCCAGTTTCTGAGGAAAAACAAAAAGAATAAAATACTTACTTTCTTGCTCCAAAAATACAAATAGACACAGATAAAAACTGATCTTTCTATGATTAACACTGACGGAATTTGCGTCCTTATCTGTGCAGATCATATCTTTCCGTGAAAATCAGTGTCAAAAAAGTTTTAAAGGAAGGTTAAATGACTGAAGCGGCGCAGCTTAAAGAGATTGCAAGAAACCTTCGGATCGATATCCTAAGGATGCTTCACAAGGCGAAATCAGGGCATACCGGGGGTTCCCTTTCATGCATAGATATCCTCACAACCCTTTATTTTTCCAAGATGAGATACAGAATAGACGATCCGGCATGGCCCGACAGGGATAGGTTCATTCTGTCCAAGGGTCATGCAGCGCCTGCCCTTTATGCCGTCCTTGCCAGGATAGGCTACTGCTCCAACGAGGACTTGATGACACTGAGACAGGCCGGAAGCAAGCTTCAGGGTCATCCTGATTGCAAGGCTATTGCAGGGATAGAGGTCTCTACAGGTTCTCTTGGACAGGGGCTTTCGATGGCTAATGGGATATCTCTGGCGTTGAAGCTGGATAAGAAGCAGTCAAGGGTATATTGCCTCCTTGGGGATGGTGAATGCCAGGAGGGACAGGTCTGGGAGGCGGCAATGACCGCTGCCCACTACAGGCTGGACAACCTCTGTGCAATTGTTGACAACAACGGCCTCCAGATAGACGGCGCGGTCAAGGATGTGAAGGGGATTGAGCCTCTGCCTGAAAAGTGGAAGGCCTTTGGCTGGAATGTTATAACTGCCGACGGTCACGACTTCGATTCTCTCCTTTCCGCCTTTGGCAAGGCTGAAGAGGTGAAGGCCCAGCCTACGATGATAGTGGCAAGGACAGTAAAAGGAAAGGGAGTATCCGTCTTTGAGGGGAAGGCCAAGTACCATGGAGTCCCGCCGAGTGATGAGGAACTGGCTGTGGCATTGAAGGAATTAGGTGCCAATATTAAATAGTAATCCAACCTCCCCTCCCCTTGCGGGAGGGGATTGAGGGGAGGGGGAATTTTATAATGACGATTCACCCTCACCCCAACCCTCTCCCGTCAAGGGAGAGGGAGAAAGCATATATAGAGGAGTTCAAATTGGCTGAGATGATTGCGACAAGGGAAGCCTACGGCGAGACGCTGGCAAGGCTTGGAGAGATTAACAAAGACATAGTCGTACTGGATGCGGACCTTTCAGGTTCCACAAAGACGGCTATCTTTGCGAAAAAGTTCCCGGAAAGGTTCTTCAATATGGGTGTTGCCGAGCAGGACATGATGGGTACGGCTGCTGGACTGGCAGTAGCAGGGAAGATACCCTTTGCCTCCACCTTTGCCATATTTGCCACAGGGAGGGCGTGGGAACAGGTAAGGCAATCCATAGCTTATCCAAAGGCCAATGTAAAGATTGTGGCCAGCCATGCAGGGATTACCGTGGGAGAAGATGGGGCTTCCCATCAGTCGGTTGAAGACATAGCAGTGATGAGGGTCATCCCAGAGATGACCGTGATAGTCCCGGCTGACGGCATTGAGACAAGGAAGGTCATAGAGGAGATGGTCAGATACAAGGGTCCTGTTTATGTCAGGGTTTCAAGAGGGAAATCCCCGGTCATCTTCGATGACTCATACAGCTTCGAGATAGGCAAGGGAACTGTCCTCAGAGAGGGCACAGGTGTCGCCATCATCGCCTGCGGCATAATGGTTTCCAAGGCCATGGAGGCTGCTGATATATTGGGCAAAGAGGGTCTATCGGCCAGGGTTATAAACATATCTACAATAAAGCCTATAGACAAGGATTTGATTATTAAGGCTGCCAGGGAGACATGCGCGATTGTCACTGCCGAGGAGCACTCCGTTATCGGCGGCCTTGGAAGTGCAGTGGCCGAGGTGCTGTCTGAAAACTATCCAGTACCAATGAAGAGGGTCGGTATTGAGGACAAATTTGGTACCTCAGGTGATGCAGACAGGCTCATGGAGATATATGGCCTGACTCCTGAAAACATCGCAAAGGCGGCAAGGGAAGTAATTAAAAGAAAGTGACCAGTGGTCGGTGGCCAGTGATCAGTAATAACAATTCTCCAAATTAGCGCCTATCGCTGACCACTGACTACTGACGACTGACCACTATATTATGATCCAATTTATCAGCGTCTACAAGACTTACGGCCAGGGCATCACGTCCCTTTCCAACATCAACCTTGCCATCAAAAAGGGTGAGTTTGTTTTTATTACCGGGGCAAGCGGCTCCGGCAAGACAACCCTTCTTAAACTCCTCTATTGCGAAGAAAGACCTACCAGCGGCCAGATACTGATAAACCGTCAGGCTGTCGATTCCCTCAAAATTTCCGAAATCCCTTATCTGCGCCGGCGTATAGGAATTATATTCCAGGACTTTAAACTCCTTTCCGAAAGAACCATCTTTGACAATGTGGCTATTCCTCTTGAGGTATTGGGCCTTCCAAGGGAAGAAATAGTAAAAAGGGTACAGGATGTCTTGAGAAAGGTCAGGCTTCATCACAGGATGGAGGAGAAGGTTTCATCACTTTCCGGCGGAGAGCAGCAGAAGGTGGCGGTGGGGAGGGCGATCATAAATGATCCGATGATCCTCCTGGTAGATGAGCCAACCGGAAGCCTGGACAGCGGGTCGGGAGATGAGATAATGGAGATACTCAGGTCCGTGAATGCGAGGGGCACAACCATCGTTGTTGCAACCCATAACAGGTCCCTGATAAAAGAGGGCAGGGCAGTAGTCCTTGAAAAGGGGAGGATCGTGAGTTGAGACCTCTTTATTTTATAGGGAAGGCGGCTGCCGGTATGCGCAATGCCCCGCTCATTAATCTCCTGGCCGCTGTAAATATTGCGTTATCTTTAACCTTATTCGGAGGGTTCCTTGTCGGCCTTATAAATGCCAACCGCCTGGCCGAACGTCTTGAGAGCCGTCTCGAAGTTGTTGCATACCTTAAGGAAAGGATTTCAACTGAATCGCTGGCAGGCATCGAAGATGAGATTAAAAGGTTCCAGGAGGTACGGGAGGTCGTCTATATATCTAAGGAAGACGCCCTTACCTCCTTAAAAAAAGGGCTTGCTGAAGATTCATCCATCCTGGATGGAATTGAAGTGAACCCCCTGCCTGCGTCATTTATAATAAAGCTCAGGGATGGTTTCCAGAACTCAGCTGGAATAAAAGGCGTTACGGCAAGGCTACGGGGGATAGACTCTGTGGATGAGCTTCAGTATGGGGGGCAGTGGCTGGAAAGGTTTTCAGCCATTATATCTATAATAAAGTTTGGAGGTGCGGCGTTAGGGGTTATCCTCATCCTTTCCACCATGCTGATTGTATCCAATACCATAAGGTTTACCATTCAGACCAGGATGGATGAGATAGAGGTGATGAGGCTTGTTGGCGCAACCCCCTTGTTTATAAGGGGCCCATTTTTTATAGAAGGGGCCATCCTGGGGACTATGGGCGCTATCTTGGCATACGGAGCGATGGCTGCGGCAAAAGGATTTATAGAATACAACTTAGGGAATGAATTGAAGCTTCTATTCGGCGGAGATATAGATATCCTTCCATATCAGGCCATAATAGGCCTGTTTACCTTCGGTATGGCCTTCGGTTTATTCGGGAGCGTCATTTCCCTGTGGAGATTCCCAAAGATTGACTAAATTGCAAAAAGTCAGGATTTACCACAGAGGCACGGAGACACAGAGTAAGACACGGCAACTAAAAGGGTTTCTCTGTGATCTCTGTGCCCCGGTGTTTAATAATGTCTTTGCAGTAGCATCACTTTTTGTTTTGTTGACTGTTTCCCTTTCATTGGCTGCAAACGGAACCCCTGACCTGCAAAAAGGCAAAAAGGAGTTGCAGGGGATCCATACCGAGATCAAGGAAAAGAAGAAGGATATTGCGAAAGCAGGGAAAAAGGAGAAAGGCCTTCTCGCTGAGATAGAAAAAATAAATAAAAAACTCAATACCCTGGGAATAGAGGAAAGAAAGCTTGACAGAGAGATAATACTCCTGGAAAAAGGGTTGAGGGAAAAGAACGCGGCGATTTCTTCCTTGCAGCTTGACATAGAAAGGAAGAAGGGGCTCTTGTCTAAGAGGCTGGTCTTTTTATATAAGACGGAAGATGTGAGCTACTTACAGTTCCTGCTCTCCTCTGAAGGTTCAACTGAGGCGGATAGAAGGTCCAGGTATATGACAAGGATTGCAGCGCATGATAGAGATTTGATAAAGGGATACAGAAGAGACGTGGCCAATCTTTCCATGCAGATGGAGGGGATACGGGCCGATAAAGAGAAGCTTGAAGGAGCGGAGAAAAAACTGGCGAAGAAGCGGGGGGAGATAAAGAGCGAAAGGGTAGAAAGAGACCGGCTCCTTGTAAGCGTGAGAAAAGAGAAACAACAATACAAGGAATCGTTGAAGGAGCTTGAGGTCAACGCCAGAAACCTGCAGCAACTGTTGAAGAGGTTGGAAAGGCAGGCATCGGCGCCTTCGAGGGGGACATCCTCCGGAGGAGGTATTAAGGGCGATATTAAGGGTTATCCGGCCAGCGGGTTTGAGCTTCAAAAAGGGCTGCTGGACTTTCCGGCCAAGGGTGAGGTTGTTGGCTTTTTTGGAAAGGAGATAGACAAGGCCTCTCACACAGCTGTCCATAGAAAAGGGATCGAGATCAAAACCCAGAAAGGGGCGTCAATCAAGGCGGTCTATAACGGGAGGGTTATATTTGCCGGCCAGTTTAAGGGCTTCGGGTTGCTGATGATTATTGACCACGGCGGAGGTTATTACACCCTGTATGCCCATGCGGCAAGGTTCCAAAAAAAATTGAATGACGAAATTAATAAAGGTGATATAATAGGCGAAGTTGGAGAAACCGGCCCTATAAGCGAGCCGTCATTGTATTTTGAAGTCAGAAGGGGCGGCAAGCCCGAGAACCCTCTGGCCTGGCTGAAATCGTAATTCTATAAGTAGCGACATAAAAAGTTGCGTATGATTAACCCATCCCCACCCTAACCCTCCCCTTGAAAGGGAGGGAAGTCTATTTATCCCTCTCCATCAGGGAGAGGGTCTGGGTGAGGGTGGGGTAAAAATATATGACGTTACATATAAATCTTATTCAGACAATTGCGTTAGATAAATCAGGAGGGAAGATGAACTTAGGTAAGAGAAAGGGATTAATCTTAGCATTCTTTGCCACTGTGGCCCTTGGCCTTGTGGTGGGAAGCAGCCTCGCTCAGAAGGCTTCAGGGGTAACTGAGGCTTATGAGAGTCTTAAGGTATTTACAGATGCAATCTCAATAATCCAGAAGAGCTATGTGGAGAAGAGCAACAGCAAGGACCTTGTGTATGGCGCCATGAAGGGGATGTTGGAAGGGCTTGACCCCCATTCTTCCTTTATGAGTCCGGACACCTTCAAGGAGATGCAGGTTGAAACCAAAGGAGAGTTTGGCGGCCTGGGTATCGAGATCACCATGAAGGAAGGGATGCTCATGGTCGTTTCCCCTATAGAGGACACACCTGCCTTTAAGGCGGGTATCAAGCCAGGGGATATCATAATCAAGATAGACGGCAAGACCACGAAGGATATGACTCTTATGGATGCAGTAAAGATGATGAGGGGTCCAAAGGGGAATTCCGTGACCATAACTATTGCAAGGGAGTCATTTCCTGAGCCCAAGGACTTTACCATCACAAGGGACATAATTGCTGTAAAGAGCGTCAAGACAAAGGCGTTGGAGCCGGGTTACGGTTACGTAAGGATCGCCCAGTTCCAGGAGAAGACTGACAGCGACTTGGACAAGGCCCTGGACAAGATGGAGAAGGAAAACGGGGGTCTTAAGGGGCTTGTCCTTGACCTCAGAAATAACCCTGGAGGATTGCTGGATCAGGCTGTCAAGGTGTCAGATGACTTCCTTGAATCCGGGCTGATAGTTTATACCGACGGCAGGATAGAGGGGCAGAAGATGACCTTTTCAGCCAAGAAGGAAGGGACAAGGCCTAACTATCCTATTGTTGTCCTGGTAAATGCGGGAAGCGCCAGCGCATCGGAGATCGTTGCCGGCGCCCTTCAGGACCATGAAAGGGCACTGGTCCTCGGTACCCAGACATTTGGTAAAGGCTCTGTCCAGACTATATATCCCCTGGAGGACGGCTCTGCCCTCAGGCTTACCACTGCCAGATATTATACACCAAGCGGAAGGTCGATCCAGGCCAAGGGGATAACCCCCGACATTATACTGGAAACTGAAAAGGCCAAAAGGGCGCTTCCAAGGTCATTCAGGGAGATCAGGGAAAAGGACATTGATGGACATCTGGAGGCGCCTGGAGCAAAGCCGGAAGAGAAGATAGAGAAACCAAAGGAAGAAAAGGTGGAAGCTCCGAAAGAGGAAGAGGCCGAGGACATACAGCTTAACAGGGCCTTGGAACTCCTCAAAAGCTGGCAGGTGTTTCAGAAGACCATAAAGAAGGGATAAAAATGTAGGGGCGGGTCTTGTACCCGCCCTTTTTTTGCAACCGCAATGGTTGCTCCTACAAATACAAAAATAGATGCCTGAAAAAAAAGATAAAAAAAGCAGTTCCGGCAGCAAGCCAAAAAAGTCTAAAAGAAAGAAGGGAGGCTACCTCTGGACTATACTGGGGATGGCCTTCCTTGTATTGCTTTCAGGTATCATCTACCTTTCATGGGAAAGGCCTTCAGAAAAGAAAAAGGTAGAGGTAAAGGTAAACGAAGAGCCTGAGAAACCAACCATAGTTACACCTCCGGTAGAAAAAACAGCAAAAGAATCAAGACCAAGGATAGCCATCATCATAGATGACCTTGGGAACTCAAAGAAGCTCGATGATGAGGTATTGTCCATAGACGCCCCTCTCACCCTTTCGGTCTTTCCATTGCTCCAGGGTTCTAAAAAGATAGCAGAAAATGGTGGTTCTAACGGGAAAGAGGTGATGCTTCACCTTCCCATGGAGCCCCACGACTATCCCCAGGCGAACCCAGGTGAAGGGGCCCTTTTTACCAGCATGGACGATATAGCCATAATAACGCAGCTTTATGAGGATATGAACTCTGTCCCAGGAATAAAGGGCATAAATAACCATATGGGCTCAAAGTTCACCGAGGACAGGGAAAGGATGAGGATCGTTCTAAAGCAGATAAAGGAGAGGGGCCTTTACTTCATAGACAGCAAGACAAGCCCGCAAAGTAAGAGCGACAAGATCGCCAGGGAGATGGGTTTAAAGGCTGGAGCCAGGGACGTCTTCCTGGATAACGAGCAGGAGGAGGGTTATATACTTGGCCAGATCGAGGAGCTGAAGAAGATCGCCAGGGCGAGGGGTTCAGCCATAGGTATAGGTCATCCCCATCCCGCAACCATTGCTGCCCTTAAAAAGGCCGTTCCTGATATAGAAAAAGAGTTCGAGATAGTCCCTGCGTCAGAGCTCGTGAAATAATTATCGGACCGCTTTCCCCCCTCAGCATGGGCCGTGTTACTTCCACATCGCCTCGTCTATTCTTTCAAAATCCGCCACGTTTTTCTGGAACTCCAAATAATGTCGCATTTATGTTACTTTGCCTTGCCGCTAAGCCCCTTTACAACATTATACATTACCGCAAGTTCACGAACCTCCATTCCCTTTAACTCTGAGGATATGGCATCGAGATAGTCTTTCTTTTGTCTTGCCTCTGTTTTCTTATCCTTAAAGGCTATCGGCGCGTTAAAGTCCCAAAAGTCTTTAGCCGTGACATTCAGTGCATCGGCCATAAGGTCAACGGTCCTGAAAGAAGGTTGCGCCAATCCGCGTTCTATTCTGCTTATGTACTCTACGCTCAGGCCTGTCTTTTCGGCAAGCCTCTCCTGGGTAAGTTCCGCTGCCTTCCGTATCTCCTTTATCCTCTTCCCCATCTCTTTAGCCAGTTCGGCCATAAAAAAACCTCTTTTAAATTGATTATACCGAATGGTGGTGGCATAAAAAGAATCTAATGATACGTTTTTTAAAAAATACTTGACTTAATTGGTTTAGTTGTGATATTGAACTGCATGTGTATCTTGTCCTCAAACAAACGGGTTAAATGGCCGAATTAGTTATTTTTTGGAACGAAAGGAGGTGACTCAGCGCAGTTCTATAGTATTTAAGTATTTAAAAATCGAAAACAAGGAGGTAACAAAAATGAAGTTTTTCAGCAGAATTGCAGGGGTTGTGGTTGTATTGGCATTGGTGGTAGTTGCAGTTTCCGGGGCTGTTGCCCAGGATTCAACGGTGGACAGGGCTGCGCTGGTCCAGAAGATTTCCGGGTTCTTGAAGACTGAGGCAGTTGTTAAATCTTTTGCAGAGAAGGGCGTTGACACAAGCAAGATTATCAGCAAGCTTGATTCTCTGAGCGACGCACAGCTTGTGCAGCTTTCTGAGCAGGCATCGGGGAATCTGAGCCAGGTTGGAGGAGCGTTGGATGATTCAGGTTCTAATGATTTCTTGAAGTTCTACGGCATGTATATGTTATTCTCGTTAGTCATTGTGCTAATACTGATAGCTGCGGCGTAAGAGCATAAGGGAAGGGAGGCATTCAAAGTGCCTCCCTTCCTTTACCTTAATAAATTAATCAGTCATGATTTGGAGTAAAGCATTTGGGGGGGGCAGGCTATGAAAATTAAACGATCGCTGTCTTATCTGGTCCTTAGCATTTTAAGTATAATTCTGTTGATTGGTAAAGTTTCAGCCCAGGACAAAGAGGTCATTACCAACAACACAATTATCAAGATGGTCAAGGTCAAGCTTGGCGAAGATATCATAATAAGCAAGATAAGAGATTCAAAGGCAACCTTTGATCTTTCTACTGATGGACTGATCAAGCTTAAGACAGCGGGGGTCAGCGACAATATTATTAACGCTATGCAAACGACGCAACAGCAGTCTCAACCTCAACCGCAAGTAGAGCAACAGCAAAAAAGTACCCCCCAAATACAGCAGCAAACCGAACACCCGTCCAAAGCACCTACGATTCCTACATCAGGAGATGTATTTATCATGCAGAGAGGGAAGGCTATTGGTATGGATTATGTGCTGGGATTCATGAAGGTGATGAGCTCTTCCAGTTTTAGCTTCAAAACAAAGTTTGTAGCAATAGCGGATGGGGAACGTGCGCAGTTTCAAATAAAGGATAAGAATCCGGTCTTTTATGTAAAATTGCGTCCAGAAGTGTTTGATATCGTAAAGTTTGATACAGACACTTATAATAAAAAACCCGTAAGATATGTCCTGTTTATTCAGAGTGCCGGGGATACACGGGCTTTTACTAAAGCCAGTAGAGATTTTGATTATAAAAAGGAACCGAACGGACTATACAAGATCACCCTTAAAGCCCCTTTAGAAAATGGGGATTACGGGATTATCGCGTCTCCTGAACAAGGGGGAGCTTCTTTTAGGATATTCGATTTTGCGGTCGTGGAATAGCCGCAAAAGTTCGTAAAAATGAAATTAATATTGGGATAGCATATGAAGTGGAACGTAACAATATTGCTTTGTGCATGGTTAATATATCTTTGTTTTTGGGTGTCGGCCTCATTTATTTACAAATCACCGGAACCGATAAGACGTGAAAGGAACTGGTTTCTCCTATTAATCTCAGCCTTTCTGATAAGCATGCTGGCGGCATATCTTGCCGGTAATTATGTGACAGAGCGGTTTCTTTTGCTGTCTCCTGTCACAGATGCTTTTGGAATTGCTCTGATTTTTTCCGGCCTCTCCATTACTATCTGGGCCAGGATAACACTTGGCCGCTTCTGGTCCGGCTCTGTGGCTGTTATCGAAGGTCAGCCAGTTGTCAAAGAAGGCCCATATTCCATTATCAGGCATCCTATATACACAGGCGTAATAATGATGTTGTGGGGGAGCTTTCTGCTTGAGCCTTTTGGTTTTGTGCTGCTGAACGCTGTCTTCGGAACTATTCTGCTTGCATGTAAAGCAAGGTTTGAGGAGAGGCTGCTGGAAAGGTGTCTGGGAGACAAGTATAGCAATTATAAGAAGGAAGTGGAGTGCTCTTTCATACCGGGATAGGGAGAATGGTTTATTTGAAAAATATCTGCAATATGGCGATTAACGAGGCAAGCTGGCCGACCCAGAAAAGGAACATCCATTTGATGATCTCTGACTTTACTTGTTCTATCTTGACATCCAGATTTGTTATGTCTTGTTTGGTTGCGAGGACATCCTTTTTTTCTTCAAATTTCCTCTCAACACGGGTCTCGACGTACTCGACTAAGTTCTTTGCCTCTTTGTCGCCGAGCTTGCTTCTTAGAATTTCGTACAGCTCGATTTCTGTTACAGGGATTGTTTCAGCCATTGGCTTTCTCCTTTAGGAAGAAGGATACACTACTGATTTTATGGTTGTCAAGTCATGAAAAAGAAATGAGGGTTCTCTTACTAATGCTTACTCTCTTAACATCCGGCTGTGCCGCAAGCCGCTATTCTCTTGACAGGTGCAATATAGACCAATGTTTTCAGATACCTTACGTCCCTTTTATAGAGCAGAAGAATGACTTCTGCGGCCCCGCATCACTTGCGATGGTCATGAACTTTTACGGTGCAAAAGTCACACAGGAAGAGATTGCAAAGGAGATATATTCGCCGGAGCTTAAGGGGACATTGTCTATGGAGCTTGTCCTTTACCCAATTAAAAAGGGTTTTGAGGCAGAGATGTATAATGGAAGCTTTGATGACTTGAAGGAAAAGATAAGGGCGATGTTCCCTCTGATAGTGTCGGTAAAGGAACGAGCGGATACAGATAGGACACACTACATGGTGGTCTGGGGTTACGACGACATGGATAAAAAGATTTTTGCGCATTCCGGCCGCAAGGAAAGGGTTGTGATGGGCTATAACGATTTTACAGAGATCTGGAAGAGGGCCGATTTTCTGACTGTCTGGATGTATCCGAAAGTTCGGCAGTAGCAAAGGGGGCGGTTTCCCTCCGTTTCCGCCTCCTGAAAAACCCTTCTACCCCTCTCTATGGGAGGGGTGAAGGTAAATACAAACTTTGAGAACAGGAGGCTGAATGCAAAAGCAGATATTTCTTATTGGACTGCTCTTTACTCTCTTTCCTCTTACCGCCATGGCTGAAGGACATCCATCGCTTGAGTCCAGGGCGACCACTTTGCAGATAGTGACAGAGGCGGGGCAGATGCAGAGCGTAAGTGGATTGCTGGCATTAACCATAATCCCCGCTGTTCCGGCAAAGCATCAACAAAAGGAGGACCCGAAAGCTATAGCGGATGAACTTGCCTTGGGCGGAACGATTGGCGCCGGGCTGAATATGAGCCTTGTGAACCCATGGATCGGGCCTGTGGTGGACTATTGGATAACCGATAATATAGGTGTTTCCGTAAGCGGAGGACTGTCCAAATATTTCAAGGCATACGAAATACGCGGGAATTACCTGTTTGATACAAGGCTTGATTTGTACAGCTTCCAGGGGAGGCCATATCTTGGGCTCGGTTATGCCTCCGTTACCGGAGAGGAGGAATCGGCGAACGGGATATCGGTGACGCCGGAAGGTTCGGGGCTTGAGCTATTTGCCGGGGTACTGCACCATGCGCCCTATATCTCAAAGAACGTTTATATAAGGCCGGAGCTTATCTATTCCAGTGCTGCTGTTGAAGGTGAGGAGACAGGGGGTTGGTACGGCCAGACCCTTAAGGTGGACGCCAACTACAGCGCAATCGGCCTTGGGGTGGCAGTGGTTTATTATTTTCGGTGATTGCACTCCTCCCCTTTGCTAAAGGGGAGGTTGGGAGGGGTTATTTTCAACAACTATAACTTTCGGAGGCGGACATGAGAGAGAGCAGCAAAAAAACTTATAAGGCCGGACTTCTATTTAAATTCTTCGCCCTATTCCTTTTCCTGTCGGCGCTCACAGGCTGCAGTGGGGGTTCGGATGTGAGTTTGAGCGATATTGGGGCAAATAATTACGCTACCGGTTCGGCCACCATTAAAGATGGTGTCACTACCCTGGATTCCTCAACAGCAAGTACGATAACGGTCTCCGACAATACGTCCGTCACCTTCACCGGCAGTCCCTCAGCCATGCAAACATTAAAACCCGGAGATATCTTCATCGTTAACAACGCGGCCAGAAAGGTTGAATCCGTTACTTCTTCCAGCAGCGAGACGGTAGTGGCGACCACAGAACCTGATTTCAGCGAGGTCGTCAAGACCCTTGAAGTGTCGGGGGTTGTCTGGCTTGGCGAAGAGCATATAGACCAATCGGATCTCTCATCGAAGGCCCGTCTTACTGTTTCCAAATCAAAATCTTCCAAGGCAATCTCGATAAATACCGGGAATCAGACAGGGAACACGTTTACTTATGATTTTATTGACACAGTTGTCTACGATGCAGACGGCAAATCCAGCACTACATCCGATCAACTCAAGGTCAACGGAAACCTGAAATTTGAGAGACCGCACGTCGGCTTTGATTTTTCATACGGTTTTTGGAAAGATAAATATGCCAGCATAAGCTTTAATGCAGGCGAAACTTTGAATCTGACATTTTCTTCTGAAGAGATTTCCTTTAGTAAAAAAGTTACGATCCCTCTCGGAAGCCTGGTAATCCCTATTGACGTGTCAGGCTTGTCCGCCGGGACGGTTTATGTGAAAATACCGATAAATCTAGTGTTTGAGGCAAACGGCACCGCAAAGATCGTTGCCGGGTTCTCTCAGAGTATCACCATAGATGTTGGTATGGAAGCGGATCTGAGTCCTGTAACCATAACTCCGTACGACAACAGCAGCTTTGATCTTGACTTCCAGCAACCCCAGATTGACGGAAAGGTCAGCGCCTCTGCCGCCATCAAACCGGATGTTGACCTTATGTTCCTGCAATACAACCTCGCCGGCATTGAAAACAGCCTGGGGATTGAGGCCAACGCCAAGGCGAACCTAACCTTATCCAATGCATGTTACAGGGTGACAGCGGACGCAAACCTCTCATCAGAGGGGTATGTCATGCTCCCGAAGGTCTCCTTTAACGGAGACTTTAGTTGGGACGGCATATCCGGTGGGCTGGACTTTTCGATGAAAAAGTACCCAAAGGAACTGTTCTCCTATACAAAAGAGCTTTACGACTCCGGCGAACAATGCGCTGTTGAAAACGAGGCTCCGGTTGCAGACGCCGGATCAGACGCAATCTCGAATACCAATGCCGCTGTCCTCCTTGACAGCACAGGTTCGTACGACAACGACGGGACCATTGCGTCATATCAATGGACGCAGACGGAAGGCTCTCAGGTCTCATTGACGGACGCAGATACCGCAACTCCGTCATTTACTGCTCCTGCTGCTGCGGACACACTATCTTTCCAGTTGACCGTAACCGACAATAACGGCAAAACCGCAACGGATTATGTGAATATCAGCGTCATGACCGGAGATTCAAACTATAGACCAACTGCAAATGCGGGGGCTGACCAGAGTGTTAACGGCGGAACAACAGTCTCCTTCGACGGATCCGGTTCAAGCGACAGAGACGGCTCCATCGCCTCCTATGCGTGGACGCAGACAGGTGGAACAAATGTCAGTTTAACAAACAGCAATACTACAACCCCTTCGTTTACCGCGCCAAACAATACTGATACTCTGACCTTCAAATTGACCGTAACTGATGATAAGGGGGCGACGGCAACTGATTATGTTCAGGTTTTTGTGACCGCTGTGCCAGCCTATTCCGATCCCACAGATACCACAACAACTGGCGTGACCATTACAGTCCCAACCATTGACACCAGCGGCGGTTCAGGCAACATCCAGATGTACGCCTCGGTTGTGATCCAGGACGGCACGCCTTTGGAAAATCTGAACATCGGGAACTTTACTCTCAAGGAGACCATTAACAGCGCTACACAGGCAGTTCCGATAACATCCGTAACGACCTCAAGCTCCAGCGGGAGTTCCATATCAACGGCATTGGTATTGGATTCCAGTGGAAGTATGTATGGGAAAATAGATGATTTGAAAGCGGCTGCAAAATCCTTCATAGATAACATGAAAGATACTGATTATGCGGCTATTATAGAGTTCGATGACACTGTGAATGCCGATGCATCAGGAGGGTTTACAAATAGTAAAGATGTATTAAAAGGAGCAATTGATTCTATTGCTGATGATAATCTTGGCCAAACATGCCTATACGATGCCATCTATGAAGCCGTAACGCTCACTGTTACACAAAGCGGACAGAAGGCCATTGTTGCCATGACGGACGGAGTAGATTCAGGTACTTCATACTGTACGCACACTCAAACAGAGGCTATTGATTACGCTGTATCAAATGGTATTCCAGTATATACTGTTGGTCTCGGTGTTTCTTCCACAGGTGAAACGGCGCTAATCAATATCTCCGACGGCACTCATGCCGGTACGAATGGCAGCGGCTACTACAGCGCGCCGACTTCTACCGAACTTTCAGAACTATATAACACGATCTCCAATGTCTTGAGCAACGTCTACATCATCGGTTGGAGTTCCGGTGGGAGCAGTGGGAACAATGTCTCAGTAGAGATAACCGTCACCTACACAGGGGTCAACGGCACGTTTACGGAGTCGTTTACGTCAAGTTATGTGGCGCCGTAAAATAGTTTGTAGGGTGCGTCCCACGCACCATTAAATTAGGCAAAGATGGGGATGTAATGTAGGGTGGTTTGACACCCGTCCCAGCAAAGACCGGTTGGTGCGTAGGACGCACCCTACAAGGCTGCTTTTACTACAGGGAGGTTTGCTATGACACACACGTTTAAAGGGTTTTATAAATTGCTCCTCGGCGGGGTTTTGTCAGCGGCCCTGTTGGCGGGATGCGGGGGAGGTGGCGGAGGCGGCGGTTCAACGTCCGACGACAACAACACGGGCGGCAGCACCTATTCCATTTCAGGCAATGTTGCTGATTCGTCGAATGCCGCTATTTCAGGGGTGACGGTGGCCCTTACGGGCACAAGCTCCGGGTCAACTACTACCGATTCAAGCGGGAATTATACCTTTTCAGGTCTTGCCGATGGCAGCTACACGGTTACGCCTTCTATGACAGACTACACGTTTGACCCATCAAGCACGGCTGTGACCGTGAGCGGAGCTAATGTGACGGGACAGAATTTTGTGGGTAGCACTACCTCAGATTCGACTCCGTGGTCGGTTTCGACTATTGACAGCACAGGGGATGTAGGTGACGGTATTAGTCTGATAATGGATTCAAATAAAAAACTTCATATTAGCTATATAGACTTATCTAATAATGCTGTTAAGTATGCAACAAATTCTTCTGGTTCATGGATTATTTCGACATTACATACAGATTCAACGAAAGGACCCTACTCTACTTATATAACCGTTGATTCAAACGACAAAGTGCACAGTACTTATAATTTTTATGATTATGATGAGCTTGGAAACTGGATTACCGCCTACTGCAACTATGTAACAAATTCTTCCGGTGCTTGGGTACACTCAACGGTAGTTGAACCAGGATCGTGTGGTCCTTTAGCTGTGGATTCAAATAACGTCATCCATTTGATATATGCAGATTCACAGTCATTTGTAGGAGATTACTCTCCTGCAAAGTATGCAACTAATGCGTCCGGTTCTTGGATAGATTCAAGTACATTGGAGAATGCAACTAATCCATCAATTGTACTCGACACAAACAAGAACGTACATATGAGTTATTTTTACTATCCTGATAGCAATAATAGCTCTGATAGTCAGATTAAATATGCGACAAATGCATCAGGGTCATGGGTTGCATCTGTTATAAGTAATAGAGATATTGGGGGAGACGAGTTTAATTCCATAGCCATAGATGCGGACAATAAGGTTCACATATGTTATTACGGTTCCGATGTTGATTATCAACTAAACTATGCTACGAATACATCTGGTGTGTGGGAGTTATTTATAATAGAGAATAATGGGGGTGATGGGTGGAGTTGTGATATAGCTATAGATTCAAATGGTAAAGCACATATCAGCTATGGTGCTTCCGAAGGCCTTAAATATGCAACCAATACTGGTGGTTTATGGAATACAACAGTGGTGGATGGTGGTATCCACATATCGGAGGAAACTTCTATCGAGCTTGATTCCGACAATAAAATACACATAAGCTATTATGACTCTACAAACGATGACCTCAAGTATGCAACAAATGCCCCATAGAGTCAGGAATAATCTAAATAATCGGGGACAGGTTCGGATTAAAGTTTGAATGTGTATGGGGTCAGACTTTGAAATTGACATGTTGGCAGGCGAACTCTCTTCTGCTATCCTCTCGTCATGGCTCGAAAGCCCTGGATAGGGTGAATGAAAAGTTTGTAGGGTGCGTCCCACGCACCATTAAATTAGGCAAAGATGGGGATGTAATGTAGGGTGGTTTGACACCCGTCCCAGCAAAGACCTGTTGGTGCGTAGGACGCACCCTACAAGGCTTTTAAACATGGTAAAGCTGGGACGGTTCCATTATAAAGGGGAATAGGCAAGTTGGCCTAAGGAAGGAAGCCCGGCGACTACACAAAAATCGGGCAGCTTGGGTGGGACAGCATTCACAGGCTGGAAGCCTGTCCCACTTTGCCAAACCTAGTGCTTTAGAAAATCTATGCCATAAGAGTTTATGCTACCTGAATCCATTGAATCGTATTTGATAATGGCCCTGGCAATCAAAGAGAAGTTGTCGCAAGGCAATGTGTGGGGAATAATCAGGATACCGGCATGAGGCCGATGTTCGTTAAAGAACTGGACGGTGAGGCGGATGAAGTCGTTTCTGTTGCGGGTCACAAGGCATCTACCTTTGGATGAAGCATATTCAAGCTGGTCCATGTCGGATGCCTGTATCATTCCGACATCGTGGGCGCTTACGGCATCTATCCGGTGTTTTTTGAGTATCTCCGCTATTTTTGGACTGAGGTCTTCATCAAGGTAATACTTCAACTACGTCCTCTAAGGAAGGGATATTTTTGATGAACAGCTTCTTCGGTAAGCTCTTCATTCTGCCTTATGAGAGGGTCAATATCTTCGGGGTAGGCCTTGTAATAGCCCACGGCGGCCATAAGCTGCTGTTCGGTAAGCCAGTGGTATGTCTTTGAAAGACGTTTAAAGTCTTCTCCAACGCCTTTATAGGCAGCGATGACCTCCCAGACCTCCATGCCTGTACCTGCGATACGCGCCCGGCGTCCTGCCGTCCCTTCGGAAAATACAATGCCCGGGCATCGAAAAGTCTTTACAGCCTCGTCAAGCAGTTCGTTTGCAACGGCAGAGAACTCCTCCCCTGACTCTCTGGCTATCTGTTCGATTTCCTTAAATACATTTTCCTTGAACCTTATGCTTTTCTGCACCGACGGCATTGTTTACACTCCAAATTGATTTAATGGGATACACTGTACGACAGCAGATTACACAGAGATGGTGTTTATGTCAAGAACAAACTGGGAAAATAACATGGAGAAAAATCAGCTTTGTCCGGTTAGGGGTGTATATGGGGTCAGACTTTGAAATTGACATATTGGCCGGCGAACTCTCTTCTGCTATCCTCTCGTCATGGCTCGAAAACCCTGGAAAATAAAGGGGACGGTTCTAATATCGGCGAGACTTTGTATTTTTCAATGTTCTATGATCCCACTCTGCTGTTGCTATTGTACCTTTATCTTCAATTCCAGGACATCAGCAAGCGTAAGCTTGTTGGAATTAAAGTCACGCCTGAACCATATGGAATGAGATGCCGGAAAAAGCGGGGGCAAGGTCTTTTTCCGTAGACACTTTTATTTCTTTAGCGGATTTAAAGAGGCCTTCAACTGTATTCCCTATATTAACGGCCAGTTTACCTGGAACGCTTTTTGTGCCGCATTTGGGACAGATAAAGGCTGATACGTTTTCTACATCGGCATAAAAGCCTTCCCTCTCAAAATGGAGAGTGGTTTTCTTAAGTTCCATCGTTGAATGACATTCGGGACAAGGTTTATTTTTTATCATAATCACCTCTTTCGGATAGTTGAAATATCCATAACTGGAAGTTTAGTTGCCTGGGGCGTTGAAGTCAAGAAAAATGCAGGTAGGACTTTTAAACATGGTAAAGCTGGAACGGTTCCATTATAAAGGGAAATAGGCAAGTTGGCCTAAGGAACGAAGCCCGGCGACTACACATACCAGCAGTATTATTATCCCGATCGGGATGAAACTGAAAAACCCTTTTTTGGAGACCTCCACAGATTCCACATTCCCCTTGACCTCCTTCATGCTAAGGAAAAAGCCGGTTAAAAGAATGGTTAAGGCATAGGGTAGGTTTGCGATGATTAGGGCCCTCAGTTCCACCCCTGATATTGCGGAGGCAAGGAGTATCCCAGGATAAAGAGGGAGCACATACTCCCACGGGTGCCGGAACCAGAAATTTATGAAACCCTTTTCCTCCTGGGTCATTTTGAGGTCCTTTGTTGATTCATCCACCATGGGAGCAGAGAAATATGCACCTCCAAGGGAGGGGAGCATCCCAATAAGCATTGGCATGGATATGATGACCAGCTTCCTGCTTTTAACGAGGGATTTCGAGGCCTCCATCATATCGGCTAGGATATTGTTTTCCCGCAATATCAGTTCAAGTACCCTGATGAAGGTCAATGAAAGGGTCAGCTTTATGGTGATAGGATTCGTGACAGCAGCGCCCATGGTCGCAGCTATCTTTGCGGGAGGCATCAGATAAAGAAGGGCAAGGAGTCCTGATGCGTTCAGGAGGACTATGCCGATCCGGTATTTCCACCTCAGGAGGATGACGATAAAGATGAGCACCGCTGAGAGCTTAATTATGTCGAACATAGACAGCCATTATATCCCAAAAGCCCCTGACGTAAGAAGCTTATTTTGTCTCCCTTCCTTTCTCAAATGAGGATAAAAAAGCCATTCCTTGCGCAGAAAAGAAAGATAGATTAAACTCTTAACCATATGGGATATAATGTCATGGAAATTGATGATAAAACAGGCAGGCCTACGATTCTTACGGTAGACGACCAGGAACTGAATCTCGCGATACTTGAAGATTACCTTAAACCCCTTGGTTACAGGGTAGTAAAGGCAAGGAACGGAACGGAGGCCCTGGCACAGATAAAATCTGAGAAACCGGATATTGTCCTTTTAGACATAATGATGCCTGACATTGATGGTTACGAGGTCTGCCGGAGGGTGAAGGAAGACCCTGATAGCAGGGACATCCCGGTTGTCATAGTAACGTCTCTTGAAGAGACGGAGGATCTGGTGAAGGCCCTTGAGTATGGGGCCGATGAATTCCTGACAAAGCCTGTAAATGAGATCGAGATTCGGGCGAGGGTAAAATCACTCTTAAAGAAAAAGACCCTTAATGATCAACTCAAGTCCGCATATATGCATATCAACAACCTGACTGCATTCGCTGAGAACAAGCTGGCAGAGTTGAGTTCAGAGGCCTTCAGGGGAGATGAGGCCCAAAAACATCTCATTGAAAGGCTGTTAAGGATCAAACCTGACGATATAGCCAGACCTACCCATATTCTTCTTGGGAGAGAAACTGGAGATGGTCTGGTAGAAGGGGTTTTACACAGCTTTGAAAATGGGGAGATCAATAGGGTTCAGGTTTCCGGCAGGGTCGAAAAAAGCCTCCGGTGTGGTGATAAATACCATGTTGAGGATATTGATTTGATCGAGTGCAACAGTCAGATCAGCAGAGGGGATGAGTGTTGTTCGTATTTTGATAAAGAGATAACAAACAAGATAGGGGTCGTAAAAAACTTCATATTATGCGATTCAAAGAAGACGGACAGCCTGGTTGTGGCCTTTAATTACGGGAAGAAGGTCACATCCCATGATGCAGATATCTTGAGGAGCTTTCTCCTTCTTTTTCATGTCTTTTCTACCATCTCAGGCCAGTTGAAAGAGGTCGACGGGGCCTTCAAGTATCTCGTTACGGCCCTTGCCAGGGCTGCCGAGGCCAACGACGAGGAGACAGGGAACCATATCGTCAGGGTAAATGAGTATGCACGTCTCCTGGCTGAAGATATGGGGATGCCGCCGGATTTTGTAAGGGACATAGGTTTTTTTGCCCAGATGCACGATGTGGGGAAGATCCATATTCACTTTAGTCTTCTAAATAAACCAGGGAAGCTCACGGATGAAGAAGCGCAAGTGGTCAGGGAACACACCACTTATGGGGCCATGATCCTCGGTGAAGAGCCGAGGTTGAAGATGGCGAGGGAGATTGCCCTCGGCCACCATGAACGATATAACGGCGGCGGGTATCCGAGGGACATCAAGGGGGAAGAGAACCCTATCCCCGCAAGGATAGTGGCCCTGGCAGATGTATATGATGCACTGAGGTCTAAAAGATCATACAAGCCTGCCTTTTCCCATCAAAGGGCTTTTGAGATCATCACCATAGGGGACGGGAGGACGATGCCGGAATACTTTGACCCAAGGGTACTTGAGGCCTTTATAAGAAGGGAGAAGGAGTTTGAAGCAATTTACAACAGACTGACCGACAACATCTGATATGAAACCGGACTTACGTTACCTTCACCCAAATTCCGACATAGAATCGGGCAGCTATTCGGGGCATCAGCAGTATAGGCTGTTATGCTGCAATAATATTACCAAAACTACTCTTTTTTTGTCTTAACCGCCGTTGCCTACCGAAACGGTTTTGAGCAAATCGTTT
>JAUSKU010000053.1 GCA_030646755.1 Deltaproteobacteria bacterium
GCGCCTTTATGTAAACATAGAGAGGTAACCAGCGAGAGAAACAATCACCGTATAGAAGAAAATCCTAATCTATCTTTTTAAAAACTCGGTAGGGAGTTAAGGGAGAGGACTGTATATAGGCAATGTCTATTTTTGGGTCAGGTCTTTAATCTTGACATTTTCACTCACCGTCATTCCTATTCCTCTAAGGGACTTAGAATCTACAAATATACCGCAGAGACGCTGAGACGCGGAGAAGGAGACGCATGGGGTCACATCTTCAGATATCATTTAATATCTCCTCAACCTCAGCTAAACCGGCTGGCAAGTTACGGGTAAGGCTTTTCATAAAGTCTTCAACATCCCTTTTAAAAATATCTCTCAACTTGTCCACATCCTCCAACACTATTCGCACCTTTCTTGCATCAATCTCATACGAATAAGCATGCCTGAAAAAATGACGGAAAGATCTCAAGTTATTAAGCAATAAATAACTTTCCTGAGTTAACAGCGGAGGTCTAACTCCTTCAATAGATACTCTCATGCGCTTTAAGAGTTCCATGTGATATTTGGCCTTATCTTGAATATGATTTTCAAAAGACTCAGCCACAATCTTGAACAAGTCCTCAAATGCGCAGTAAAGGTTATGCAACTGGTAGCCGATGCTTTCAAGACCTGCTTTACCTCTTTTTTTCTTACGGTCTTCGAGTTTATTATAGATGCCTTCTATCTCGCCTATTTGTGCATGCATCTCAGATTTCAGTATGGTTAATCTTTCCGCGTCCATCTTATCCCCTCTCTCTTTACCTTATCCGCAAGCCTGTGTCCTTCCAGTTGCATTACATCCACTTCCAAACCAATCTCATCAGAAATAAATGATATAGTCATAAAAAAGTCTTCATCTTTTAGCCCTATAAAACCTATATCAATATCGGAAAGTTCACTGAATCTGTAAGGCTTTATCAGTGAACCGAAGATATATGCCTCATCGAATGAAACCCCTTTCGACAACCTATTGAGAATATCGAAAAGCCTTCCAATCAATTGAAGCCGCCTTTCTTCCCTTTCTTTACTTTTCCGCTTTACAGTTTTGTCAATTAATGCGGTTGAAAATCGCATATTTCACTCTCCGGAGAAGCCAGGGTCAGGTCTTGAATCTTGACATTCCCCAAGCTATCCCGCTTTATCCGTTCTTTGAAAAATGGGGACACTTCACATTTTTTATTACGCCCATACTAATGCCACTGGGGTAAGGCCCCATTTCTTGCCTTTCATTTGTTTTTCTTCTTTATCGTGTATTTGAATTTCAAGACTGCAAAGTTCAGCTCAATAGATGTCTCTGTGTCGCTTGTTTGAAAAGCGTCATCAAAAATTTCAGCGATGAGCTCACCGCTTTTTTGCATGAGCGATTTTTGGTCGGTCTTGTTTTTTACTATTGAGAGCTCTTTGATGTTTCTTGACAGCTCTCTGATTTTTGCGAAGGTCTCTACTATCGAAATGGTCGCCTGGGTTGCTTGTGGGCTTTTAAGTATTGTGGCAAGCATATGCAGACCTTTTTCGGCAAAAGCTTTGGGGTTGACCGTAGAGTGTTTGAGCTTATCGAACCGGTGGAAATTTTCCACCAGTTCAATCTTTTCAGCTTTTGAAAGCTCGATGATATATCCAGCAGGAAACTTGTCGAAGAGCGAAAAGGGGACGCATCCCTTTTATTCCGCTATTTAAACCAGTTCTCCCATTTTGGGGAAATAGGCGGCACTCCTTGTTCCCGGTAGTTAAATCTGCTCTATCTCCGATTCCAATACCTGTAATACCTCTGACAGGTCTACGTCAGCCGACTCATTTACGTTGCCATCACTGCCTATATGGATATGATATGGAAAGGTCGTTAGCTCTGGATGGTGTCTTGCATTATCCCATCTCTTAATTATTTTTCCTTCTCTGTCCTGCCAGTGAAATCGGTAGTCGACCAAACGAACGGTATTTTCAGCCATCTGACAGTAAATACTTACCTCAAGGAGTCCTTCACCTATGAGGATAGCTCTGACTCTAAGATACCCATCGCTTTCAGTCTCCTTCTCGTGACTATCTGGAAATGCTCAACTATTGGAGATGCTGTGAGAAGAAGTATGTTTTCTTCCAGATAGGCATGGATGGTCAATCAGGCAACCCCTTCCAGCATTTCAAGCCGTTCTATCGCTCGTTTATACATCTGGAATAGTGCTGACCACTCGAAATAATCCTCTTTATCTCCCAATTCGCCCTTTTTAAATCTGCTAAAAAAATCATCGGACTGCATATTATATCTGCCCTCAAACTGTTCTAAATCCCTTTTAAACGATTGAATATTCTGAGAGGTCTTTTCCTGTTCGTGTTCCATGATTTTCCCGATTGCTCTCGATAGATACTCATCCTGCAATCCTTTCTCGAATATTCTTCCTATATTCTTAATAGTTTCTGTAGTTATTTGCATCCTAAATCTCCTGCTATGTCGCTTAAAGAGGGGAAATAATAAGGGGACGCAACCCTTTTCTCCTCTTCAGCTTATGAGTCCCGCATGCCTCAGTGCCTCTGCTGTGTTGGCATCCTTGCGTGCCATTTCCTTCAATACTCTTTCTAAAAGTTCTTCCCTTTCCTCAACTGCTTTGATTTTGTCTATGGCAGGCGCCAATGCAGTCCTTCTGTCCCACATCACAAAACTAATCAGCATCCCCATACCACCGAAAAGTATACCAAAACCCCAGAGTATTAGCGTATAGAGTTTATCAAATTGCTGCTGATTAGAAATCTTTAACTCATCTATCCTTTGATTAACTGACCTTTCAAACCCATCTATCCTTTGATTAACTGACTTATCAAACCCATCAATCCTTTGGTTAACTGACTTATCAAACCCATCAATCCTTTGGTTCGTCGCCTTAAGCCCTTCTTCCACCCTTATAAGCCTATCCCTGTCTTCTTGCGTGAAAGGAACATCCTTGCTATGCACGTGAGTAGCTGAAAGCATAACAAGCATGAGTAATAGCAAAATATATTTTACCATTAGAACAATCTCCCTCTTATTCTAAGACCGGTAAATTAGAGTTGCCCTGGGGGTCAATTGCCCTGGGGGTCAAATCTTTATTGTTGACAAAATTCATTTTCCCTCTATCCCCTCTATATCTCTCAAGACCTTTTTCAAATTCGTAGGCATGCTTTCGATAACTTCCCCCAGAAAATAGGGACAGCGACCACTTACTTCCTTTTCCGAGGCCTTCCTCTCGGCAATGCCGTTAGAAAACAGGGACAGGTACCATTTACTTTAACTAATACTACTCCCCACCTTCAATCTCCACCTCTCTCCTCAGCTCCTCTATCTCAATTCCCAGAGAATCGTACTCCTCTTTTTTCCTCTGCAAAAAATGATATGTCAGTTCCACCTTCTCTATTATCCCTTCCGGTGTCAGAATGTACATATATGCAAGTTTGTTCTTAGAGTTTTTGAACCTCTCCGCCTTAATCAGGCCCTTGTCCAGAAGGGCGTTCAGGACATAATTCACCCTTCCCAGGCTGAGACCGAGCCGCTTTGAAAGATCGCGCTGGGAGAGGGCGCTGTCTCTGGAAAGTTCCTTAAGGGTGTTTAGATGATGTTCGTTCATGATTCAAAACAACGGCTGACAGGCTGATAAGCTGGCAAGCCAGGACCTTTTTACAATAATTTTTAAACATCCCACAGCTCATTGACCCAATCCTGGCCCTACCTTCTGTGCGTTCAATGAGTGAACATAATAGTAAATGCAGTAACGGTTGTCAAGTTAAAAGTCACACCCAAATTCCGACATAGAATCGGGCAGCTATTCGGGGCATCAGCAGTATAGGCTGTTATGCTGCAATAATATTACCAAAACTACTCTTTTTTTGTCTTAACCGCCGTTGCCTACCGAAACGGTTTTGAGCAAATCGTTT
>JAUSKU010000056.1 GCA_030646755.1 Deltaproteobacteria bacterium
TCAAGGTTTGTTGTATCATCTTTCTACCCCCTCTTTGTGATATTGTGGTTTCACCTAACTGGTGAGGAGTATACCTCACTGAAACCCTTTATCCAAGAGGGGTTTTTGCGCTTTTGAGAGGGGAATGTCTATTTTAAGGGGGGGAAAGGGTTTACCTTCTCAGGCCGACCTTGTAAAGAATCTTCCCAAGATATTTGTTTATCGGGTTTGACCTCGGAAGAAATGGTATCAGCGATCTCCTTCTGACCCCAAGCCTTTCCAGTTCGTTCAGGATCTCCGTGTTGTCTCTATCTATCTTAAGGCCTTCTTCTAAAGTCTTTATGGCCTTGTCCTTTTTCCCCCATATAACGTAGACCTCTGCAAGGTTGAGATAATATTGGGGCCAGACGAAATCCATCTTTACCGCCTTCATGCAGAGTTCTTCGGCTTTAGATATTATTTTACGCCCGGACCTCGCATAGGCGAGGCCGAGCCAGGAATAACAGGCAGAGCTTTTGAACCCTTTTTCCAGGGCTTTTTCGAGACAATCCACAGCATCTCCAGGGTATCCCCTTTTTAGCATTGCCACTCCCTTCTCAAAAAGCTTCTGCGGCTCTTCTTCCATTGTCATGTGTTTCTCCTTTAAGGTTTACTAAAGAAAGTATATCCAATTTACGGGAGAAGGTCAAAGACAACTCATTCGGACCAAGAAATAGATCCAAATCAATCCGGCCTTGACAAGATGATTGGTTTAAACAATAATCTACTCTCTTTCTAAAATAAATTCAGATTAACAGCAGAGTGAGTAAGGAGTATTGATTTGGTTATTGAACAGGCAAAAAAGGTATTAAAAATCGAGGCAGAGGCTATCTTCGCCCTGACTGAAAGGATTAACGACTCTTTTGTAAAGGCTGTTGACCTGGTCTGTTCCTGCAAGGGGAAGGTGGTTGTAACAGGGGTCGGGAAGAGCGGACTCATCGGCCAGAAGATTGCATCTACACTTGCATCCACAGGGACGCCGTCCTTTTTCATGCACCCGGCTGAAGGCATTCACGGCGACCTGGGGATGCTTTCAAGGAACGATGTTGTCATAGCCATATCCAACAGCGGGGAAAGCGACGAGGTCTCCCAGATACTCACTGTGGTAAAAAGGATGGGACTCCCCTTGATAGCCATGACCGGGAACCTCAGCTCCACCTTGGCAAAGGCTGGAGATGCGCTCCTTGACATAAGCGTGAAGGAGGAGGCGTGTCCTCTGGGTCTTGCCCCTACGGCAAGCACAACGGCGACCCTGGCCATGGGGGATGCCCTTGCTGTAGCTGCTTTAGATAAGAGGGGGTTCAAAAAAGAGGATTTTGCCCTTCTCCATCCGGGGGGGACTCTTGGGAAAAGACTTCTATTAAGGGTTTCAGATTTAATGCATAAAGGGAAAGACCTCCCACTTGTCAAGGAAGAAACATTAATGAAAGAGGCCCTCTTTGAGATAACGTCAAAGAGGCTTGGAATAACAGGAGTTATAGACAGCAGAGGAATGCTGACAGGCTCCATCACCGATGGAGATTTGAGAAGGGCCATGGAAAAGGGGTTGGATATCCTTAATAAAAAGGCCTCTGATATAATGACCGGAAACCCTAAAAGGATAGGGACGGACGCCCTCGCCGCCGAGGCCCTGCAGAAGATGGAGCAGCACTCCATCACATCGCTGTTTGTGATGGATGGTGAAAAAGCAACAGGGATAGTCCACCTGCATGCTCTGCTAAAGGCAGGAGTGGTTTAAAATGATATGTCATCTTCATGGGCCAAAAGCACAGGCACCTTGGCTTTTCTCGCTACATTCAGAGAGATGCTTCCGGTAAGCCATTCCTTTAGTATCCCTTTTCCGTGAGAGGCCATCACGACAGAAGTTGCAGTTTCCGAGGCCTTAAGGATGTCTGCCAGGATGTCCCCGTAGCTGAGAACGATCTCAGCCTTAATCCCGGCTGCATTCAGTTCCATCTGTATATTTTCCAGCTTCTTCTTTCTCGCCTTGTCGTCTTCCTCTTCCCTCTTTTGCTGCACCGAATAAAACACAGTGACCTCTTGAGGTTTGATCAACTGCAGCAGGTCTATGACCTTGTCGGAACTTGGCTTGAGGTCTGTAGGAAAGAGCACCTTCTTGAATGTATTGACGGCAAGTTCTGCAGGGGATACATTATCCAGGAGGTCATATCTCAGCACGAGCACCGGAACCTTTGCCTTTCTTGCAACCTTTTCTGATACGCTGCCGTATAACACCTCTTCCCAGGAAGACTTGCCGTGGGAACCTACAAGGATGAGGGAGACATTCTCCTTTTCAGCCAGTTCGACTACCCTTATATCTACCTTGCCGCCTTCATCCACAATAGCCCTGAACTTTATTCCGGCATCACGGAGCTTCTTACCCTTTTCCGATAACCTCTCCTCTCTTCTTCTGATCTCCTGAGACATATGCCTCGTCTCAACTGCTGAAGGCTCAATCCCATGAGCGGCGACAGCCTCTTCAGGCTCGTCGCTCTTCTGTTCCCTGATCAGTTCGTATGCAGATGCCTCAACAGAATGTACCGCAATAACCTCCTTGAGGCCGTTAAGGGCCAGGGCGTAATCAAATATCTTATCTGATTCTAACGAAAGGTCGGTTGGTATCAAAACCCGTTCAAACATTCTTTGCCTCCTGAAAAATAATTGCATGAAGTTTACTGCCTAATAATGGCATTTGTCAAGGAGGTTTCACTTTACGGAATGGGGTTTATTATTGTATACTTTTAAAAAAGATAAAAACGTAAAAAGACAGAATTCACCGCCGAGGACGCTGAGAACGCAGAGAGAACATATTGATAATAAAAGCTTTTTCTCGGCGCTCTCTGCGGTAAAAAATAGTTTTTACGAGATCATCAAAAAATAGTAATCGATAATGCGGAGGTTCTCGATATAGAAAGACATGTTAATATACTCAGGACTGCCGCTGACAACGTTCTCCGACATAAGGTAAGAACCCTTGTTGTTATCCTGTGCCTCCTTGCCATCCTTTTTCCGTTCCTGACCGCTATGGCCATATCAGAAGGTGTAAAGGCGGAGTCCCTGGCCTCAGTCATGGAAGGGGCCGACATATACCTTACCCTGGACCAGTATGGTAAAAACGCCCCCGTTCCGTTAAGATACCTGGATGAGGTTAAAAAAATAAATGGGGTGATGAGGGCCGTGCCGAGGGTCTTGGGAAGGACTTATCTTGGCGATAGACTTGCGGTTGTTGTCGGAATTCCGGCTGGAGAGCTTCCGCCATCGGTTGAATGCGTCGAAGGGAAACCTTTTAGCAGCAGTGGGGAGGCAGTCATTGGTGTCGGCCTCGCAAGGCATTTCAATTTTAGCGTGGGTCACGCCTTCATGCTCGGCGGGACAAAGGGGAAGATGCTGAAGGTGACCGGGCTTTTTAAAGCTGAATCGAGTATATGGGCCTCTGACCTTATATTTATCCCTTTTGAGGACGCCTCCGAGATATTCAAGGTTGACGGTCTGGCCACGGACTTTTTGATCTATACAAGGCCCGGCTATACCCCTGCGGTGGCAGAGGCGCTGAAAAAGATAGAGGGAGCTTCCTTCAGGATACAGAGCAAGGAACTGGTGAAACAGTACTTTAATAAGGGCTTTACACTCAAAGGCGGGATATTTACCGCCCTTTATACAGTTGCTTTTGCCCTGGCTATCCCTGCCCTTCTGGTGTCATCCGGTTTCGGCCTCTCTGAAAGGAGGAGGGAGATCGGGGTGCTGAAGGCCACAGGCTGGCAGACCTCAGAGGTCCTTGAGATGGTGGTCTTTGAGAACCTCATCATATCCTTGACTGCGGCTCCTCTGGCGCTTCTGATCGCCTTTTTATGGCTCAAGGGACTGAACGGCCTGTTCATAGCCCAGTTCTTTATAGCCGAGATAGGGCTCTTCCCCCCCTTCAACGTCCCGGCCAGGTTCCTGCCGATTCCGGCATTTTTGTCTTTCTTCTTTTCTCTTATACTCACCATGGTGGGGAGCCTCTACTCCTCATGGAGGGCGGCAGTAATACCGCCTGCGGAGGCGATGAAATGAACTTAACGCCCCCGCCTTCGGCACCCCCTCTTAAATTAAGAGAGGGTCGGGGGGAGTTATTCTTTGAAAGGTAGGGTGGGCTGTGCCCACAAATGGGAAAACTATGGAAACCATAATAAGAACCGAAAAACTCTCAAAACTCTATAACCCCGGCACGTCCTATGAGGTCAAGGCCCTCTGGGATATCGACTTAGAGATAAAAAAGGGGCATATAGCCATCCTGAGCGGCCCTTCAGGTTCAGGGAAGACGACCCTTATATCACTGTTGGGGGCCATAGACAGGCCTACGAGGGGGAAGGTATTCCTTATGGGTGAGGAGCTGACTGCCATGTCCGACGTAGCCCTTTCCAGGATAAGGAGGGAGACCATAGGTTTCGTATTCCAGAGCTTCAACCTTATCCCCAGGCTCTCTGCCTTAGACAATGTGTCATTTCCTTTGATCCCGATGGGAGTTTCGGTAACGGAAAGGCACAGAAGGGCATCGGAACTACTTCACAGGTTTCAGATGGGGGAGAGGATGCGCCATACCCCTGAGGAGCTTTCAGGAGGGCAGCAGCAGAGGGTTGCCATTGCAAGGGCCCTGATAAACAACCCGCATATCATCATAGCGGATGAGCCCACATCCAACATAGACGCGGAGTCGGTAAGATACCTGATAGAAACCCTTCAGGCCTTAAAAAAGGAAGGAAGGACCATCATAATATCTACCCACGACCAGTCACTCTTTAATCTTGCGGATGTCATATTTGATGTGAAGGACGGAATAATAACAGGGATGAGGGAATTCAAGCAGTGATCATAAATATCTTTACCATCATAAGCCTCTTCATAGCAGCCATATCCCTGCTTTTAGGGATATTCCAGGCGGGCGTCTCCATTTTTTTATATAAAGAATGGGGAAAGGCCGGCACAGGAGAGGAAAGGACCAGGCTTGAGGACTTTGCATACCTGGTGCTTCTTATTGCCAGCGTCATACTGATGGTCAGGCTCCTTTCATGGCCGCTGTTCTATGTGACCCTCAACAGCTATGTCTCCGAGATACAGGGGGCCATGTGCGTGGCAGGCGTTGCACAGATACAATCGGCAATGGCAAGGCTTTTACAGACAGTAAAGCCCCTTGTCTTCTTTGCCGTTGGCGGATGGCTACTTTTAAACATGCTGGACAGGACAACGAAGACCGGCCCTCTGATGGAAAGGAAGTTCCTTCTCCTCTCCATCGTGAGCCTCTTTGTCATAGGAGATTCGCTGGGGGAGATGGTCTACCTCTTCAAGGTCAAGGCCACTTCATCGGTAGCATGCTGCACCACCATCTTTGATGTGCCGTCCAGAAGCTCGGCCTTGATACCAAGGTCCATCTTCGGGGAAGGGTATGGCGGACTGATGATCCCCATCTATTATATCTCCAACTCCATAGTCATCGGCTTTCTCGGCATCCTGCTCTGGACCGGCGGTGCGGGCATTGTCGCCTTGTCTGTTGCCTCCTTCCTTGCCATTCTGAATATACCGTTGACAGGGGTCTGCGCCCTCGAAAAGGTTGCGCCTGCCTTAATGGGACTCCCTTACCATCATTGCCTTTACTGTTTTCCCAAAAACGTACCTGACGGGGCCATTATAATAACCCTTTTTGTCATAGGTACATTCTCCTCCGGTTGGGCACTGATGCTGAAGGTCATGGGAAGGTCTCCCGAAACCGAGGCGACGCTGCATAGATACATAAAGAACCTTCTGTGGCTTTCCTTTGTAGGACTTCTCTCATCCATGATGATGGTAAGCGTACACCTGGCGGTGGGTTAATTATGAAAAAATGGCCGATAATAGTAATCTTCATCTTCATTCTTCTTGCGCTATCGACTTCTTTAATGAAGAAATCCGGGGGCGACGTTTGCGCCCTTGATGCAATAAAGATAGAGCCTATATATCAGGTGGACATCACCCTTGCCGACGGGAAGACCTTGAAGTTCTGCTGCATCGGGTGTGCGAGGAAGTGGCTGGCAGGGAATAAGGGGAAGGTCGAATATATAACTGTGACAGATGAGGTGACAGGGAAGAGGATAGACGCATCCATCGCCTGGTTCGTGGAAAGCAGTATTGTCACAAACCAGTCCACAGGCAACAGAATCCACGTCTTTGCGGAAAAGGCCGATGCTGAGAAGCATGCGAAGGAGTTCGGGGGGACTATCATACAGAATCCTTTTGTGGAACCTTGATTATGGAAGATAAAGACAAATGCACCACATGCCTTCCTTTCGAGCCTTTTGACTACATAAACACCCCGGGTGCCAGGGCTGCCAGGGAGGCAGGCCTTGTTAATCTGGCTGAACTTCCTGAGGGCGGGAAAGGGATAGTCGAGAGGATATCCGAAACAGACCACGACCTGGACCACCTGGTCAGGATAGGACAGAATCCAGCCTTCGTAAAAGGGATGGAGGTAACGGTGCTTGCCAAATCCCCCAACAGCGGGCCGGTCATCATCCAGGCAGGCGGCAGTATCTACGACATTTGCAACGACGTGGCATCAGTGGTCTGGGTGGAGAAAACGGCTTAGACTGTTACGGTATTCCCAAAAGCATAAAGGCCACACCAAACATTATCATCAAGGGGCCTATGTTTGAAGAAGGGACCTTTGGCCCGACATAAAAGGACTGGGGCTCGGAAAAACTTCCTTCAAGGGCATCCTCATCGATGGCGCTGACCCTTGCAAAATAATCGCCCTCTTCCAGCGTCCCCACGGTTACCCTTGGACCTTCTATAGATTTGAGGTCCACAGATGTCTCTGAAAAATCTTTGTTTTTCGATATCTGGAGATGGTACCTCTCCTCCTCGCTTGTCCTCTTCCATCTGAAGGTAGTGCTGGTCTTTGTCGAGGCAGGAGGGCTCAGAGACGGGGGTTCCGGAAGGGGCCTGACCACGAAGGACCTGGATTCAGAGAACTTCCCCTCAAGGCCGTCCTTGTTTATGGCCGATACCCTCCAGTAGAACCATCCTGTCTCTAACCCCTCAATCCTCTTTTCTGTATTATAACTCTTTTCATCTATGATGATCTTGTCAAATTGAGGCCTTGCAGATATCTGGATGTGATAAAGGGTCTCTATTCCGGAAGGAGACCATGAAAGTTCCATCGTTCCATCTACAGACCGGAACTTGTCCTCAGGTGAAAGAAGTTCCGGCGCAACCGTTGAGACGCTTGATGCTGCCTCTATACCTTCTCCTGTGGATACAGCAGGCAGGAGGAACGATAGAGCGGCCACTATGAAAAAACCGATCGCCAGCCTGTTGTGGAAAAAGTCTCTCCTCATTGCTCATCGCTCATTGCTAATTTGGCCTTAATGTCCGCTGGAATCCTCACTGGTCTCCCTTCCATGTTGACGGAGGCAAGGGTGACGGTACCCTTTACCCCCAAATTCCGACATAGAATCGGGCAGCTATTCGGGGCATCAGCAGTATAGGCTGTTATGCTGCAATAATATTACCAAAACTACTCTTTTTTTGTCTTAACCGCCGTTGCCTACCGAAACGGTTTTGAGCAAATCGTTT
>JAUSKU010000057.1 GCA_030646755.1 Deltaproteobacteria bacterium
AAACGATTTGCTCAAAACCGTTTCGGTAGGCAACGGCGGTTAAGACAAAAAAAGAGTAGTTTTGGTAATATTATTGCAGCATAACAGCCTATACTGCTGATGCCCCGAATAGCTGCCCGATTCTATGTCGGAATTTGGGATTCTCGCAACCCTTGACTTTAACCGTGTTGTGTGGTTTTATCTCATCCTATGTCTATGACCTTGAGGCTAAAGATATTTATTGCAGCATTTGCTGCGCTCATATTCCTCTCTGAGGGGAACGGATTGGCTTCTGATAAGCAGTCTCTTGCCATACTGCCGCTGCAACTGAATGCGCCTTCGGGGATGGACTACCTGAAAGGGGCTTACAGGGATGTAATCTCGGCAAGGATAGGTGCGGGAGGCGACATCCAACTGGAGGACCCTGCTAAGCTTCAGGGGGTCATAGATAAACAGAGCACATCGGGGCCGTCGGACGAGGCGAAGAAGCCGCTGGTCAAAGAGACTGGGGCGGACTTCATCCTCGAGGGAAGCCTATCTGTAATAGGGGATGACCTGAGCCTTGATGTGAGGCTCATAAAGGTTGATGCTTGGAGTGTCTACCCCATGACCTATAAGGGGAAGGGGATAGGCTCCTTTACAGACATCCTTGAAAAACTGTCCGTTGAGGCAAGGGGTGTCATCCTCGGAGATACTCCTAAAAGGACGATGGAGGATATCAGGCCGGTTCCTGCGGCAGTGAAAGATAAAGGTCCAAAGGAGAAGGGGCGGAAGAGCCTGAGACTTCCTTTCGCATTAAAGGGGATCGGGGTTGCGGACCTTGACAATGACGGTACAAACGAATTAGCGGCAATAGATGATAAAAACCTCTATATATACTCATTCGACAAAGATGGGCTGAAGCTGAAGAAGGAGATTAAAGGGACGGAGCCGTCCTGGAATTACAAGATCGCTGTCGGTGATTTCAACGGAAACGGTCTGCCTGAGATATACCTGTCAAGGGAATATATGGAAAAGGCGGCAACCCGTATTATTGAATTCACTGGTAAAGACTTTGCCGTTATAGCTGATGACCTTCCCTGGTTTATAAGGGTGGTCAAGGGACCGGATAAGGCGTTTCTCGTTGGTGAAAAGTTCAGGCAGATAGACGGCCTCTATGGCGGCATAAAATACCTTAAATGGAAAAACGGGACCCTCGATGAGGGCGGACTTCTGGATATCCCCAAGGGGGTTGGTCTTTATGGCTTTTCTATATTTGATGCCACGGGTGACGGCAGGGATGACTTCATCCAGCTTGATGATAGTGACCGCCTGAGGCTTTATGAGAAGGACGACGGGGGTGCGTGGAAGCAGGCATGGAAGAGCTATAATTACTATGGCGGAAGCAGTAATAACATTGAGTTCGGTCCGGCTGGGCAGGAACCGAAGGCAATCAATATCAAGGCCGAGATACTCTTTGGCAGGGTCATGGAGGACGGGATACGGGAGGTAATAGTCAACAGTAACGAGGCCGGTAGCAGGGTGTTTAAGAACCTTATCTCCTATGAAAGCGGTGAGATAAGAGGCCTCCTCTGGAGTGAGGTGGGCCTCGAAGAGACGTGGCGGACAAAGAAGATAAGCGGGTATATGGCGGATTATGCCGTGGCCGACCTGAATAAGGACGGCATTGACGAGATCGTTGCCCTTGTCGTAGCAAAGAAGCCTTCTCTCTTCAGCACAGGTGAGAGTTTAGTTGTAACGTTGTCCCCTGAGAACAAAATTCCTTGAAATAATCTCAAAGGATTGTAAATCCATTTTGTCCTTGACAGCATAGGCCCCATCAGCTATTTTATTCATTAGTTAAGGCGGCGTAGCCAAGTGGTAAGGCAGAGGTCTGCAAAACCTCTATTCATCGGTTCAAATCCGATCGCCGCCTCCAAGAAAGTCAGAATAACAGGTAGAGGTATAGAAAAGCATTGCCTTTAATGTTTTATTTCTTTACCTTTACCTTTTCCTGTCCTTATTATGCCCTCTACCTCCCGCAATCCATGGACATTCGTGCTGACCCTCTACTTTTTCGAGGGTCTTCCGTATGTTATCATCAATACTGTTTCCGTGATCCTTTACAAGCGCATGGGTGTTGACAACGCAAGCATCGCCTTTTGGACGAGCTGGCTTTATCTTCCGTGGGTCATAAAGATGTTCTGGGCGCCCACTGTGGAGATGACAGCCACCAAGCGAAGCTGGATACTGTCTATGCAGCTGGCCATGGGGCTCTCCCTCTTTCTTGCAGCCTACTCTCTTACTACTCCACACTTTTTCATGCTTTCCCTCCTTGCCTTTGTTGCCAGCGCCTTCATATCCGCCACTTATGACATATCCACGGACGGCTTCTATATGCTGGCCCTCAATGATAAAGAGCAGGCGCTTTTTGCGGGTCTTAGAACCAGTTTCTATCGACTTGCCATGATCTTCGGTTCGGGGTATCTCGTCTATCTTGCGGGTAGTATAGAGGCGTCAACTGGAAACGTTCCGCTAAGCTGGATGCTGATCCTGTCTCTTGCCGCAACCCTCTTCGTTCTCGCTTCCCTGTACCACAGGTTTATGCTTCCATATCCAACAGCCGACAAAAGAACCGGTACTGTCGGGGCGGCTGAGACAGCATCGTTTCGGGAGATCATAGGGGCGTACTTCCGACAGGAAGGAATCGCAGCAACTGTGGCCTTTATCCTATTCTACCGGCTCGGCGAGGCCATGCTTCTCAAGATGGTCTCTCCCTTTCTGCTCGATGCAAAAGAGGCTGGAGGACTGGGTCTCACCACTTCCGATGTCGGGCTGGTATACGGCACTGTTGGGGTTATTTGCCTTGTTTCCGGCGGGATTATTGGCGGGTGGCTCATAGCAAAATTTGGTTTAAGGAGGTGCATCTGGCCTTTGGTCCTCATTATGCACCTCCCGGATCTCTTCTTTGTTTATATGGCGTATGCTCAGCCATCCGTGGGACTGGTCTATCCCCTTGTGGCCCTGGAACAGTTCGGATACGGCATGGGCTTTATCGTCTTCACGGTGTACCTCATGTACACTGTCGACAGCAGATACAAGACCTCCCACTATGCAATCTCTACCGGTATCATGGCCCTGGGAATGATGTTCCCGGGCATGGCCAGCGGAGCGATACAGAAGTCGGTCGGGTACGAGATGTTCTTTATAATCGTCTGCATCATGACCATCCCAGGCATGCTGACAATACCGTTCATCTTGAAGCATTCCGAAAATAAGGTGTAAAGAAGATCGGTGTCCAACCTTAAAATAGACATTCCCCTCTCAAAAGCGCAAAAACCCCTCTTGGATAAAGGGTTTCAGTGAGGTATACTCCTCACCAGTTAGGTGAAACCACAATATCACAAAGAGGGGGTAGAAAGATGATACAACAAACCTTGA
>JAUSKU010000058.1 GCA_030646755.1 Deltaproteobacteria bacterium
AAACGATTTGCTCAAAACCGTTTCGGTAGGCAACGGCGGTTAAGACAAAAAAAGAGTAGTTTTGGTAATATTATTGCAGCATAACAGCCTATACTGCTGATGCCCCGAATAGCTGCCCGATTCTATGTCGGAATTTGGGAAGCCCCTTATGACTTACCATTGTCTAAAAATTGATGGTGGGCAAAATGAAAACTCCAGATTGACTTGTAAATATCACTGTGCTAAGTCTATCAATATATTGAGGAACTTATGTTGATAACCAACGAAGACCTGACAAATCGCATAATAAATTCAGTTAAGCGAAACCTGCCTTATGAACATTTCAGGGTATTTTACTTTGGCTCCAGGGCAAGCGGCAAGGCCACATCAAGATCGGACTTAGATATCGGAATAGAGTCTGACAGCAGCGTCCCTTTCGGGGTCATGGCGAAGATAAGGGGGGAACTGGAAGAGATTCCGATACTGCAAAAGCTTGATGTGGTTGATTTCTCCAGGGTCCCAAAGGATTTCGCGATAGAGGCTCGGAAGAACATGGAGACCATATATGAGCAGTAAATTTCAGGCGACTCTCCATCATTTTGAACGTGCCGTAGGCAAGCTTTCCGATGTCCTGGAACAGGAGAAGAACGAATACATCCGGGACTCTGCCATTCAACGTTTCGAGTTCACCTTTGAGCTTGCCTGGAAGACCCTCAAGGCCTTCCTTGAGGAGCAGGGGATAACTGTTTATTCCCCAAGGGACAGCTTTAAAGGGGCTTTTCAAACAGGGTTGATAGATGAAGAACCAACGTGGCTGGAAACGATAGAACTGAGGAATCTGACGACTCATACGTATAATGAATCCACGGCAGAAGCGATATACGATGCGCTTCCAAGGGTATTGGTGTTGTACAAGAAGTTGCTGGAAAGCTTGAAAGCCAGGCCTTAATTCACGAGTTACTTTCTCATTGAAGCGCTTTACTTATTATGATAAAGTAAAGCATCAAGGAGGTCGTATATTATGCAGGTAGTTAAGCTCAGTTCAAAAAATCAGATAGTTCTCCCCAAAAAGGCGAGAGAGGCGATGCACCTGAAACCCAATGCCGAGCTTCTGGTCGTGGTAAAGGACAATATAACAATAATCATCCCTAAACCGGAGAGCCACCGCAAGGCCTTGTCCGGCATCGCAAAAGGCGTCTACGAAAAGGACCACCTCAAAAAGGAACGCCGCTCTTGGTAGTAGCGCCTCTTGAGAAGTTCCTCAAAAGACACAGCACGGTTGCCCTGGACACCAGCGTTTTTATATACTTTGTCGAGGAGCACCCGGACTACTTTCAGTTTTGCGACAGGATATTCGAGGGTGTTGAATCCGGTCTTATAAAGGGAACAACAGCCGCCCTTTCCCTCATGGAGGTACTCGTCCAGCCCTACCGGATGAAGAAGGACGACCTGGTATATAAGTTCTACTCCCTCTTCTCCACCTACCCGAATCTTGCATGGATAGAGTTAGACCTGCATGTTGCCGACCTTGCTGCAAGGCTCCGGGCCGAACACAACCTTAAGACCCCCGATTCCATCCAGGCGGCATCTGCCATCGCCTCCGGCGCCACGGGGTTTATATGTAATGACGGGGCCTTCAGACGGGTAAAGGAGATCGAGTGCCTTGTACTTGATGACTTGCTGAAATCCAGATGAATAAACAAGCTCCTCCCATTAAGGTACCTCTCCATTCGAAAACTCCCTATCCTTCAAGGGTTTATGCCCTGTGGGTAGAGGGTTGGGGTGGGAATGGGTAGTGAAGGATTAGCGAAGGGGCGATTGGAGCGTGGTTTTTGAATGGGGCAGTGGGGTTTGTCAAAGTAAAAGATTTGACCCTCTCGATGACCCTTTGGCTATTGTCAAAAGTGTAGACGCGACACCTATGACTACGACACCTATGACTACATTTACGCTGCGAGTTGCGTATCAGCCTTTTCTGCTCCTGGTATGCGGAGCTTACGGCTGAAGAACATCACCTCGTTACCTATGTAACGTTTATGAGCTGTGTAGTTTAGTCCATAGGTAAATCCATTGCTCTTCTGGTACATATGACATATCTCTTGGACGTTATCGTAGGAAACAATCCATGACTGTTTGAAGGCATTCGACTGTAAGACTTTGGCGATTGCTACATGATCGTCATGACCATAGAAGTTACGATAGAGTCCTCGGCCTTTAACATAATAGGGTGGGTCAAGATATATCAGCGACTTGGCTGGTAGAAATTCCGAGCTGCGAAGGAGAAGATGTTTTGCATCCTCACAATAAACCGTGATGTTTCCTGCATGTGATGCAATGCGCTCAATGCGTGAGGCAAGAACCTCTTTTTTGAGTCGCGCATCGAGTTTGTAGTCACCAGCCTGCGCTTTCCCGCCAATCACACCGCCCTTTAAAATACCTGAGCGATTCGTGCGGTTCATAAACAATGTGGCGAAGCCGCGTTCAATGGCATCAGCAGGCAACTCCCCGCGCATGATGGCTCTCCAATGATGCCATTGTTCCATTGTCACCGGGGTATCGTGCAGCATCTTCAACAAAGCTTCGGGGTATTTAGTGACGGCCACCCAAAAAGCATTGATTGCCGGATCAAGATCATTGATGTGTACGTGGCTTGCGTGACCGTGAAACAACAACTCTAGCGCCACACCCGCCCCGCCCGCGTAAGGTTCTAAGTAGTGCCCTGTTGCTAATCCATTACTCTGCATTACCTCAGCAATGAAAGGTGCAAAACGCGCCTTGCCGCCGGGATAACGCAACGGGGTGTAGAGTTTATTTGAGTACATGCGCGCTCACCTTACAAGATTGTCACGTTTTGGCTGCCACATCACGCCAGTTTGGCCGTAGCAATAGCGGCAGCGACCAGTGCATCTTCAAATACCTTAACTTGAACCGAATGTTCATTGAGCCAGAGATCATACATCCCCCAGTCATCGATGAGTTGAAGTCTAGCATTCATCCATTTCTTTGCGGACTCTCTTTTGCTGATGTTGGTGTCGCCATCAAGAAAATGCGTCTGAAGGTAATCGCTAGTGAGTTTCTTTTGCACCAATGCGGCACGTGACGCGGGATATTCGTCTGTATCGCTGGCAAGAGTTTGAATGAATTCGTAGAGCGAACGCTCGGGGGAGAATCCTCGGTCGTTTGAGTCTACTGTGCCAGGTAACTTGATTATATTTTTGGTACGCTTACCTGCCCCTTTAATGGGCGCATCAGCATCCAAAACTATCAGAACAGTAGCAAAGTATGGGTCGTACTTTTGAAAGCCAACCAAGTTTCCACAGCCCACACTAAGCGGGATGGGTTTAAGGTTAACTCCGGCCTCACGCTTGGCACGCATTTTCAATGACCGTGTAAGGAGGCGCTTCAATACAAAATGCGCTTCAGGATCCTCAAGATAGATTTTCAGTGTCTTGGCCTTTACGGGCAGAGTCACTGGCGGCGGTTCGAGGCTCATGTCTCGCTGGATGTCTTGCAGTGTGTAGCCTTCGGCAACTCTCGGCTTGAGTGTGTCCGTGAGGTACAACACAGCATCAATATGTTTTCCGCCATGACCTACAGGATTTGCATCAGGGTGAATCGCTGCAATGAGATTCACCGAGTGAGTTGTGGCCAATACTTGCAACTGTAGTTTCTTTGCTGCATTTGCTAGTGCTTTGACTAGCCGCTGCTGTGCATGAGGGTGAAATCCGGCATCAAGTTCATCAATAACCAGGAGGCCACCTGGGTAGTCCGGCCATTCGCGCTGGAGCTTTTGAAACGAAGCCAGCGCAGTGGCAATAGCACTCAAGCTGTCTTGTCCAAGGGAGATGCACTTAGCGCTATGTGCGTAATCGGGATGCTTGGTAGTCTTCCCCGTGCCCTTGATGCTTTGGGTGGTGATGTTTTTTGAACCGTCACTCGAACGCCCAGAAGCGATAACACTGTTAATAAAAGTCTGAATAAACTCGGCATCATCCTCATGAATCGTTTTGTCCATGGAGCTTGTCACCCACGTCGGATTGCTTTCACCTACAGGGAGCATGCGCGTCATTCCCAAGTATAAGGTAGGTAGGGGAACCTTCGCATCCTTCCCTATTTTTACGGGACTGAGCATATTTTTGTGTGGGTCATTTCGCGAAACTACACGCACCTCCCGTCTTTCAGTGCGGCCGGTGATGGAGCATCGTTTGATTAGCTGAACACCATCAATATCATATTCAATAAACGGTGAGGGGAATTGCGTCCCCCTACTTTTGTATTCCTCATACTCTTTGACAAAGTCCAAATGAACGATTTCGTTCAAGTTCGCATCAAATGCACGGTTAAGGTAGCTTTTATTTGATGCATCGTGAATACCCGACCCGTTAGCAACAAGGCCGAGGATCGTCGATTTCCCAATACCATTGTGTCCGGCAATAACAGTGATGCGCTCGGCAAACGGGATAGAGATGCTACCGAGCTTGCGAAACGGTGGCAACTCAAAGTTCAGCGACTTCAGCTTAATTGACGGCATTTCTCTCTTCTCGAACAATCGGAAAATGTGGGGATAAGCCCCAGATAATTGAACCCTCTAATAGCTGCCACGCCTATCTCCGCCTTACTTTGCCGTCCTTAACGCCCCCTGGCCCCTTGGGTACTCTTATCTTAAGAGGGGGAATGCTACACGTCTCAAATATATTTAATGATGAAATGAAACTAAGAAATGATCGTCTTTTGTTGGGATAGAAGTTTGCTGCTTACACATCCACCGCCTTTTTAGCGAGATCATGAAGCTGTGCCGATTATCTAATAGAGGTATGAAATAGTCAAGGAGATTTAGAATAAAATGACGTGACGGAGGGGACAGTCCCCTTTACCCTTTCCCCTTCAGCTTCGCTTCTAATCTCCTCGCCATTACAGAAAGCGGATAGCTCATCCCGAAATAGAGGAGGGCCGTGACAAGGCCCAGTTCAAAAAACCTGAGGGTCGTGGCCGAAAGGATGCTGTATGTCTTGGTAAGCTCAACCATGGCAATGACTGAGACCAGTGAGGAGTCCTTGAAAAGTGCTATGAAGTCGTTGGTCACCGGCGGAAGGGCGATCCTCGCAGCCTGGGGGAGGATGATCCTCCGCACAGCAAGGCCCCTTGTCATCCCCAGCGACAGAGCCGCCTCCATCTGTCCCCTTGGAATTGCCTCTATCCCCGCCCTGTATATCTCTGCCTCGTAAGCGGCATAGTTCATGGCAAGGCCCATGATGGCCGCAGCTACCGGAGTTATTGCAATACCGAGATTCGGCAGGCCGTAATAAATTATGTAAAGCTGAATGAGGAGCGGCGTGCCCCTGTATATCTCCACATAGGCAGCAGCCAGAAACCTTACCGGCCTTGGGCCATAGAGCCTTGAAATGGCCAGCATCAGGCCCAGAGTTATGGCAAGGGCCATGGATATGACCGAGAGGTAGACGGTGGTCCATGCCCCGGTCAGAAGGGTCGGCAAAAAGGTATACAAAGGGGCATCCTGGCTCTCGGCGTGGAAGGTTTCGCCTGTCTGTGATGAGGAAAAGGCAAACAGTTTTTCCTGGGCATTGTTCCATATGTCCCATCTGTTATAGATCTCCTTCAGCTTACCGCTCCTCAGGAGGTCATCAATAACTGCGTCTATGGCCTTCTTCAGCTCCTTGTCCTCAGGCCTTATCGCTATCCCGTAGAAACCCTCTCCTTCAGGAGGTCCTGCATACTTTAACCTTGGGTCAGGCTTCCCGTAATATGCCGCAATGGGGAGGTCGAGGAATGCCGCATCAATCCTTCCGAGGGCAACGTCTTCATATGGCCATACCCCCTCGTAAGTGCGGATATCCACTCCGCCGATCTTCTGGAGCATGTCGTAGGCCATCGTCCCTGCCAGGGTACCGACCTTCATCCCCTTCAGGTCCGAAATCCCCTTTATGGCCTCGTTGTCCTTCCTGACCACAAGCTGTTCGGTATATATGTAATAAGGGCGGGAAAAGAGTATCTTCTTCTCTCTCTCCGGCGTGATCTCCAGGCCGTTCATGGCGATATCTAAATCGCCTCTTTCGAGGGCAGGGATAAGGGTTATCCATGCGGTCTGGACCATCTTTGCCTTGACGCCGAGCCTGGCTGCGACAGCCTCAGCAATATCCACCTCAAACCCTATGAGCCTGGAAGGGTCCTTTGGGTCTGGAAAGGCCATAGGAGCCCCGCCCTCAGCGTCACAACCCCATAAAAGGACCCCCCGCTCCTTTATCTTTTGGACAATAGGCGGCGAAGAGGCCCAGCTGACCGATGAACCGAAGAGGAGCAGGGAAAGAAGGAATGCGCTCGATCTTATGAAAGGGGAAAGTGCCTTGAACATCTGATGCAAATTATCATTGATAAAAGGCCCTGTCAATAAAGCACATGTCTGACTTTATCATTCCAACTTGACAAATCATTACAATATAATTACATTGTAAATATGAAGCCGATTGCTTTTGACTGGGACAAGGGAAAGAATCTATCAAATCAAAAGAAGCACGGCATATCGTTTGAAGAGGCTCAAACAGTTTTTGTTGATGAGAATGCTTTATTGATACACGACCCAGATCATTCAGACGAAGAGGATCGATTTATTCTTCTTGGCCTAAGCGCAAAACTTCGTATCTTAGTGGTCTGTCATTGCTATCGGAAAAATGATGAAATCATTAGAATTATATCTGCTCGAAAGGCTGAGCGCTTTGAGCAAAAACAGTATTGGAAAAGGTGATAAAAATGAGAAAGGAATACGATTTTTCTAACGCACAAAAAAACCCCTATGCCAGCAGACTTAAGCGACAGGTTACTCTACGCATAGACGAGGGAACAGTCGGTTACTTCAAAGGACTTGCTCAGGAGATGGGCATCCCTTACCAGACTCTTATTAATCTGTATCTGAGAGATTGCGCTGCTGTACATAAAAAACTATCCCTGCGATGGGAACAAGCCTAACAATGATATTCAGGCCCCCTATCCCATCAAACCATCTCCTTTCTAAAGAAACTATGAGCGAATGGTATGTCTATATGGTCAGGTGTTCCGACGAGAGCCTCTATACGGGAATTACCAAAGACGTAGAGCGGAGGATCGAGGAGCATAACGGCGGAGGTCTTTCAGGCGCACGATATACCCGCGCCCGACGTCCGGTAAGGCTCGTATGCCGTGAGATTATGAACAGCCGATCAGAGGCTGCTAAAAGGGAGTTTGAGATCAAGAGGTTGAGCAAGGAAGAAAAGGAAGCCCTCGTCATGAGATCGAATCAGTAAGCATCCAAAATCAACCGGTCAGGAGATGCCTTATCAACCATTGGGCTCCTCCTCTGAAGCAGCGCCAGCAACTGACCTTTCCAGCATCTCCACTACCTCATCATCTGAGACCTGTGTAAAATCTTCATAAAACGCCCCAACTGCGCCAAAATACGCGGGTACCTCCAGGCATATAAAATCATCAACCATCTTCCTCAGTTCAGCGGCTGCCTCTGGAGGGCCGACAGGAAGGGCAAGTATGAGTTTTGTTATCTTTCCCTTCTTCAATGTCTCAATCGCCGCCTTAACCGTGGCAGTAGACGTTTGAAAGCAACTTGGTCTAAAACCACTTCCACAGCCACCACTTCTCGAAGGCCACCTTCCCCCAGTGCCAGAGCCTCCCAGGGTTTTTCAGATTTACCAGAGGTTTCGGCTCAGCATAAAAATTCCCTGATGCAAACCCGGCAATACCTTGTCCCATTTCAAGGAAGCAATATCCCTGGCCGTCAAACTCCTTTAGCTCTCCAGTCTTGCTGATCTCCGCCGCTATGTTATTGGCAACCACTTCCGCCTGGCCGTGAGCAAAAACACCGGCCTTGGGGAGCATCATCCCTGATGGCAGTTTGTTGGCTGTGATATCCCCTATGGCGTAGACACCTTCAAACTGCGTCTTCATGGTCTTCCCGTCAACCGGTATCCATCCTGTCTCATTGGTAAGGCCTGAATCCCTTACAACCGCTGGAGATCGATGTGGAGGGACCCAGGCAATAAGGTCGGCCTTGAACTTTTCACCACCTTCAAAGGAGATCTCTCTGTTTTCCATAGAAACAAGTTTCTTCTGAGGGTTAAAAGAGATTCCCCGCTTTTCAAGCAGCTCCTTTACAGTGTTGCCAAGGACTGGGCCGGCCACAGGCATCGGCAATGTCTCAGGGGTATAGATGGCGATCTCTGTCTTTTCCCTTATCCCTTTTTTGGAAAGATAAGCGTCTATCAGTAACGCCGCCTCGTAAGGAGCTGCCGGGCACTTGAAAGGGGTTGAAGCAACAACGACAGCGATCTTTCCGCCCTTAAAACTCTTCAGCTCATCTCTGAGGACCTCTGCCCCTTTGAGGCAATAAAAGTTTATTCCATCCCTATACCCAGGGATTACATCTCTTACAACTTCAGCACCGAGGGATATGATGAGGTAGTCGTATCTCACCTCTCCGGTAGAGGTTGAAACTGTCTTGTTTGTAGGATGTACCCTCTGAATCTCTGCATTTATATATTCTATCCCTTTTTTATTAAGGACATTCAGATCCCTCTGGATCTTTTCAGGTTTTCTCTCATCAACGATAAGCCAGAGAAGGGAGGGGGTAAAGAGATGATCCTGTTTTTTGTCAATAAGGATGACCTTGTGTTCCCTTCCAAGTTTATTTCTCAATGCCGTTGCGGCAACAACCCCGCCAAAACCACCGCCTAATACAACGATCTGTGCCATAAACCCTCCTAATTTTGCTTCACTGCCGATATCGCCAGAAACGCCCCTGTTCTCGGTATTAGAACCCTGTCGAGTCTTTCAAACGGCTCTGCTATTTTTAAGTATACCCTATTATTTACCGGAAAGAAGAAGAGGCAGGTCCTGGCCTCTTTCACATGAAAGCCAGCCCCTCTTATAAGCCCTTCAAGCTCCGGCGGTGAGATGAAATGGGCCTGGTTGTAAATAGTATCCTTGATGAGCCCCTTCACCCTCCTGAACAAGGCCCACAGTGACCATCTGTTAAGGACACCGACAACTAGCCTTCCGCCGGGTTTAAGGACCCTCCGCATCTCCATCAAGGCCTTTTCAGGCTCCTTTAAGAAACATAAGAGGCCGTTGGACAGAACAGCGTCAAAAGAAGAATCTGGAAATGGAAGGTTCATGGCGTCAGCTGCCTTAAAAGATGCTTTTATGTCAGCTTTTTGGGCCTTTATCCTCGCCCAGCCTAACATCTCTTCCGAGCTGTCAATCCCGATAACATCCGCCACTCGTTTTGCCACTTCAACGGTGTAATTCCCTGTTCCGCATCCGATATCAAGGACCCGTTCTCCAGGTTTTATGTCGATTAACGAAAAAACAAGCTCCTTTTCGAGCCTGTCGGAGAGGATGCCGAGGGGTGTCTCATACCAGGCGTCGTATTCTTGAGGGTTCCAGGGCTTCATTTAGAACTCATATCTCAAATTTGCATACAGATTGTCGTTTTTGTCAAGCTGGCCGAACTGGGTAAAATCCTCTTTCCCGCCGAAGATGTTGCCGCCACCTGTGACCGAAAGCTCGTCCGTCAGCTTGTAAGACGCCTCCGAGTTTATAAGGTAGTCTTCATCAGATGGCGAATACATACCGAAGAATGAAAATCTCATTGTCTGATAGAGGAGTATCTTTGTAAGGCGGAGCGCCGCATAGTCCCTGACCTTGTCTTCTTTCGGGAAACCGGCAGGGAGGTTCTTTTCATATTCGCCATAGTCATCCATCCGCTCCACGTAATACTGAATGCCTGCTGTAAAATCAGTCCCAAGCTCCTTTCTGTAGCCTGCAAGGAACTTCCATTTTGAATTCTCTATAGTCGGGTCTGTCCCGCCCCTGTCGTCTCTTGAATCGTAATACCCGCCTTCGATATTTCCGATTCCGCCCAGGGCGCTGCCGGAAATACTGGCCCCATAGACGGAGAGTCCGGGATAAAATGATGTCACTGTTGTGGGGCTTGTCATGCTGTCGGCCTTCATATTGGGCATCCTCGAAAAACCCCGGGAGGCATAAAGAGAGAGGTCATAAGAGCCGATGTATCGGTAAACCCGCATCGCCAGTTCAGTATCCCCGATCCTCTCGTCCGGCCTTTCTGTATTCCTGTTTGTAACAGAAGGAAAGGGGACATAGAGATAGAACCTATCGGCACCCGGCAGGCGGTTTGGTTCGAAGGTTGGGATTGCAACTATTTCAAGAGAGGCGATATCCGATGAAATCCCTACCTTCAGTCCGTCCACTGGCGCCTTCAGATACTCAAGCGGCCTGCCGGAGTAAAATGCCTCGTAGTCCTTGGGGAATACGTCGTTGATGAAGAGGAGGTCCCCTGTCCCCCACGTGATGATCTGCCTGCCGAGGCGAAGGTCAATACGCCCCTTTGTGTAGTCAATATATCCCTCCCTGACCTCCACGTCGCTCTCCTCGTCAACGCCGTCATGGAAGAAGTCTGTCTTGAGGAAGAAAGATGCTGAGCCGTCCTTCGATGTCTCAGATACCTTTAGCTGAAACCTTTCTTCCGAGAGAAGGTAATCAGTTCCATTTTCCTTAGGTGGCCCGTCGCCGGTAATCCTTGCGGAGTAGTTCCCCTGAAGGAAGCCGTGAAGGTCAAGTGCCACTCCTCTAGAAGGAGTAAGCAGTGGGCAGCAGACAGCAAACACCGCAAGAACCATGAGACGCAGAGTTTTATTCATCCTTCATCCTTGTTATTCAATCCACCTCTTCGGCGGCTTCTTCAGGAACCTCTCGGTAAAGAGGTCATCCTCTATATTCAGGTTGTATTCAGTCTTTTGGAACGTCACCTCTGTCCTGTGGCCGCTAACGAGGTTTTTCATCGTCCTCTTTGTAGCTGTCCAGAATCCGGCAATATCCATTACCTCATCAGCGGAAAACTGCTTAACGACGCTGCCATCCCTGCCGTAATATAGCTCTTTGAGTGGAAGCCACCTCTCCTTGTCAATCCAGGAGAGTTTGTAGGCGTAGTCCGTCCCCTTCTCGTCCATCGGGACGCTCTTTATCAGATAGCAGTCCCTGTCGCCTACCTTTTCCTCTTTTACGATGGAATGGGTGTCGTCTTCTATGTCCCTCCCTGATATATCCTCATAGGTGAAATCAGAGCCCACAAAGTTTGACCGCCTGTCCGATGCAGCGATCCTCCTCACCATGTTCAGGGCAGGTATAAAGAGCCAGCGGTCGTCGTCCTTCTTAGGGTATTTCCAGACCATGAAGGTCATATCCCTGACATCGGAGGGCTGATAAAAGTATATGAAATACTTCTGGTCTCCCCCCGCCTCCCCGAAGTTCTTCCTCAGCATGGTCATCTCCCGAACCCTCTCCTTCCCCTCCCTGCTTATAAGCCTCATCATCACCCTTATCTTGGAGTCTTTCCCAGGATAAAGGAAGGCCGCCTGTGCCTTCTTCATGACCTCGTCGGGGGAGAGGGCATGGGCAGTCCCCGAAAAATTAAATAAAGATGCGATTACAATTGCAATATACAGGTATCTAATCATGTCAACCCCCTATTCTCATTTTCTCATTTCTTCAAATACAGACGCCCCAGAAGCTTTGTCGTAGCTGGAAGAAGGAGCAGTGTCACCGCTGCGGCAAATGTCATCAGTGTTGCAAAAAAGGTCCCTACAGTTATATACGGGGTAAGTGACGACAGAAGGAGCGGAAGGAAGCCGACGGCTATCACCGCCGTCATCCTGAAGCTGGCCAGGGCCGGTTCCTGGAAGAAGCGGGTGTTGGCCTCGCTGAGGCTCCCTGTCACCCGGTACAGATGCTGTATCCTGTGGAAGAAGTGGATGGCCAGGTCGTCCCCAAGCCCCAGGGCCAGGGCTGAGCAGACGGCAATCGGCATGTCGTAGTCCCTTCCGAATATCCCCAGAAGGCCGTAAGAGGCCACTATGGATATGGTTATGGGAAGCATGGCAAGAAGCCCTCCCAGGAAAGACCTCAGCTGAATTGCAATCAGGATGAATACGAGAATGAAGCTGTCTGTTACGGCAAAAAGCATCCCCTTTACCATTATCATCTGCCATACCTTGTTTATGTGGGTAAGACCCGACCACTGGACCCTGATGACCCCTTCAGGAAGGGGGTTCTTCTGAATATATGATGCCGCCCGCTCTTCCACCTGGGTCATTTGCCTGTTGTCCCCGCCCTTCATCTGTATCCAGATATTGGCCTGCCTTGCGTCCACGTCAAGCAAGTTATCCAGGTCATCCGGATCCCCCGACGACTGGAAGAGGAAGAGCATCTGGCCAATGGCCTCCTGACTGTCAGGGACTGTGTCGTATGTCTTGTCTTCATCATGAAGGACGAAGTTTATCCTCTTTACAATATCAGCCACAGACGAGGTTTTACCCACCAGGGGCTCTTCCTCCAGGTGCTTCTGGAGCCGGTCAACATATGCCATGACCTTCGGGTCCTTAATAATCTCCGGTTTGTCCCCCTCCACTACCAGGTATGCCATATATGTCCCGCCAAAGAGGCGGTTCATCATGGTGTCGGCCTGGCGCAGGGGATGGCTCTCCTTAAACCACCTGACGGGGTTGTCGTTTACCTGGATGCGGGTAATGCCGTATATCCCGACAATGAGCAGTAGGGAAAAACCTGCCACAATCAGTACGCTCCTGTTCCAGGCAAAATCCCCTATCCCTTTCAGGATGTTTTTCTGCCATAAGTGCTTCCTCTCCTGGCCGAAGGCCTTTTCAAACTGCTCTTCCTTTATCAGCATTATCACCGCCGGTACAATGGTCATGGAAAAGAGCCAGGCCGCTGCGATTCCGAAGGAGGTAAAGAGGCCGAAGACCTTTACCGGCGGGATATGGGTCAGGGCCAGGGACGCAAAGCCGACGGATGTGGTGAGGGGCGCAAAGAACGACGGGATGTAGAGATCCTCCATGACGGATAGCAATGTTTTCCGCCTGTCCCTTATGGAAGGGTACCGGTCGGCAAACTCGCTCAGGACATGGACATCGTTGAGGATCGCTATAGGCATCAGGAATATGGGAATCATGGAGCTCATGATGTGGACCGGATATCCTAAACCGATCAGGGCGCCCATGGCCCACACTATGCTTATCATGGCGTCCATCATGGGGATGAAGATGAAACCGACCTTTCGAAGCATGATATAGAGGGCTATCATGATCCCCAGCCCGGCCATAGGCGCTGCGACTGCCATCTGTTTGAACATCTCGTAACCGAATGTGTCCTCGGCAATGGGAAGGCCTGCAAGGTAAAATCTCTGACCGGGGAGAAGCTCCTTGTTTACAATGGCCTCGAGCTCCGATCCTATCCTATAGCTCATGTCCTTTTTCTGAATCGGAATATAGATAGCCGTGGCCTTTCCATCGGCGGAAACGATCTTTTCATGGAGGAATGGATTCCCGGCGATATCCCGCCGTAGCGTCTCCACCTCTTCCCTGGTCTCAGGGACCCGGCTCATGGCAGGTCTTATCTCAAGGGTCCCTTCCCTGGCCTTTATATTGTCGGTAGTGGTCAGACTTATGACATCTTCGGCGATGACCCCTTTTATCTTCAGGATCTGAGAGATGATACGCTCGACACCCTTCAGCGACTCTGAACGATAAATACCGCTCTCATCGGTGATCCCCACAACGATGAAGTCGTTGATCCCGAACTCCTTCTTCACCTTCTGGTAAAAGACCCGGTCAGGCTGAGAATCTTCCAGCATGTTCTCCGGGTCTGTGTCGATATCCGCCTTCGGGAACTGGACGGCAAAGACAGCGGTCACGGCTAGGACTATGGCGATTACGGTCTTCGGGTAGTCTATGGAGAATGTGACGAGTCTTCTAATGGCGTTTTTTAGCATATTTGCCTCGCACAAGGTTTGTCATTTATACACTTATGATATGCGGCAAGGAACTCCTTTGAAAAGCCGTGCATAGAACCTCCGTGAAACATGTAGGGGCGTATGGCAGACGCTACTATTTTTGCCTTACAAGCCGTTCCCGTTCTTTTAGATGCTCAAAAAGCACTTCTCTCATTATATCACAGGCCTGGATCACCTTCGGGTTTGCAAGGGAGTAGTAGATGTTAACCCCTTCCCGCCTGCTTTTAAGTATCCCCTTCTCGCGCATTATTGACAGGTGCTGGGAAAGGTTTGCCTTTGTGATCCCCATCTTTTCCGCCATTTCCGTAACCGGCATCTCCTTGTCCCGGAGGGTGTTTATCACCTCAAGGCGTTTGGGATTTGCCAGACACTGGCAGATGCTGGCGTGTACTTCATAGATCGCTTTACTTTTCATCTCGTCTCCTAATACATTTATACCAAGTTGCTTTCAAATATATAATTATTGCCATTACTGAAAGCTTACTTGGTATTATGCAGGGGCATTCAAATGCCTTTATTTGAATGCGAATTGGTATAATTGCATATATGCATAATTTAGCAACTACGAAATAGTTTGTCAAGGCCTTGAATTTTGTTTGAGCTTGACAGCCATCCCCATTTCATTAAATATTGGGAACATGGGCAGCAAAATAAAATTCTTCCTTCTAGTCACATTCATCATTGCCGCCATTGTATCCATAAAGATATCCGGCCTTGACCAGTATTTGGATCAGGAAAGGCTCAGGACATGGATATCCTCTTACGGCGCATGGGGTCCGATTGCATACATAATCTTTTACAGCATCGCCCCATCCTTAATGCTTCCGGGCCTCCCGATCACGATTGTTGGAGGTGTGCTGTTCGGGCCGGTCTTCGGTACCGTTTATACATCCATCGGCGCTACCATCGGTGCATCCATCGCATTTCTTGTCGCGAGATACATGGGAAGAGGGTGGGTGAGGGAGATGCTCAAGGGTAGGTGGAAGGAGCTTGATGCCGAGGTGGAGAGGCAGGGTTGGAAGGTAGTGGCCTTCACGCGTCTTATTCCTCTTTTCCCGTTCAACATGCTGAATTACGCCTTTGGCCTTACAAGGATAAGGTTCAGCCATTATTTTCTGGCCTCATTCATCTTTATGCTACCCGGAGTTGTTGCCTACGTTGTGTTTTCGAGTTCCCTCCTCGGATTGCTGAAGGGGAACGTATCAAAGGAGTTTGTGATAGGGCTGATTCTGGTAGTCGCGATCTCGGCTATACCGGTAATATATAAGCGCGGCTTGATAAGACGTCATTAAATCGATAAAGTTCCTCCTTGCTAAAAGTACATACTTTGCGTTATCCTTTACCAGATATGAATAATCCTAAAAATATAAAGATCCTTGTCCTTGGTGCAGGTTTTGCCGGCATCTATGCTGCAATCAACCTTTCCAAAAAGCTCAAAAAGAGGAAGGATATAGAGATTACACTTGTTGACGGGAACAGGTATCACCTCTTCAAACCGATGCTCCATGAGGTTGCAACAGGATCTGTGGATCCTACCCATATAATCCAGCCTATCCGGACCGTAATGAAGGGGCGCGGCTTTTTCTTTGTAGAAGGGATAGTCCAGAGGATAGACCTCCATGAAAGGAAGGCCTATATGTGCTCGGAGTGTGCTTACTGCTCCAAGGTTAAAGAGATGAATATAGCCGAATTCGATATCCCCAGGCCATGCCTGAAGCCCCTAAAGAGGAAGGAGCTTGATTATGACTACCTTGTCCTCGCCCTCGGCGGGATGCCGAACTTTTATAAGATACCAGGGGTTGAGGAATTTGCGTTTCCTCTTTATTCCCTTGAGGATGCGGTCAGGATAAGGGAGCATGTCTCCAGGGCCTTTGAGATCGCTGACCACATAGAAGACCCTGAGATGAGGAAAAGGCTTCTGACCTTCATTGTTGCAGGGGCAGGTCCTACAGGTATTGAGCTCATCACAGAGCTTCATGACTGGATCTATCATACTCTGGTACAGACCTTCGAGAACGTTGGGGAGGGAGACCCGCGACTTATCCTTGTGGAGGCAGGGCACGACATCCTCCCATTTTCCGCGGAGAATATAAGAAGGGATGCCAACAAGACCTTGGCGGAGATGAAGATAGAGATAATTGTCGACTCTCCCGTCTCACGGCTGGAAAAGAACCTCGTAGAGACAGGAGGCAAGAATCCGAGGAAAATAGATACCTCCACCCTCGTCTGGGCGGCGGGGGTCAAGGGTAACGAACTTATAGAAAAACTCGAAGTGGAAAAGGACAGGATAGGCAGGGTTGTAGTTAATGAAAACCTTGAGGTTCCAGCCTTCTCGAAGGTCTATGCAGTGGGGGACTGTGCCCATTTCCAGGCGGAAGGCCACGACCATCCCCTTCCCCAGACAGGACAGGTGGCAGTCCAGCAGGCTGCATGCCTCGTGGAAAATATATATAGGGATATCAACGGCAGACCCAAAAAGGCCTTCCGTTACAGGGAGTTGGGTTCCATGGTCTCCCTTGGGGAAAGGACGGCAGTCAGCAACATATTCGGCTATATCGGCCTGTCAGGTTTCATGGGCTGGCTTACATGGAAGCTTGTTTATCTAAAACATCTTATGGGGATACAGAGGAAGCCGAGGGTGATACTGGAGTGGTTCTTCGACATCACTTACGACAGGGAGGCTTCGAGACATAAGTTCGGATAGGCTGTAAGATGCAAAAATGGATTATGATGATCTGGAGAGTATATTGATCGAAAACAATGATTTAAAGGCAATCAATGAAAGACTTCAACGGGAAATAAGCGAGCACAAGAGGGCGGATGAGAAGATCAAGAAGCTGAACGAGGATTTGTCTTGCCGCGCCGCGCAACTTGAAGAAGCCAACAAGGAGCTCGAGGCATTTTCGTACACGGTATCTCACGACCTGAGAGGGCCGCTGACGAGCATCAACGGCTTCAGCCAGGCCCTTCTGGAATTCTATGGAGACAAGCTGGATGATGCTGGCAAAGACATGCTTCAGCGTATTTACAGGGGCACAAAACGCATGTCGCAACTCATTGAGGACCTGCTCGATCTCTCACTCGCCTCTCACGGCGAGATGACTCATGAGACGATCGACTTGACCATGCTTGCAAAAAAGGGCGCGACAGAGCTTCAGAGGACACAGCCTGAACGCAAGGTGGAGTTTGTTATCGCGGATGGTGTTTTTGCCGAAGGGGACTTGCGGCTCATAGCTATTGTAATCAAGAATCTCCTCGTGAATGCCTGGAAATACTCGGCAAGGCAGCCAGTTGCGCATATAGAATTCGGCGTATTACAGATTGAAAACGGCAAAACTGCGTATTTCGTGAGAGACAACGGAATAGGGTTCGATATAGCTGACGCGGAGAAGATCTTTGAACCCTTCCAGAGGCTGCACGATCTGACAGAATTTCCAGGCACAGGTATAGGACTGGCGACTGTTAAGCGCGGCATCCAGCGGCATGGCGGCCGCGTGTGGGCCGAAGGAAAGGTTGGAAAGGGCGCTACTTTTTACTTCACTTTACCTTCCTGAAATACCTTGACATGCCCCCCTAACTCAGATTAAATCTGACCTTATGATCGAATATACTCCACCTAAAACCATCAAGGACTGGCCTGAGGACGAGAGGCCAAGGGAAAAGCTTCTTAAAAGAGGGGCTGAATCCCTCTCTGATGGAGAGCTCCTGGCTATAATACTCAGGACAGGAGATGGAACCACAAAGCAGAGCGCCATGGACCATGCCAGGGCGCTGCTTTCAAAGTTTAAGAGCTTACGAAACCTCTCATCTGCCGGCGTTAACGAGATAAGGAATAAAAAGGAGATAAAGGGTATAGGCCCTGCAAAGGCGGCAACCATAATGGCCGCCTTTGAGATAGGGAGAAGGTTATCCAAAGAAGAAATCAGGTCAGGCGATACATTCAGGTGCAGCGAAGACGTATACAGACACTATCACTCAACCATGAGGGACATAAAAAAAGAAAGCTTCCTCGCCATCCTCCTCGATTCTAAAAACAAGGTCATTAAAGAGGTTGATATATCTACCGGCTCCCTGACGGCAAGCATCGTCCATCCGAGAGAACTGTTTAATCCAGCCATAAAAGAATCCGCGGCAGCCATGATCCTCATCCATAACCACCCAAGCGGAGACCCGACGCCGAGCCGTGAGGATATAGAACTCACAAAGAGGCTCAGAGATGCCGGGGACCTCCTCGGCATAAAGGTCCTTGACCACATAATCATCGGTGATGGCCATCATGTGAGCCTTGCTGAGCTTGGGTATATGAAATGAACGTTCATCCTGTCGTCAAAGATATCCCTTTCCCCATAACTACCCTTGACGTTTTTTCTGTCATTAAGGGCCTTCCTTATCCCTTCTTCCTGGACTCCAGCTTTGACCTGAAGGGGTTGGGGAGATACTCATTCCTTGGAAGCAACCCTTACAAGATAATCCGCTCAAAGGGAAAGGTAGTGGAGGTAGAGACCTGTTTCGGGAATTACAGGCATCAAGGGAATCCCTTTGATTTTATAAACGAAGAGTTAAATCGTTTCAGTATTGAATCTGGCCACGACATACCTTTTCTTCTGGGAGGGGTAGGTTATTTCTCGTATGACCTGCTTCATCTGCTGGAGGAGATACCTTCAAAAACCATTGATGACATTGGTTTTCCTGAGTGCCACATCGCTTTTTACGATACAGTTATCGCCATTGACCACCATGAGAACAAGGGGTATGTGGCATCTATAACAGAAAATAAGGTGGATGAGGTTATTGATCTGTTAAAGACGGTGGGCACAGCCCACCTTACATCAACTGACCACCGACCACCGACCACCGACCACTATAAATCCAACTTCACCAAGGAAGATTACATAAAAGCTGTGCACAAGGCCAAGGAATTCATCGCAGCAGGAGACATATACCAGGTCAACCTTTCCCAGCGATTTTCGACAGAGATTGACATTTCCCCTTATGATCTTTATCTAAGACTGAGGGAGGCTTCCCCTGCCCCATTCTCAGCATATCTTGATTTTGGGAAGGCCGCACTACTTTCATCCTCCCCCGAAAGGTTCCTGAAGGTTGACGGTGGATATATCGAGACGAGACCTATCAAGGGGACAAGGCCAAGGGGCAAAACGTCCGAGGAGGACGAGATGTTGAAGAAGGAGCTTGGACAGAGCGAAAAGGATAGGGCAGAACATATAATGATAGTCGATTTGGAGAGAAACGACCTGGGGAGGGTATGCAAATATGGCACTGTCATGGTAGAGGAAAATATGACAGTAGAGTCGTTTGCCCAGGTCCATCACATGGTCTCAACGGTTACAGGTGAGCTGAAAGAAGGTGTAAGTCTTATGGACATCATAAAGGCCACATTTCCCGGAGGCTCCATCACCGGGGCCCCTAAGGTGCGGGCAATGGAGATCATAGAAGAGCTGGAACCTGCCAAGAGGGGAGTATATACAGGCTCGATAGGATATATCGGCTTTAACGGAAAGATGGACCTGAATATAGCCATAAGGACGATGGTTGTGAAGGATGGTAAGGCTAATTTCTCTGTAGGCGGAGGTATTGTAGCTGATTCAGACCCTGAGGCTGAGTACCAGGAGACGCTGGACAAGGCAAAGGGGATGATGGAGGCGCTTCAATCTTGAATCTATGAAATCTGCGGGAAAAAGGGGTTAATATGTTTGTTTTCATAAATGGTTCATTGGTCCCGAAAGAAGAAGCAAAGGTCTCGGTATTCGATCGAGGGTTTCTTTACGGAGACGGGGCGTTTGAAACCGTCCGAATATATGACGGCATCCCGTTCATGATCGATGAACACATTACAAGGCTGCTGAATGGGTTGAAGACGCTCCGTTTTCAGAAGCTTCCGGCAGGCCTTAAGGTGTACGCCCTAAAAATAATAGAAACAAATAAGGCCAATAACGGGGTTTTAAGGATAGCCGTCACAAGGGGTGAAGTGACTTCCGGCATTGACCCCTCGGCCTGCAAGGAACCTACGGTTGTGATTGGTGCGAAGGAAGGGGTACCTTATAACGATGAGGCGTATTCAAGGGGTTTCAGGGCGATAGTCGCAAAGATCAGAAAAGACCAGAACTCTCCCCTATGCCGCGTCAAATCGGCAAACTTCCTCACCCACATCCTGGCAAAAGGGGAGGCAACTGATGCAGGGGTTGATGAGGCGATAATGCTGAATTACGATGGTTTTGTGACAGAGGCCACGGTAAGCAATATCTTTTTACTAAAGGGCAATGCCCTTTTCACACCATCTGTAGAATCAGGAATCCTGCCAGGGATTACGAGGAAGGTTGTATTAGAGATGGCTGAAAAGATGGGTCTTGAGGTAAGTGAATTCGAAATAAGGCCTGAAGAGATTTACAACGCAGACGAGGCCTTTCTGACCAACTCCCTGATGGAGGTCATGCCTCTGGTGGAGGTGGATAAAAGGCTGATTGGGAATGGCCTCCCCGGAGATGTAACAAAGGAGATTCGTAAGAATTATCAAAAGTTGGTCAGAGAGGGGCTTGGCTAACTATCCCGCCAGCTTCTTCTTCAGCAGCTCATTCACAGCGCCTGGATTTGCCTTCCCCTGGCTCTTCTTCTACAATAAACCCAAAGAGCTAAATTATCCGTTCCCCTGTTTTTATTATTTCTCTAATAAAAGGATTGGTTTCATCAAAATCGGTTCTTGCAAAAGAGTGTGGTTCTATCGTTAAATCTACATCCCACCTTAATTTCATAAGCTGTACATCTTCGTCAAAACCGTCAATTTCGTCTTTGTCCCAGAAGACAGCCAGGTCGATATCGCTGTCCTTTCGGTAGGTACCTTTCGCATAAGAACCAAAAAGGTATAACCGCCAGACGGGGATATTATGCTCTTTTAATACCTGAACGTATTCCCGTACCTTTTTATTTATTAACTCTTTAGTTTCTCTATTAGCCACTCTCTGAGCCCCTTTATTTTACCGACATAATCAGCTGTAAATTCCTTACTCGCCTTTTTATAAAAACTCTTCTTGTAATCAGGGTAACGTGCCCTTGTGTTAAATGTTGTTATCTCATCAAGAAGAACTCTTTGTTCGTATGACAGCTCTAAATGCGCTGATTCTGCGATCTTTAAAAGATTGTGTATCCAGGGAATATCTTTGTCCACTGTCTTCACGTAATAGGCTTTAAGCAGTTTTTCTATGGCCAGGTGTCCAACAAATAAAACCCATACATTATGGCCGGTTTCAAAAAGATTGATCATTGCCTGAAAATCTTCTTCTGCCGACTCAATCCAGTATTGAACAATTTCATCCCTTGTCATCTTCACACTCACTAATAAACTATAATAACAACTTTTTTACCCTGCCAGCTTCTTCTTCAGCAGCTCATTCACAGCCCCTGGGTTCGCCTTCCCCTGGCTCTTCTTCATCACCTGCCCCACAAAGAAGCCGAAGAGCTTGTCTTTCCCTGATTTATAGGCCGCTACGCTGTCGGCATTTTCGGCAATTACCTCGTCGATGACTTTTTCTATGGCCCCTGTATCTGTTACCTGGACGAGCCCCTTTTCCTTGACCACATCCTCAGGCATCTTCCCTGTCTTATACATCTCTTCCATAACGGTCTTAGCTATCTTTCCGCTGATGGTACCGTCATCCATAAGCTTAATCATTTCTGCTATGTGCTTCGGAGTTACAGGGGACTCCTCGATCTCCCTGTCGTCTTCCTTCAGGAACCTGAGGAGGTCGCCCATTATCCAGTTGCTGGCTGCCTTTGACTGGCCTGAAAGCTTGGCTGTTTCCTCGTAATAATTGGCCAACGCCTTGGAAACGCTCAGCACCTCTGCATCGTATTCAGGTATGCCGTATTCCGCCGTGAACCTCTTCACCTTCTGGGCAGGTAGCTCCGGCAGGCTCTTTCTGACGTCCTCTATCCACTCAGGGCTTATTTCTATGGGAACCAGGTCAGGATCAGGGAAATAACGGTAATCGTGTGCCTCTTCCTTTCCCCTCATCGATACGGTAACATTTTTCTGTGTATCCCAGAGTCTTGTCTCCTGAACTACCTTTCCTCCGTCCATGATTAAGGCCTTCTGCCTCTTTATCTCGTATTCTATGGCCTTCTGGACAAACCTGAAAGAGTTTATGTTCTTAAGCTCCGCCCTTGTCCCGAACTTCGTCTCACCTTTCGGCATTATGGATATGTTGGCATCGCAGCGGAAGGAGCCTTCCTCCATGTTCCCGTCGCATACCTCCAGGTACATCAGGATCGCCCTGAGCCTCTTGAGGTATTCAACGGCCTCATCCGAGTTTCTCATGTCAGGCTCGCTTACTATCTCGATCAGCGGTGTCCCTGCCCTGTTAAGGTCCACGTGGGATGCCCCTGCAATACCTTCATGCAGTGACTTTCCAGCATCCTCTTCCATGTGGATACGTGTAATCCCTATCCTCTTGTGCCCGCCCTCAACAGGTATATCAATATGTCCCCTTAATGCTATCGGGAGCTCGTACTGGGATATCTGGTAACCCTTGGGAAGGTCAGGGTAGAAGTAGTTCTTCCTTGCAAAACGGCTCATCGACTGTATCTCGCACCCTGTAGCCAGGGCGGCCTTCATGGCATATTCCACGACCTTCTTATTCAAGACAGGCAGTACCCCTGGCATACCAAGGCATATCGGGCATGTCTGGGAGTTTGGCTCCGCCCCGAACTTTGTAGGGCAACCACAGAAGATCTTCGTATTAGTCAAAAGCTGGGCATGGACCTCAAGCCCTATAACTGCTTCAAATTCCATAAATACCTCTCTTAACCACAAAAATTTCCCCCATCCCCCTCTTAGATTAAGAGGGGGAGCGAGGGGGCGTTAGTCCGTGTCTCAGTGGTATATCTAAGATTTTTGCCGTATTATATGGCACAGGCAGGATAAGTCAAGGGGATTTGGGTAAGACCCTCTAATGCCTGAACGGAAGGGATACAGTGAATGTCGTGCCTTTACCTATATCGCTTACAACAGATATCTTTCCGCCGTGGCCCTCGGTTATCCATTTGCATATGGAGAGTCCCAGGCCCGTGCCGCCGACCTCCCTGCTTCTGGACGCATCAACTCTGTAAAACCTGCCAAATATCTTTTCCTGGTCTTCCTTCGCGATCCCAATCCCTGTATCCTTAACAGAGATATGGGCGTATTCCTTGTCTCTGGTCAATGAAAGCTCGACTTCCCCCCCGGAAGGACTGTATTTTATGGCATTATCTACTAGATTTAAAAGCACTTGACGAAGCCGCATCTCGTCCCCTTCTATATAAACCTCGTCATTACTTTGTATGGATATGGAAACTCCCTTACCCCTTGCCAGGGCCGTTGCATTATCGTAGATAGCTTCTAAAAGCTTGCGCAAAGCAACAGTAGAGACATTTAACTTCAATTCTCCGTGTTCTGTCTTTGAAAGGAGGAGGAGCTCTTCCACCATTAGACTCATCCTTTCAACCTCTTCAAGGCCGCTGGCTATAACCTCTTTGTATTCCTCCGGTGTCCTCTGCGTCCTCATAGCAACCTCCATCTCCCCTCTCATTATTGTAAGAGGTGTCCTTAATTCATGGGAGACATCGGAACTAAACTGATTTATCTGCCTGAAGGAGTTGTTCAACCTCGAGATCATCTCATTAAATGTCTCTGCCAGCCTTCCTACCTCGTCATTCGGGTTTGCCACCTCTATCCTCTGGTCGAGGTTTTTTGCAGTTATCGCCCTGGCTGCCGTTGTTATGTCATTGACCGGGCTTAAAGACTTCTTTGCCATGAACCATCCTCCAAGGCTTGCCAGAGCCAGTGAAGCCAGGATTCCGAAGATGATGGTCAAAAAAAGGACATGGAGGGTATTCTGAAGCGTTTCCAGGGATGTCCCTACCTGGAGGATAGTGGCGACCTCCCCATTTTCTATAATCGGATAGGTGATCATCCTTATGGGGTATTTGATCCTCTCTACCTTTATGGTGTCGAAGGATATCTCCTTATTGGCGGCCCTTTTGATGGCGGTAATGCTTATGGGGAGGGGTTGAGGACTCAGGCTTACAGAAGTCTGCCCTACCGTGCCCGTGTTGTCCATAATTTGAATAAACTTTCCCTGGTTCTTGAATCCGAGGTTCTCCGCAACCATCATGTCCAACTGGGCCAGGTCGAAGTGGCTTGGGAAGGTATGGGAAGAAGAGGCCATCACCTCGGCCATCCCCTTTATTCTGGAATCTACTTCGGCATACAAGGCCCTGGACATGGTTAGATAAAGGGTCGATCCGAAGAAGATGAGGACTAATACCATCACTGCGGCATACCAGACGGTAAGCTTAAACCTGATACTACTCTTAATCATTCTGTTCCTTCAATATATACCCAACACCTCTGATGGTATGGATCAGCTTTTTTTCATTTCCCTTATCTATCTTGTTTCTCAGATAGTTCACATATACGTCAATGACATTGGTGAAGGTGTCGAAGTCAGACTCCCATACATGCTCTGAGATCATGGTCCTTGTCAATACCTGGTTGGGACGGCGCATAAAATATTCCAGTAATGCATATTCCTTGCTTGTAAGCTCGATATCCACCACCCCTCTTGTCACCCTGCGGGTTACGGGGTCCATGGTCAGGTCTGCAAACTTCAATACGGGAGACTTCTCCCCTCCTCTCCTTAAGAGGCTCCTTACCCTTGCCAGGAGCTCGGCAAAGACGAAAGGTTTTGCCAGGTAGTCGTCGGCCCCTGCGTTCAAACCTGCAACCCTGTCCTCCACAGACCCTTTGGCTGTAAGAAGGAGGATGGGAGTATTTATCCCCTTGTCCCTCAGCTCTTTGAGGATGGAAAGGCCGTTTTTCTTTGGGAGCATTAAATCGAGTATAATGAGGTCATAAGGGTTTGTCTCCGCCAGATAACAACCCTCCTCGCCCTCATAAGAGACGTCAACGGCATAGCTCTCCTCCTCCAGCCCCTTCTTTATGAAACTGGCCACCTTTTTTTCGTCTTCGACCACCAGAATGCGCATAAAAATCCTCTATATCAGGAACTTTCCGTTTTCCTGAATCCTCTTCCCGTCCAGATATAATGCCCCGTCTTCCCGCAGCTCCTTTATCATGTCCCAGTGGATGGCAGAGTCGTTCTTTCCTCCAGACTCCTTGTATGAGCGTCCCAAGGCCAGATGAACGGTCCCACCTATCTTCTCATCAAAGAGGATGTCCCTTGTGAATCTCTTTATGCCGTAGTTGGTGCCTATCCCGAATTCACCAAGGTATCTGGCCCCCTTGTCCGTATCCAGCATGGCAAAGAGATACTCCTCGTTCTTTTCAGCCGTTGCCTTTACCACCTTCCCTTTTTCGAACCCCAGATGTATCCCGGTAACCTCCTTCCCGCCGTGGATGGCCGGGAATTCGTAATAGATGTGACCGTTTGCCGAGTCTTCAACAGGTGCATAGAATATCTCGCCGTCAGGCATGTTGCTGCTCCCCGAGCACTTTATCCCCTTTCTCCCCTTTATGCTGAATGTAAGGTCTGTGTTCTTCCCGACAATACGCACCGTCCTTCCCTTGTCGATCACCTTCTTTATCCTTTCCTGTTCCCTGTCAACCTTCACCCAGTCCAGGTTGGTCGCATTAAATAAAAAATCCTCATACTCCTCTATCGACATCTCGGCATCCTGGGCCAGGGCCTGGGTGGGGTAGTTGGTAAGTACCCACCTCTTTTTATTTACAATGATTTCGCTTATAGGTTTGTTTGCCTTGCTCCTCATAGTCATTTTTGCCGGGTTTACTGTCGTTAATGACTTGGAGTTGGCCGGGGCATGGACGATGATGACCGCATCACAGTTCTTCGCCTCATAAAGCTTTATCTTAGAGGTGTGAGACAGCTGCTCCTTCGATGCAGAATCATAAAAGATCTTGTTCATCTCATCGAACGATACGCTGGTCAGCGGGTTGCCGCCGGCCTCTATAACCTTTCTGTAGACCTCAAGTATCAGGGGCTTTCCAAGTTCATCACCCCTGACAAGCACGGTGTCTCCCTTCTTAACCTTAGCCGAGTAATTAACAAGTATGTCAGCAAGCTTTTCGACCCTTGAGTCTTTCATCAATACCCTCCGGAATAATCTGATTGCAAAAATTCTTTTTATTTTATATACTTTTGGCCCATAAATCAATAAGAAAGGGAGTCCCAAATTCCGCGTTAGCTGCCCCATAAAACGCAAAAACCCTCTTGGATCCAAGGTTTCAGTGAGGTATAATCCTCACCTGTGTGGTGAAACCAAAAATCCAGGAGGGTTAAAGAGATGATACAACAGACCATATTTCCA